>JBIICM010000038.1:0-16102 GCA_044238875.1 Flavobacteriales bacterium | reverse complement strand
ATTTTAAGTGATTTGCTTTGGCTGATTTGGGCGGCATTGTTCCAAAAACAAGGTCCCATAAGGGGGTACTCACACCAAATGCCCGGTCAGGATACTTGTAATGATGCAAAGTGTGGTGTGTCCACCAGAATTTAAAATTCCTGAAAGGTTTTTTCGCGTGAATTATGTAATGAATATAAGCGTAAATGAAGTATCCGCTTAAAAATCCAGGAAGAAAAGCAAACACAATGTTTTGCATAAACAACCAGAAAAGACCCAAAAAAACCACCACAAAAATGGTTCCTGGAGCCGGAGGCATAAACACCCTTTTCACATCGCGCGGGTAATCATGATGAATGCCATGCAGGATGTAGGTGAAGCGTTTAACTACCTTTGATTCACTTGCCCAGTGAAATAAGTACCGGTGGAGTATATATTCAAAAAATGTCCAGACTGCCAGACCTGCGATAAACCACACAACAGTGCGCGAAACGGTCATCTCAGCATTTAAGCGGCTGCTCAAAAAAAGCAGGAGGCCTGCATAAAGGCCAACCCACGTAAAGGTAATTAAAGGCGAGGTCTTTGAAAGAAACTCAAGCACCGGATTTTGAAAAATAACACCTGAGTCCTTATTATCTGGTTTCTTCATAGGGAATTATTTTAAAAACAAAAAAAGCGCTGTTCAATTATCCTACCTGAACACCGGGTAGAAAATTATGTTCAGGCCACCTGCTGTTTGATCAGATTGAGGGCTGAACCTGCTTTGAACCATTCAATCTGACCGGCATTGTAAGTATGGTTCAGCTGAATGGTTTCTTCGGTATGATCGGCATGGCTGATCAACAAGGTAAGCGGATTACCCTCACTAAACGCAGTAAGATCAGTAAAGCTGAAAGTATCGTCTTCGCGTATCTTATCATAATCGGCCTTGTTGGCGAAGGTAAGGGCCAGCATGCCCTGTTTTTTCAGATTGGTTTCGTGTATCCGCGCAAATGATTTAACAATTACCGCCCTAACACCCAAAAAACGGGGTTCCATGGCAGCATGTTCGCGTGAAGAGCCCTCCCCGTAATTCTCGTCGCCTACCACAACAGAACCAATCCCGGCAGCCTTGTAGGCACGCTGCGTAGCCGGAACAGGGCCATATTCACCGGTTAACTGATTCTTTACCAGATCGGTTTTTTCGTTAAAGAAATTCAGCGCCCCAATGAGCATATTGTTGGAAATATTATCGAGGTGCCCACGGTATTTCAGCCATGGTCCGGCCATTGAAATATGATCGGTGGTACATTTACCTTTCACCTTGATCAGTAGCTTCAGGCCGCTCAGGTTGGTGCCATCCCATGCCGAAAAATTATCAAGCAATTGTAGCCTGTCAGAGTTAGGGTCAACCATTACCTTTATTTGACTGCCATCTTCTGCCGGTGCCTGATAGCCGGCATCTTCAACAGCAAAGCCCTTGAGGGGCAATTCAACTCCTTTTGGCTCATCCAGTTTAACCGTTTCTCCCTTCTCATTAATGAGGGTATCAGTAGCCGGATTAAATGTGAGGTCGCCGGCAATGGCAAGTGCTGTTACCAGTTCAGGTGAGGCCACAAATGCGTGTGTATTGGGATTGCCATCATTACGTTTGGCAAAATTCCGGTTAAAGGAAGTGATGATTGAATTTTTTTCAGCTTTCTCAGAGCCGTGACGCGCCCACTGACCGATACAGGGGCCGCAGGCATTGGCCAGCACCACGCCTCCCATTTTATCGAATACCCCTAAAAAACCATCCCTTTCAACCGTGTAACGAACCTGCTCGGAACCGGGTGTAATGGTAAACTCAGATTTTGTTTTCAGCCCTTTTTCAACCGCCTGTGCAGCAATAGAAGCTGAACGGCTGATGTCTTCATAGGATGAATTGGTACATGATCCGATCAAACCAACATCAAGGCGTGCAGGCCAGTTATTTTCTTTTACGGCTGCTGCGAATTTACTGAGCGGCCATGCAAGATCAGGAGTAAATGGACCATTGATGTGCGGTTCAAGTTCATTAAGATTAATCTCGATCACCTGATCGAAATATTGCGCAGGATCAGCATACACTTCTTCGTCTCCACGTAAATGTTCTGCAATGCCGTCGGCCAAAATTGCTACATCTGCGCGGTCGGTTCCGCGGAGGTAATCGGCCATTTTCTGATCATAACCAAAAATGGAGGTGGTTGCGCCAATTTCTGCACCCATATTGCAAATGGTACCTTTACCTGTGCAGGAAAGGCTGTCGGCACCCGGTCCGAAATATTCGAGTATGGCTCCGGTACCGCCTTTAACGGTAAGAATACCGGCTACTTTCAGAATAACATCTTTGGAAGAAGCCCAGCCGCTGAGCTTTCCGGTAAGCTTTACGCCAATGAGTTTTGGAAACTTAAGCTCCCATGGCATGCCGGCCATCACATCCACCGCGTCAGCACCACCAACACCAATGGCGATCATGCCGAGACCACCGGCGTTTACCGTATGGCTGTCGGTTCCGATCATCATGCCCCCGGGGAAGGCATAATTTTCAAGTACAACCTGGTGAATAATGCCGGCTCCCGGTTTCCAGAAGCCAATGCCATACTTATCAGAAACGGAAGCGAGAAAGTTATACACTTCAGAGTTTACATCAAGGGCGGTAGCCAGGTCGGTGGCAGCACCTGTTTTGGCCTGAATAAGGTGGTCGCAATGCACCGTGCTCGGCACTGCAACTTTTTTTCTTCCGGCCTGCATAAACTGCAGAAGTGCCATTTGGGCGGTTGCATCCTGCATGGCTACACGGTCAGGATTAAAATCAACATAAGATTTGCCTCTTTCATAGGCGGCTGATGGCAATGCTCCGCTGAGATGCGCATACAACACTTTTTCGGTAAGGGTAAGGGGCCTGCCCGCAAGCAGGCGCGCAGCGTTCACTTTTTCTCCAAAACGGGCGTAAACACCCTTAATCATTTCTATGTCAAATGCCATGGTTCAATTACTTTTTTCGGTTTGTTTCCGGTGGCGAAATTAATTAAAAATTGGTGAACGATGAACGGTGAATGGTGAATGGTGATCAGTGAAATTATTTGAAAATACTGTAAACAAGGCCCGTTAACATTTTTTAAATAAATGATACTTGACCGCGCTAGCGGATTATCTTTAATTTGCAGCCATAAATGTGAAACACATGACTGATATACGTGAAATTAACGAAAAAATTGAAAGAGAAAGTGCCTTTATCGAACTGCTGAACCTTGAGCTGAACAAGGTTATAGTGGGGCAGCAATATATGCTCGACAGGCTGCTGATTGGTTTGCTGGCCAATGGGCATATCCTGCTCGAGGGGGTGCCGGGTCTGGCCAAGACACTCGCCATCAAAAGCCTTTCACAGACCATTGACGCGCAGTTCAGCCGTATCCAGTTCACCCCTGATTTGTTGCCGGCTGACCTGATCGGAACCATGATTTACAACCAAAAGCAAGAGCAGTTTTCTGTTCGTAAGGGGCCGATTTTCGCCAATTTTATTCTGGCAGATGAAATCAACCGCGCTCCGGCCAAAGTGCAGAGTGCCTTACTTGAAGCCATGCAGGAGCGTCAGGTAACCATTGGGGAAACTACTTTTCCGTTACCTGAACCTTTCCTTGTACTGGCCACGCAGAATCCTGTAGAGCAGGAGGGAACCTATCCGCTGCCCGAAGCACAGGTTGACCGCTTTATGCTGAAGGTTGTGATCGGGTATCCCGGAAAAGAGGAAGAAAAAAGAATCATCCGCGAAAACCTGGCCGCTGAGTTTCCAAAACCCTCAAAAGTAATCAGTCCCGACCAGATTCTCAGGGCCCGTAAAGTGGTGAGGGAGGTTTATATGGACGAAAAAATTGAACGTTATATCGTTGACATCGTTTTTTCCACACGTTTCCCTAAAGATCACGGCCTGGAGCGTTATCAGCCGCTGATCAGCTTCGGGGCTTCTCCGCGCGCCTCCATCAGCCTTGCCCTTGCAGCAAAAGCTTATGCATTCATCCGCCGCAGGGGGTATGTGATACCTGAAGATGTCAGGGCGGTTTGCATGGATGTGCTCAGGCACCGCATTGGTCTAACCTATGAAGCCGAGGCCGAGAATATTACTACCGAACAGATTGTTGCTGAAATACTCAATACCGTAGAAGTACCTTAAGTACTTTTTGCATGGAAACCAAAGAGCTCCTCAAAAAGGTCAGAAAACTTGAAATCAAGAGCAGGGGGCTTTCGTCTCAACTGTTCAGCGGGCAGTATCACAGCGCGTTTAAGGGCAGGGGTATGTCGTTCAGCGAAGTGCGCGAATACCAGCCGGGCGACGACGTACGCACCATTGACTGGAATGTGACTGCACGTCTCAACCACCCTTTTGTGAAGGTGTATGAAGAAGAGCGCGAACTTACCATCATGCTGGTGGTAGACGTAAGCGCTTCAAAGAATTTTGGAACGTCCGAAAGATTCAAGGCCGAGCTTGTGGCTGAAGTATGCGCTGTACTTTCATTTTCAGCCCTGCAGAACAACGATAAGATCGGTGTTATTTTCTTCAGTGACATTATTGAGAAATATATCCCGCCCAAGAAAGGCAAATCGCACGTGCTGAGAATCATCCGCGAGCTCATTGATTTCCGCCCTGAACATACAGCCACCAATATTTCCGAGGCACTTAAGTTTCTCACCAACGTAACCAAAAAACGTTGCACTGCATTTATACTTTCTGATTTTATGGACACCGGCTTCGGCGATACCCTGAAAATTGCTTCCCGCAAACATGATGTGGTTGCGCTCAGGGTTTGTGACCCCCGTGAGAAAACAATGCCTGATGTAGGTCTTGTGCATTTCAGGGATGCCGAAAGCGGAGAAAAACGTTGGATTGATACATCCGACAGGGCCGTCAGGAAAATATATGAGGTAAATTACCGTAAGCACGAAGATCAGCTTAAAGGCATTTTCAGTAAAGCAGGTATTGATCATGCCTTGCTGCAAACCGACCGGAGTTATATTCAGCCACTCAGTAACCTGTTCAGAAAAAGGGGATGAAACAACTTACGCTGATCTGTACATTGCTGCTTTTTGCAGTTTTCAGGCTTGAAGCCCAGCAAGTTTCAGCAACGGCTGATACTTACTCGCTGAAAATCGGTGAACAAACCAATATAACCCTCACAGCGCGCCCCGGGAGTAAAGAAATCATACGCTGGCCTCAGCTCAGTGACTCGCTCGGGCCTCATTTCGATATTGTTTCAAGGGCAGGGATTGATACGCTGAAAGATTCAATCTCAGGTCAGCAGTTTTTAAAACAACGTATCCGGATCACCTCCTTTGATACCGGTTTGTTTACCTTGCCTGTATTTGACTTTACATTTATAAGACCGGCCGGCGACAGCATATCTTTAATTACCGATGCGCTTGTTATCAATGTTAAGTCGGTTCCGGTTGATACAACGCAGGCAATCAAGGACATTAAAAATGTACAGGAAGTTCCTTTTGAATTGGCCGAATACATACCCTGGGTTTTTGCCGGATTGGTTGTAGCGGCCATCATTGCCGCCGGCATTTATTTTTGGCTGAGACGTAAAAAGAAGAACCTACCTGTTCTGCCTTCTGTTCCGGCCATACCGCCATGGGAGAAAGCCTTAAATGCCCTGCAAAAAGCAGGGGAAGAAAAGCTATGGACGACGGGAAAGGAAAAGGCCTATCATACCGCTGTATCTGATACGCTCAGGACTTATATCGAGGAGCAATTCCAACTTCCGGCGCTTGAATCTACTACCGGAGATATTCTGCGCATGTGTGCAAGGCATCCGGTGATCAGTGAGCAGGAATCCGTTCTGCGACAAATTCTTCAGGCGGCCGATCTGGTGAAATTTGCAAAGTTAAGTCTTACCGCAGCAGAGCATGAACAAAGCCTTGTTCAGGCCATCCGTTTTGTAAACGAAACAAAACCTGCACCGCAGCGAAAGGAGGAGCCCCGTGTTTGAAAATACGCCATACAGCTTGCCCGACCTGCAACAGGTGAGTTTCGCGCATCCATGGGTGTTTTCATTGCTTGCGATTATACCGATGCTCATCTTCTGGTATATCAAACGCCGCCACAGGGCCAAACCCGACCTTCAGATTTCAGGCTTTAGCGGTTTTGCCGGAAAGAAAAAATCAGTTGTTGTAAGGCTCATGCATGCTCCATTTGTGCTGCGTTGTCTTTCAATTTCGCTGATCATAACGGCACTGGCACGACCGCAAACAAGGCTCTCAATGCAGGATATGAGCACACTGGGCATCGACATTTTGTTAACCATGGATCTTTCGCCCAGTATGCTGGCCAAAGACTTCAAACCCAACAGGCTTGAATCGGCTAAATCGGTGGCTGTTGAATTCATTGACAGCCGGCCCGCTGATCGTATCGGGCTGGTGGTTTTTTCAGGTGAAGCTTACACACAGTGTCCGCTTACCATTGATCATTCGGTATTAAAAAATTTGCTGAGCAGCGTAGAGCCCAACTTTCTTGCCGACGGAACAGCGATTGGTTTGGGGCTGGCCACTGCCGTAAACCGTTTGCGCGAGAGCAAGGCGGCAGGCAAGGTAATTATTCTGATTACGGATGGTGAAAACAATGTGGGGTCGGTTTCACCCCTCACTGCAGCTGAAATTGCCAAGGAATACGGCATCAGGGTATATACCATTGGCGTCGGCAGCAGGGGCATGGCCTATTCGCCCATCACACGCATGAACGGTGAATTTGTTTTCGGCTACACAGAGGTAAGGATTGATGAGGCATTGCTGAAGAAAATGGCGGATATGACCAGCGGTCAGTATTTCAGGGCTACCAATCACGAAGCATTGAAAGACATTTATAAACAGATTGACCAGCTTGAAAAAACAAGGTTTGATGTTACTGAATACAGGAAGAAAAAAGAGGAGTTCTGGCCGCTTGCGCTGCTGGCCGTAATTTTTCTGGCCGCCGAATGGCTTTTGCGGAATACATTAATGCGATCAATCCCCTGAGTTATGCTGCGATTTGCCTATCCTGATTTTCTTTGGCTCTTAGTGCTGATACCGGTTTTCGGATTGCTATTTATTTTGCGGTTAAACTGGAAGCGAAAAGCGATCAAACGTTTTGGTGATCCTGAACTCATGGCCCGTCTGATGCCTGATAAATCGGATGCTAAAACCAAATGGAAGTTTTTTCTGCTTGCCGGCGCTTACCTATTTCTGGTAATTGGCCTCTCAAACCCGCAAATCGGTTCAAGGTATGAGGAGGTTAAACGGCAGGGTGTTGACCTGATTATTGCCCTTGATGTTTCAAACAGCATGCTGGCCGAAGACATCAGGCCCAACAGGCTTGAGCGGGCAAAACAGGCCATTGGCAAGCTACTCGAAAAATTTGGGGATGACCGTATCGGAATTGTTGTTTTTGCCGGAGATGCTTACCTGCAACTTCCGTTTACACAGGATTATGCGGCTGCCAAATTGTTCCTTTCAAATGTCACACAGGAGAGCATTTTGTCACAGGGTACTGCCTTAGGTGCTGCCATTGAAACAGCGGTACGTGCTTTGCCCAGGGGCGGAAAAAGAAACAAAGCCATCATTGTGATTTCTGACGGAGAAAATCATGAAGACAATGCCGTTGAAGCGGCTGGGGCTGCCCGTGAAGCAGGTATCTTTGTGCATACCCTGGGCATTGGTGCCGAGCAGGGTGCTCCGGTTCCGGATTTTTCAAACGGTATCATGAATGGTTACAAGAAAGATCAGGATGGAAATACGGTGATCAGCCGGATGAATCCGGCTATGCTGATGGAGGTTTCTGCTGCCGGCGGCGGTAAATTTGTGCAGGCATCATCCAGTGATGTCGGGCTTGATGAACTTTTTAGTCAGATCAACAGCATGCAGAAGACAGATTTTGGCTCGAAAACCTTTACCGACTATGCCGACAGATTTCCGCTTTTTCTTTCTGCTGCATTATTGCTGCTGTTGATAGAGTTGCTGATCAGTGAACGCAAAAGCGCCCTCGCCAAACGTCTTAACCTTTTCGGAAACAATAAAAAATGAGCAAGCCTGTTTTTTTATACTTTATCATTGCGCTTGTTTTGCTGCAGGTAAACTTTGCAGCGGCTCAGCAAACAAAAAGTCAATTAAGAAAAGGTAATGAACTTTACAAGGAAGGAAAATACAATGAGGCCGAAATAGCATACCGCAAGGGGCTTTCAAAGCAACCTGACTCATGGGTGGGCAATTACAATCTCGCCAATGCACTCTACAAACAAAAGCGCTACCAGGAAGCAGGGGCTATTCTCGATTCACTTGCACCGAACGCTTCAGCTGACAATCAGAAAGCAAGGGTGTATCATAACCTCGGTAACGCCCTGCTCGAAAATAAGCAGTATGAAAAGAGCATTGAAGCCTACAAGAAAGCGCTGAAAATTAATCCCACCGATGAAGACACACGATATAACCTGTCGTACGCCTTGAAAAAAATTCAGCAACAGCAACAGCAGCAACAACAAAAGAATCAGCAAAAGAATCAGCAACAACAAAAGAATCAGCAGCAGCAAAAACAGCAGCAAAGCAAGGATGATCAGCAAAAAAAGGAAGATAAGCAGCAGATCAACCGCGAAGAGGCCGAACGTATTTTGGATGCACTGAACAGGGAGGAGAAGGAGCTGCGAAAAAAGGTTGATAAAAAAGACGGAAAATCACTGGCACCTGCCAGCGGCAAAGACTGGTAAAATGATGAACTGGCTCAAAATGAAATGGACATTTTTGCTGGCATTTTTAGCCTTGAATTTTTATTTGCCTGCTCAGGAAATCAAATTCAGCGGTTCAGCCTCAAAAAGTAAGGTGGCTGTTGGTGAGCAGTTCAGACTCAGCTATTCGGTCAATACAAACGCCAGCTCATTTAACGGGCCCGATCTTTCGGCCTTCGATGTTTATGCCGGGCCCAATCAAACCTTCTCGTTCAATGATGTAAACGGAAGAGTCACCCAAACCCTCAGTTTTTATTATGTATTGTCGGCACGTAAAACGGGTAAATTTACCATTGGTCCGGCAAAAGTGCGTATCGGAAACGGACAGCTGCAATCAAATACGATTGAAATTGAAGTAACCAATTCACCCCAGCGTCAGGCACAGGGTGCACAAGGCCGCAGCCAGGGCGGAAACGTAAAATCAGGAGGAGAAAATCTCTTTATCAGGGCCATCGTCAATAAATCTTCAGCATGGATGGGCGAACCGGTTACGGTTACCTACAAGGTTTATAACCGTTATCCAATGGTGAATTTTTCTGATGTGAAAATACCTTCCTTCAATGGCTTTTTTACCGAAGAAATTTCGCTCGACAAAAACAACAAGAGTACCCAGGAGGTTATTGACGGCGTTCAATACACCACGGTGGAGATTAAAAAGACCCTGCTCATTCCTCAAAAATCAGGTAAACTCGAGATTCCAACCCTTGAGGCAACCTTTGTGGTAAGGGAGCGGGTGGCACCGCAGAGCATATTCGATCAGTTGCTCGGAGGCAGTTACAAAGATTCTGAGGTGAAAGTGAAAAGCAAACCGCTGGTGCTTGATGTAATGCCATTGCCTGCTGCCGGCAAACCGGCTGATTTTAACGGAGCGGTGGGTCAATACACTTTCAATGTTAGTTCAGGCGCCACCAAACTCAAATCGGGTGATGCCTTTAACCTGAAAATGGTGGTGCAGGGCAGCGGAAACCTTAAGTTGATTGAAAATCCAAAGATTGAAGTTCCGCCGGAAATCGAATTGTATGATCCGCAGGTGAAGGAGTCTATTCAGGTTAACCCGGGCAGTATGTCGGGCTCTAAAACCTTTGATTACCTGATGATACCGCAGGCGGGCGGCACTTATACCATTGGTCCTTTTTCTTTCGCCTATTTTGACCCTCAGCGTAAAACATATCAGGTATTGAGCGCGCCGGCCATCCGTCTTGAAGTAGAAAAATCAGCTGCTGATCAGCGTTATTCAGACCGCTCAGGGGTTAAATCGGGTACCCGCGTTATCGCTTCCGACATCAGGTTCAACAAAACAGGTACGGTTAAATTTACACCGCTGCACGAAAGGGGTTTTATGTTTTCGCCTGCTTTCGGATTGCTGGCGCTCCTGCCGCCACTTTCTGTTATTGGTCTTTTGATCTTCAGGCGCAGGCAACAGCAACGAAAAGAAAATGGTGCAATTTACCGGATAAAAGAGGCAGGGCAGGCGGCAAAAAAACGGCTTCGCCATGCGCATGAACTTGAAACAGCCGGTAAGCGTGATGAATTTTACGAAGAAATTTTCCGCGCATTGTATGGTTACCTGGGCGACAAGCTTATGATTCCGGTGGCCAGTCTGAGCAGGGAAGTAATTGCCGGTCGCCTGGATGAAAAAAATGCCGACCCTCAGCTGAAGCGCAAACTTTTCAGTTTGCTCGACACCTGCGAAATGGCGCGCTATGCCACCTCTGCGGGAGAAGGCATGAAAGAGATTTATGACCAGACTACCGATGTAATCACCAGCCTTGAAAATGTTTTAAAATCATGAGTGGTAAGCGAAAAAACATCCTCTTGCTAATCGTACTGAATTTATCATTCAGTTTGTTGTTGCCCGCTGCATCCCCGGCTGATCTTTTTGCAAAGGCCAACGCATTGTTTCTGAAGGGCGACTTTAAAAATGCCACACAAACCTATGAGGAGATTATTCGTCAGCAGCAAATGATGAGCCCTGCGCTTTATTACAACCTGGGCAACTGTTATTATAAGCTTACCGATTACCCGAATGCTATTTTGAATTATGAGCGTGCGCTGAAATACCAGCCCGGTGATCAGGATGTATTGTTTAACCTGCGCCTTGCCAATCAGCGCATCGAAGATAAAATTGAAGTTGTTCCCGAATTGTTTTATTACCGCTGGTTTAATGCTTTGCGTGGTTTAATGGAGGCCGGCAGCTGGGCGGCTTTATCATTGATGCTGCTTACGCTAACCGCGGCCGGTTGTTACCTTTACTTTCTTTCGACAGGTGTAGCCATGAAAAAAACAGGGTTTTACGGGGCCCTTCTTACCCTGCTGCTCAGTGTGGCCTGCTTTACCCTGGGTTGGTCGCGCTACCGGATTACCTATGCAAAAAATGAGGCCATTATCTTTTCAGGCAGTGTATCGGTGAAAAGTGCACCCACCGGCAACAGTACAGGCTTATTTCTGCTTCATGCCGGAAGTAAGGTGAAAATCAGCGATGAACTCGAAGGATGGGTGAAAGTAAAAACCTATGACGGCAACGAAGGCTGGATGCTGAAAGAAGACCTCGAGATTATCTGATTTTATTGTTTAGCAAGCATCGGTGATCAGAAGGAATAGCTGATGCCTGCCAGCAGGTTGAAACGCTGGGTGGGATAGTCGCGGTAACGCTGATAACGCACATTTAAAATATTGTTCAGCTGAATAAACATGCCAAGCACATTGTTGTAGCGGTATTCACCTCCCAGATTGATATCTGTGATGCCTTGCAGCTTGCGGGCATACATCTCAGTGGACTTATTACCAGCGGCATCTGTAATAACCTTGTATTCGCGTGAATACTGGGGCCCGAGATAAAGAATGGTGGGCGTAATGATGATTTTATCCCTCAGGCTGTATTTCCCGCTGAAAGAGAGCCTCAGGGCGGGGGTATGCCAGGGTTTCTGGCTTTGGTCGTCCATGGTGTAACCCAGGTAGGTTACCCGGCTCATCAGCCATAAGCGATCGCTGCTGCGCCAGTTGAGTTCGCCGTCAACCTGCACAAGTGATGGACTCAGGTAAACAGTTGTGAGCTTGTTAAGGTTGAGCCCCGCCGTGTCTACCGAGTTCACAAAAAATACCTGATTGGTGAGTTGCACATAACTTGCCTTCACCCCAAAAGCCAGACGGGCACCGAGTGCGCCGCGTAATCCGGCGTACCACCTGAAAGGCGCCCAGGTATTGTCGAGCGGCACATTACTGATCAGGAAAGGGTTCTCCTCTGTGAGTGCCCGCCATGAGTTGCGCCATAGTCTGCTGTCGGTACCGGCATTGAAAATGATGATGTTTTTATAAATATGAAAGTCGAAATCAATCTGGGGCACTATTCTGAAACCATTTGCTGAGTCAGCGGTGATCCAGGTATTCAGGCCGGCTTTCAGCCGCCATTTTTCCTGCCTGAAGTTGATGGAAGGGTTCAGGTTGAAAAGTGTCATGGATGATGAAACGCTGTCGGCCAGGTTGCCAAAATAATCAAGCCGGGTGGCGATATCGAACGAATATGTTTTATAATGAAAAGCCACCTGTCCGCCAAGGTTAAAACCGTTCTCTGAAGATTCAAAACGGTCGGTATAATTGTAGTAATTGATGCTGCCCTTGTATTTGATGGCCTGGCTATCAACGGGATAGTTGTCGCCCCAGGCTGCGCCCACCCTGATCAGCTGGTAATATTGCCGGATTGCTTCCCTGTTCAGATCGTATTTATTGAAGGTTGATGTGTCAAGCGGATTTTTGTTAACCCCATAATAATGCATTCCGTTTCTGCGGTAGTCAATATTACCCGAGATGGTTGACTTTTTAATGAAATATTTACCGTAAAGGTTCAGTTCATTGTTATTAAATCCTGAATAAGCAACATCCGCAATCTGTCCTGAAGAACTCAGGTGCTTGTAATGAATGCCTGTTCCGAATTTTTTTGAGCGGAGGTTGTTGTAAAACACCTCTGCATAAGGTGTATTGTAGGTGCCAAAACCTGCTTTTGCGTAGCCATTGTAAAGCTTTGACAGGGCTTCGTTCTTGATGGAAGCCGCCTTGATCGGATCAATTTCATACACTGTATGAATTTTACGGCTGTTGAGTTCGTACCGTATATCCATTTTGGTCATTCCTGAGTCAATGATCTGGTGTGTTTCATTGTATTTCTGCGGATCGGGGACAATGCGTACAATGTAATTTTCTCTGACCACAACGCTGGTGTCTCTTTTCTTCTGGGCAAGGCCCGGCAGATAAAAAAGGCCGCAGAAAAATACTGCTATCAGCCATTTTTGAATGAATTTTTTATGTTGCATATTATTCATCCTTTGGTTTGTCATCAAAATTCTCTTCCTCATTCTCTGAAGGCTTTTTCTGATCCTGTTGTTGATTTTCCTGGCTGATCAGCAATTCAAGTTTATTTCTGGCCTGTTCCCTCAATTCATCTTCCTGATGGTTATCAATCACGCTCTGGAGGGTTCTTTTTGCCTGAAAATTATTGCCCTGTTTCACATAATTATCAGCCAAAAGAATAAAACCCCTGGTGAGCCAGTAATCATAAGAGGGCATCTCATCAATTAGTTCAAAGATGGCTTTTTCGCATTTGGTGTAGTCGCCTTTTTTGTAGTGAATAAGGGCAATAGAATAGCGTGCTTCAGCACCTGTTTCACTGTTCAGTTTTTTTAACTTCTGAAGTTCCTCGCCGGCTTTCGCGAGGTTGTCATCCGCCATCAACTTACGGGCTATGAAGAGTCTTGCTTCGTTGCGCAGCTCATCCCCCGCCTTTTCACGCTTCAGCAATTTTTCTGCATAAGCAGCCGCCTCGTTGGTATTTCTTAAACTGGCATGAATACGCATGATATTGCTGATGGCCAGTAACGCTTGATCATTGTTTTCTGCAATATTTTCAAGGTTTGTAAAATGCTCAAGTGCAAGCTGATAATTCTCTTTTTGTCGCTCATATATGCCCAGCATCTGCAGGCCTTCAGCAGTATATTTATTGCGCGGGCGGCTGATAATGATTCGGTAGGTGGCTGCAGCTTCATCCGTTTTCTTGGCGCTCAGTTCGCATTTGGCTTTGTAAGCAAGTGCCTGCAACGAAAACAATCCTTCAGGAAATTCTTTCAGGTAACCATCAAGTTGAGTGCCTGCTTTATCGCAGCTGCCTTTAAGATAGGCGTTCTCAGCAGTTTCCCAAAGCAGTGAATCCTGTGCTGCCCGCGATTTGCCACCCAAATAGGGCTTTAATGCTTCCTGGTTACCCTGCTCTACATAAATGCGCTTTATGCCATTTTGCGCTTGCCGGGCCGCTTCGGTTCCCGGATATTTTTCTTCTACCTTCTTATAAAGTGCAATGGCCTCATCATCGCTGTTCTGATTAAACCTTATCAGGGCCATTTGCAGCATGGCCTCCGGAACCAGTTTGCTTTTGGGCTGATTAACGATGATGCTGTTAAATGTGTTGTATGCTTCATCATTTCTTCCGAGCTGTTGATAGCTCTTACCGGTCTCAAACCTGGCATCATCTGCATAAGGCGATGAGGGAAAATCAGCTGTTAACCGTTCAAGTGATTTGATCTTCTGCTCATCTTTTCCGTTCAGGCCCTGAATGGTGGCTTTCTGAAAGAGGGCATAGTCGGTTTCCGGGCCTTTGCTATCACTGGCTTTGTCATAATTTTCCTGCGCCAGCAGAAGGTTTCGCTGAACAAAATAACAATCTCCCAGTCTTACAAAGGCATCGTGTATTACCTTTTGCTCGTCACTGGCAGCTGCTGCAATGTATTTGCGAAACCATATAATGGCATTTTTATAATCTTTCAGCTTAAAATAGCCATACCCAAGGTTGTAATTAACCCGGTTGAATTTTTTCTGATTAAAGGCATTCAAACTGTAAATAAAGTCCTGATATTCTTTCACAGAGGCACTGTACTGGCCCAAATGATAAAGTCCTTCGGCTTTCAGGTAATGCGCCTGTCCGGCCATTTGCTTATCGGTCGGATTTTTAAGTGACAAGTCAAAATGCCGGATGGCTTCCTGATGATTTTTATCATTCAGCAGTTCAACGCCCCTGAAAAACGCCACACGCTGATAGGCAGCCTTGATAGCGGGCGTTTGTTTTTTTATTCGGTCAATCGACTGCATTGCCGTGCGGTAATTGCGGGTAGTGGCGTAAATATTTGCCAGAAAGGTGTAGGCCTCATCCAGTCGCTGACTGTTCGGGTAGGTATTCATGTAATCCTGCAATGCGAGTACGGCTTCATCGTAGGGGTCATAGCCCAGTTCATAGGCTAGTTTTGCATAATCAAAGAGCGCCTGTTCCTTGATTACAGTGTCGAAAGAACTTTTAGCAGCCTGTTGCCAGGCGCTGCGTGCAAATTTTTTATTGCCTGTTTGCAGGTGACACCAACCCATGTGATACCAGGCGCTCTGCCCCAGCGCATCCTGATCACCTACCGCTTCCTGAAAAGCAGTAACAGCCTCGGGATATTTATTGAGTTTGAAAAAGGTAAACCCAAGCTGATAGTCATCTTCGCGCGTTCTGTTTGCAGCGGGTGCTTTATCACGGTATTGTTCAAGGTAGGGCAGTGCCTCCTTAAAGCGGTTGGTATTGTAATACGATTCACCGATCAGTTTGGCAATTTCCGGACTGCGTTTGCTTTTGGTTGTGTCCAATACCGGAGTTGCATAATTGATCACCTGATCAAATTTCTTTTGCAGGTAATAAATCTGGCTGATGTAAAATGGAACCACCCTTCCGAAAACCTCATCCTGTTCTAATTTCTTAAAGTGCTCAAGTGCCGACTCATAATTTTTATTGCTGTATTGAATATGCCCGTAATAATATGCGGCAGTTGAAGCATAGGGAGAGTCGCCATCTTTAACCAGACTGAGTTCGCCTAAGGCGCGGTCATAATCTTCGGCTTTGAAATAGCAGTAACCGAGTTTAAAATGATATTCATCGGTCTGATTGGCTTCAAGTTGATCAGGTTCGATGACTTCGAACCATTTGCGGGCATCCTTGTATTTTTTGTCGCGGAAGAAAAATTTTCCGAGCCTGAACCATGCCTGCCTGATCAGCGGACTTTCAGGATATTCATACACAAAACTGGTGAGCAGAAATTCAGCATCCCTGTGAAACAATTCAACGGCACACACGGCATGGTAATAAACAGCGGTTTTGCGGGCTTCTGAATGTTTGTCGGGATGGGTGGCCAGAAATCTGCTGAAGAATTCCTGTGCAGGGCCGTATTTTTCTTTGCCGAAAAGCTCAATGCCTTCACGCAACATTTGATTACTGTCGGTGCGGATGATAGATTGCTGAGCCGCCGCAGTAATGGTAAGCGCTATAAAAGCGAGGTTGAACAGAATCTTTCGCATGTGTACAT
>JBIICM010000002.1:0-55424 GCA_044238875.1 Flavobacteriales bacterium | reverse complement strand
AGAAAAATGGGGTACAAATACTTGCCCTGAAACCAGGCTGATCGGGATAACCCATTGTGTAATCATCTGTAATGTCATATTCAAGCAAGCGCTGGTATGAATGAGGCAGATTGAGCCTTAGAAAATGCTGACGGCTGCAATGTATTTCACGATGAAGTATGCCTGACAAACGGCTTATTTCAGATTTTAACTTTTCGGGATAGTCGTTTGAAGCATAAGATGGATGTATGCCCACCGTTCCAAAATCAGCCAGAAATTTAATCAGTGATTGAAAATGCTTGTTTTGATGGGGAACATTTTTATCAAAGGCGGCATAATCGCCCATTAAGATAAAGTAAATGGGCTCGAGCTGATACTTCTTGATCAGCTCTACCTGATAATCATAGGTGTCATAAGGATCATCGCGCCGAAGAATCAAGCAGGCGATCCTTTCTTTCAGTCTATTAAAGTCTAAATTGATCAGATCAGCCAAAATGCCACCGCCTATTCTGATAAACCCCTTGCGCTTATAGGCCCATGCATTGTCAATGTCAATAGTGGGGGTAAATTTATAGGGTTTGTCCGTGAATTTAAGTGTTGGAAAACGTTCTTCCAGAATCTCCCTGATCCAGCCGGCCCAGATGTTAACTAATGGTTTACGTAGAAAACCATTTAGGGCAGCTACGCTCTGTGCAGAAGAAAAACGTCCGTGCTGGTCTTTAATATGCGGAAGATACTCTTCATAACGGCTCACCAGAAAAAAAGCTGCTGCAAAAGGGTCAAAAGGAAGGGCGGATTTTCGCTTGGCGGAGTAAAAGCATGGCAGTCCGCGATGGTTCATGAAATTAAGTTCCTGCACAGTAATGCCACTTTCAAACAGCAGACCAGATGCATAAAAAAACAACTCATCTCCAACCGGATGTCCGGCATAACTGAACCGGGGACCTTTATATGCATTAAATTCAGCGATGTCATTGGTGAGCCTGTGTTTTATCCGTAAAATATGACTGAAATAAAGCCTGAATATGTATTTACTCCTGGATGAAACCCTGGGCGCATAAACAAGCAACTCAACTTTATCAGGCATAGAGAGACTTCAGACCGCTGTATTTTGTTTCAGCGTTTTCAGAATAAATTCAGCGGCGCTGCCATCTCCAAAAACGGGGGGGAATAGAAGTTTCTCATCACTGGTGAAATCTTTATAGGCCTCTTTTATCCTGAGAGGATCTGCATCACAGATGCGTGCCGTTCCATTATTGACCAGCTCTACCCACTCTGTTTCAGGCCGGAGTATGATACAGGGTTTTTCGAAAAAATAAGCCTCTTTCTGCACGCCTCCTGAATCAGTGAATACCAGCTGCGCATACTTCTCAAGCAATATCATCTCCAGGAATGAAGCGGGAGGAATGATATACAATGTTTCCGGGGTTAACTTTTCCCTTAAATCCGAATTTAACAATGTATCCATCATTTTTCGTGTTCTCGGATGAACGGGCAGTATCATGCGGATGCCTGATTCAAGGGTGATATCAAGCAGCGTTTCTATGATCCTGTTTAATCGCTCCGCATCATCTGTATTGTTATTCCGGTGAATGGTAGCCAGGAAAAAAGGTTTTTGTTGCAATTGCAAATTATTCGAGAAATCAGTCCGCTTTTCAGCCATTTCGCTGTAATACAAACTGTTATCATACATCAGATCGCCGCAATGAAAAATCCCCGGATGGTCAATACTGAATGGCGGCCGGTTTTCAGCAAAACCTTCCCGCAATAGATGCTGGTAACCTGTACCGGTTGGTGAAAAGAGCAAGGTAGATACGTGATCGCAAACAATTCTGTTGACCTCCTCGGGCATTGATTTGTTAAAGGAGCGCAATCCGGCTTCAATATGTGCTACAGGAACATGAATTTTAGAGGCTGCCACCGCTGCGGCAAGGGTTGAATTGGTATCACCGTAAACAACAAGCCAGTCGGGCTTTTCATCCAGCAATACCTTCTCGATGCCGCTGATCATAGCTGCTGTTTGCGAACCATGTGAACCAGAGCCTACACCGAGGTTATAATCAGGCTCCGGAATTTCAAGCTCATGGATAAATACCGCTGACATATCGGGATCGTAATGCTGCCCTGTGTGCACTATGATCTCTTTAACTGAATAATCGGCATGTCTGATAGCCCTGCTGAGCGCTGCCGCTTTTATTATTTGCGGTCTTGCTCCGATAACTGTCACAATTTTCATCCCGGTAAAAATAGTTTAAATGAATGAACGACATTTAGGGCAGTTTAACAAGAAATGAATATTTTTGACCCATGCAAAAATGGCTAGCCCGGATTCTTGTTTCCTCCATTGCTGTGCTTATTACGGCATATATGCTGAAGGGCGTGCGTGATGTGGCCATTTGGGATGCCTTGCTTGTGGCATTAGTGCTTTCATTTCTTAATGCTTTTCTCCGGCCAATCCTTGTTATTTTAACCATTCCGGCCACTGTTTTAACCCTCGGTCTGTTTTTGCTGGTAATCAATGCGCTCATTATTCTAACGGCTGACGCATTGCTTGATCATTTTGAGGTAGATAATTTCTGGTGGGCTCTTTTATTCAGTTTAATACTTTCATTCATTAATACTATACTCGACCGAATTTTTGGAACCGGTCGCAATACAGAAAAGGCCAACTGATTCCTTAGAAAGTAACTTTCAGCAAGCCTTTTCGTATCAGTATCGATTATTTAACGCATGAAGCAGTCAAATTTTCTGTTTGCTACTATTGGCCCATGAGTGTATATCACCTGCATATTCTTATTGTTGAAGACAGTCAGGCTGATTATATACTGATCAGGAAAATGCTGGATACCCTTGAGGTGTATTCGGTAGAGATTACCCATTGTATTTCGCTGCAGGACGGCATAGATGTAATTCACAACAGAGAAACCCATCTTGTTTTGCTTGATCTTGGGCTGCCTGACAGTTTCGGGAAAAACACCTTTGAAAAAATGCTTCAGGCCGGCGGTGACATACCCGTTGTAATTCTTAGCGGGCTGAATGATGCTTCGGTTGCGCTTGCTTCGCTTAAGGTAGGTGTGCAGGATTACCTGGTAAAAGGTGAGTTTGATGAAAAACTACTGGTAAAATCTATCCTTTACGCACTTGAACGAAAGAAAAATACAGGTTTGCTAAGGCAAAGCAGAGAAACCTACCGCTTGCTGTTTGAAGAAAATCCGTTGCCAATCATATTATGTGACAAATTCACTGATGAAATCATCCGTTTAAATCAGGCAGCCGGCGTGAGCCTGGGTTTTGCTGAATTTGAACTTCAGGGCAAACGATGGCAGGAACTGCTGCAAACAGGAACAGTGCCCGCCGATAATATTGATTGGTCGTATGTTAACCATTTCAGGTTTGTACGGAAGGACAAGGCGCTGATTTATGCAGAGTGCAGGGGCCGCGAACTTGAGTACGATGGGAGAAAATGTCTGTTGATCATTGCCGATGACGTAACTGAACGAAGAAAAGTACAGGAAGCGGTCATGTTTCAGTCAAACATCCTGCGCAGCGTTCGCGAACCCGTTATCGTTACAGATAAAAGTGGAAATATCACCTATTGGAACCAGGCCGCCGCTGATGTTTTCGGATATGCAGAGCGTGAAACCGCCGGCAGAAACATTGAGTTGTTGTACCCAGAAATTGAAAAATCAGGAGTAACAGACGAACTGCATGAGATACAAAGCGGTAAAAAGGTTCAATGGGACTCAAAACTTCTCACCCGCGACCACCAGCTATTATGGATCGACAACAGGGTTTCACTGCTCACTGGCGAAGGAGGAGAAGTGCTGGGTATTATCCGTATTTTAAAAGACATAACCAAACAGCGGCGCTCAGGTGAACTGCTAAAAGAGACCGCTGCAATGCTTGATTCTGTTTTCAACAATGTTATTCAGGGCATCGTGCTAATGGATGAGCATTTTCGCGTTAAAACCTTCAACAATACCGCTCAAAAACAGATTTCCTACCTGATGGGAATGGAACTGCAGCAGGGCAAACAATTTCTTGACTATCTGAATGCTGAGATGCATCCTGAATTTTTAAAACATGCCTCAGCGGTTTTATCCCATAAAAAAGAGAGCTGGGAAATGGCATTCCTCTTCAGGGAAACTCCCTTGCATTGGTTTGATTTCAGCCTTAGTCCGGTAATTGATGAAAATGGTAAAAAAATAAGTGCTGTTTGCCTTACAATGATTGATATCACCGAAAGAAAGAAGGTTGACGAAAAGTTCAGGAAACATTTTACAGATATTGAAAACACAAATCAGGAACTCGACCGGGTAATCAGGGTATTATCTCATGACCTCAGGGCTCCGATGAATTCGATCAGCGGCTTAATTTCACTTGCCCGTGATGAAAAAAACCATGAGGAGTTCGGTAATTACCTGAACCTGATGGAAAAAAGCATTAAAAAGTTCGATAAATTCACCTCAGAGATTATTCAATCACTGAAGAACCGGGATACCCAGCCTTATATCAATGTTCAGCTTTATGCTATGGTCAATGAATTATTTGAGGAGTTAAGATATAACAGTGATGCAGGTTCACTTGAGCTGATCAATAATTTGCCGGCGGATAGCGCTGTTAAAACAGATCCCAATCAAATCCGGATTATTCTGTCTAACCTGATTTCGAACGCTATTAAGTACAGGGATAAAAATAAACCGACCTGTACGGTGACTGTGCGCGAAATAACTGAACCAAACTTCATGGTGCTGGCCATAGAAGACAACGGGATTGGAATCGCCTCAGAAAACCTTTCAAGAATTTTTTTGCCCCATTTTTCAATTGATCCTTCCAAAAACGGAAGCAAGGGTATTGGACTGTCAAATGTTAAGAATGCCATTGAAAAAATTGGCGGCACAATCAGTGTGCAATCACTACCCGGCACCGGCAGTACATTTCGCTGCAGAATACCAAAATTTTAGCAATTTAAAGGCTGTTTAATCTGGTGGAAATCTGAATTTATAAATCGAATGCCATTCATTGCCCACGAATTAATTTTCATAGCGCACGAATTAATTCGTGCGCTATGAAATGCTATATTTCAGGCCGGTATGGCTAAAACTTTTTTAGGATTTATTTCCGGTTATCTGAGGGATCATTTTTCACGGGATTCCGAAGGCTTATGTCTGGTTTTCTCAAACCGGCGGGCAAAACTTTTTTACCAGCGTGAACTCAAAAATACTGCACCCGGAGCAATATGGTTACCTGAGATATTATCTATGGAAGACTTTGTGCAACAGCTGAGCGGGGTGAGCTTTTGTGATCCGCTCACCATGTTATTTGAGTTTTACGAAGTTTACCGTGAGGCTGAAAAAGAGCAGGCTGAACCGTTTGACCTGTTTAGTTCATGGGCTTCGCAGCTACTTCACGATTTTGAAGAAACAGACCTTTATCTGGTTGATGCAGCCGCTTTATACCGGCATGTTGATGATGCTTATGCATTGAAAAACTGGTCACCTGACGGTATGAATCTGACCCGAAACCAGGAACAGTATATTCGATTCTGGTCACGGATGGGTGTTTGGTACGCGGCATTGAAGAAACGTATGCTCGACAAGGGAATCATGAGCCAGGCCATGGCCTTCAGGCTGGTTGCTGAACAAATCGGCCCCCTTGCCGATACAATGCCCTGGAAGCAGGTGATTTTTGCCGGTTTCAATGCGCTCAATCAGGCCGAACAACGATTTATCAGCGCACTTGAAAAAAAAGGCAAGGCCGTTTTGATTTGGGATTCAGATCAATACTATCTTGATAATGAAATGAATGAAGCCGGTTACTTTATGCGTCAGTTCATGAAAAAAAATGGCCTGAACCAGCTGAATCATACCGGCAACTATTTTGGCAGCGGCACAAAAAAGATCAGCATAACCGGCGTGGCTAAAAATACCGGCCAGGCTGTTTTCGCTGCCGGCATCCTCAAAACCCTTGCTGAAAGTGAACCTGAATTATCAAACACCGCACTTGTTCTCTGTGATGAACAATTGCTCATACCCGTGTTGGAGTTCCTGCCTGATGAAGTGAAAGGGGTAAATGTAACCATGGGATACCCGCTTCACCTGCTTCCCGAGGCCGGCTTTTTTTTGTTGGCCTTTGAACTGCAGGCGCACAAAAGAAAATCCGCTGAAAAAACCGCCTGGTATCACCGCGACCTGATACGCCTTTTTCAGCATCCATTAATGAACAATCTGCTTAACCCATCCTTTCTTAATCTGTGCAGGCAAAAAATTCAGGAAGGCAGGCATATTTTCATCACCCTGGATAAGCTTTTAAAAATAACAGGCGCTGAACCTGATCAGCCGGGCATATTGAAACTGATTTTAAACGACTGGGACGACAAGCCCTCGCAGGCCATGGTAAATCTGTCAGCAATTGCAGAGGCCATCAGGAAGGCGCTGCTAAGTTCGGGGGCTGGCTCAAAAAATACCCTGCAACAAGAGGCCCTGTTTAGCATTAACTTGCTAATCAACAAGCTTAAGTCATTTACTGACCATTACCAGGGACTTGATCAGGTAAAAACCCTGCACCGCTTTTTTGAGCAACTGCTGCGGCAAAATACACTTTCGTTTTACGGAGAGCCTCTCGATGGTTTGCAGGTGATGGGATTGCTTGAAACAAGGAACCTTGATTTCAAAAACATCATTCTGCTATCGGTGAATGAAGGTGTTTTGCCCAAAGGCCGCACCCAGCATTCATTTATCCCCCTGGATATCAGTTCTGCCTATGGCCTGCCCTCATTTCGGGAGCGCGATGCTGTATTTGCCTTCCATTTCTACCGCATGCTGCAAAGGGCTGAAAATGTCTGGCTGGTTTACAATACTGAGCCCGATGAATTCGCAAAAGGCGAAAAAAGCAGGTTCATTGCACAACTGGAAGAGGAATTGAAATTTAGTGGTATTCAGATTGAACGCAATACCTGGGTTCCTGAAATAACCATGCCTGAAGGATCTGTATTTCTCATTCAAAAAAGTAAGCAAATATTAAATAGAATTTACGAGCGGTTTGGAAAAGATGAGCGCAGATTCCTGTCGCCCTCAGCCCTGAACAATTATATTGAATGCAGTTTGAGGTTTTATTTCAAATACCTGTGCGGACTTAAAACCGATGACGAACTTGACGAGGAGATTGGCGCTGATATGATGGGTACTATTGTTCACAAGGTATTGCAGGATTTCTTTGACCCACTCAAGGGCCAAATAATTCAGCCGGCTGATTATGATCAGATGCTTGCCCAACTGCCTGTAAAAATCAGGGAAGTATTTCTCGAAAAGATTGCTGCTGAAGACCTTGATCAGGGAAAAAACCTGCTGATTTATAGGGGTGCCGAGCAAATGGTAGCCAATTATCTAAAAACAGAGCGGCGGATGCTTGAAACCGGCCGGCATGAGCTGATTATTCTTGAAACCGAACATTTTATCGGAACAAGACTGCAGGCCGGAGATGCCGGGCAAATCATTTACCTCGGTGGCTTCGCCGACCGCATTGATGAACTGGATGGAGAGGTTCGCATCATAGATTATAAAACCGGTGTGGTAAACGATAAGTTTTTGAAAATTAATGCGCCTGCAGAAATTCTTGAGAAAGAAAAAATGGGTAAAACCCTGCAGCTATTGATGTATAAATATCTGGCAAGAGATACATATCCTTCCAAAACAATGCGGCCGGGTATCATCAGTTTGAGAACCCCCTCAAAAGGTTTGTTTGAGCTAATAATTGAAAAGGAAGGAATGGATGAAACTGAGGCATTTTTTCAGGCTATGGTCAATGACCTGATTGACCCTGAAAAACCTTTTCAAAAAACCGAAGACATTAAGAAATGTAACTATTGTGATTTCCAGACCCTCTGCAACCGTCAGGAATGAAAATCATCCACAATAAAATCAGGGGACGCGGCGCCCAACATGATCCGGCCAACAGTTTTCTGCAACATGCGGTGCAAAAAGATCCGGAACAGCTGGCCACTGAAGATGAAAAGGAAGCCTTGCTGTATGCACAACCTAAAACGCAGTACATCGAGGTGTTTCCCAAGACGATTATTAACAGGGTTGAAAGTCCTGACCTGGCCGATTACAGCCTGAATCCCTATCAGGGTTGTGAGCACGGTTGCGTGTATTGTTACGCAAGAAACACACATGAATACTGGGGTTACAGTGCCGGCATAGATTTCGAGAGCCGTATTCTGGTAAAGAAAAATGCGGCTGATTTGTTGCGCGCTGAACTTCGCGATCAAAAATGGCGACCGGCTGGTATCATGCTGGCCGGCAATACTGATGTTTATCAGCCGGCTGAAAAACAATTCGGCATCACCCGAAAGTTACTTGAAGTATTTAATGAACTGAAACATCCGGTTGGTCTGATCACAAAGAACAGCCTGATAGAGCGTGACATTGATATTCTTTCACGCATGGCTGCCGAAAATCGTGTAGTGGTCAGCATAAGTCTCACCACCCTCGATGAATCGCTGAAACGCATACTTGAGCCCCGAACATCATCGGCTCAGAGCGTGCTGAAAACGATTCGCCGGCTTTCTGATGCCGGCATACCGGTACAGGTGCTTAATGCACCTGTTATACCCTCGCTGAACGATCATGAGATGTTTGAGCTGGCTAAAGCTGCAGCCGCGGCCGGAGCACGCGACATCCGCTATCAGGTTGTGCGACTGAACGGTAAAGTTGCCGAAATATTCAACGGCTGGCTTGAGCAGGCTTTCCCTGAAAGAGCTTCACGCATCATGAATCAGATAAAAGACCTGCATGGCGGCAAGGTGAACGACAGCCGGTTCGGAACCCGCATGAAAGGAGAAGGCCATCTGGCCTCAATCATTGCATCACAACAGGCGCTTGCCAGAAAGAAATTTTTTAGTGACCAGCCTAAAATTCAATTGGATTACTCACGTTTTAATGCCGGTACAGGCAAGCAGCTCAGCCTCTTCTGAATATGCGCATCATTGACACCATACCCCATCCGCAACTGAAAATCAGTATTTTCAGTATGAATGACAAGTACCTTCTTAAATTCGAGGCAGGTCCCTATGAACAAACCTATAAGGTAAGCCATGAAGATACCGGAAGTCTGGAAGAATTAAAGCAAAAGGTAAACGACTATTTTTGTAATGAAACCATCAGGCTGTTTCGTGAAATGCATAAAAACTGGATAAAACAGGATTAAACCAGGAATGATGACTTCATTAAAATTTTTGTCGGCAGATGCTGCCGTAAGTCAGATACAATCAAACCAAACCGTTTTTGTTCAGGGCAGCGCCGCAACGCCTTTATACCTGCTTCATGCATTGGAAGAAAGGGCGAGGGAGTTAAGTAATGTGCAGATTATAAGCATCAGCCTTTTGGGTGATATCGGCATTAACAAACCGGAATACAGCAACAGTTTTTTCTTCAATACCCTGTTTGTATCTGAACCAACCCGCAGAAATGTAAATGAACTGAACGGTGACTACCTGCCGGTTTTTTTAAGTGAGATACATATACTTTTTGAACGTGGGCTGATTCCGCTGGATGTTGCCCTGATTCATGTTTCACCGCCCGACAAACATGGTTTTTGTTCTTTGGGAATTTCGGTGGATGTAACCCGGGCCGCAACAAAGGCAGCTAAAAAAATCATTGCGCAGGTGAACCCTCAAATGCCCCGAACACATGGCGACGGGGTGATTCATATCAGTGAGATTGATGCGCTGGTGGAAGTAAACGAAGCATTGCCGGAGGTAAATTATAGCCAACAGGTAGGTGAACAGGAGCGCATCATTGGTCGTTACACCGCTGAAATCATTGACGACCGCTCCACGCTCCAACTGGGCATTGGCACCATCCCGGATGCTGTGCTGCAAAGCCTTTCGGGCCATAAAGACCTTGGCATCCATACCGAAATGTTCTCCGACGGGGTGATGGAGCTGATGAAAAAAGGGGTCATTACCAATGCTTTCAAGAAAAAACACAGATACAAAACCGCCACTTCCTTTGCTATGGGTACGCGTGCCCTTTATGACTTTGTGGATGATAACCCCGAGTTTGCTTTTCTTCAGGCGGGTTACATCAACAATGGGCATGTGATACGCAGTAATCCACGTGTGGCAGCCGTTAACAGTGCAATTGAGGTAGACCTTACGGGTCAGGTATGTGCCGACTCCATTGGCAGCCGCATGTTTTCAGGTGTGGGCGGTCAGGTTGACTTCATCCGCGGAGCTTCACTATCAGAAGGCGGTAAACCAATTATTGCCATGGCCTCCTCTACAGGCAAAGGCGCCTCCAAAATTGTGACGGAACTGAAACCTGGGGCGGGAGTGGTTACTACCAGGGCACACATGCATTATATCGTCACTGAACATGGGGTAGCCTATCTCTATGGAAAAAATCTGCACCAGCGGGCTATGGAACTGATTAAAATAGCCGCGCCTGAACATCGTGAAAAACTTGAAATGTATGTGCGGGAACGATTCGGGAAACGTATTTTTGGGATGACTTAACCGTTTTTTTGAAATGCCTCAACTCTTTATCATCGCAGGATGCAACGGCGCCGGAAAGACCACGGCATCGTTCACACTCCTGCCGGAGGTTCTGGGAATTCAAGAATACGTTAATGCCGATGAGATTGCCAGAGGTTTATCACCATTCCGACCCGAAAGCGTTGCTGTTGAGGCAGGCAGGATTATGCTCAGCCGGATTAAGGAGCTGATGAACAGCAATACAGATTTTGCATTTGAAACCACACTTGCAGCAAAAAGTTATGTATCCCTGATTACCGAAGCCAAATCCATGGGCTATGAAATTCACCTGATATTCTTGTGGCTCGAATCGGCGGAGGAAGCGATTCAACGTGTAGAAGACCGGGTTGCTTCAGGCGGTCATTCAATTCCAACTGATGTTATCCGAAGAAGATATACCAGAGGTCTTGTTAACTTTTTCAAAGTTTATTCTAAAATTACTGATGAATGGATGTTTGTGAATAATTCCGGTGGTAGTCCGGTTTTAATTGCAAACAGAAGGAAACGTAATTCGAATATATTTTTTCACGAACTTTGGCATTCAATTCAGCGTTCAATTGAACATGAGTGATCAGGAATATATTGAGAAAGTAATGAAAGGCCTTACACTGGCCTATGAAAAACTTGTCCGCAGGCAGCGCCTGCGCAATGGCAATCTGGTTTTATCCTACAACGGTAATGTTGAACTGGTTCCGGCCAGGAAAGTCAGAATATCCACTGATAAGTAATCATCTTTTTTTAAATCTTATCGATTCCGGGAAGCTGAAACCCTACTCATGTACATTTGATGCATGAAAAAAGAGGTATCCCTGTTCATCCTCCTTGGCATCATTGTGCTGGCATCCCGACTTCCCTTCCTGGCTGATGGCTACGGAAGCGAGGACGACAGCTGGGGTCTGGTACTGAACGCTCGGCTGATGGCCCAAACGGGAGAGTATTCCTTTTCCCGCCTTCCCGGGCACCCCGTACAGGAATACCTTTTGATGCTGATGCCCAACGCCGGTGCATTTAATATGAACATGCTAAGCGTCCTGTTCAGTGTTATCTCAGCCCTTTGCTTTGCCGGCATTTTAAAGCACTATAACATGAACAACCGGTTTTTATGGTCAGTTGTTTTTGCTACCATTCCGGCAATTTGGATCAGCAGCACTTACACCATTGACTATACCTGGGCACTTGCCTTTATTCTGTTGGCATGGTATGGCACATTGAAAAAATACTATGCATGGGCCGGTGTTTTTTTGGGACTTGCCATTGGCTGCAGAATCACATCGGGAGCGGTGATAGCCGGCTTGATCTGGATGGCAGTCCGGCAGGAAAAAAGCAATTTACGCCCTTTGCTGTCACTTTGCTTTTTTACATTGATCATGGCTTCCCTTTGTTTTTTGCCATCCTGGTTAAAATATGGCTGGTCATTTTTCGACACCTACAGGCTCCCCTACCCTTCACTACCTAAAGTGCTTTACAAGGCAAGCTTCGGCGTATGGGGGGGTACAGGTTGCCTTGCCTTATTGTTGCTGCTGATCACGAAGGTTAAAGGGCTGAGTGCAGAGGCGCAACAATTTAAAAAATCATTTCCACTGGTTTTAGTCTGCCTGCTCTACCTTTTGGCTTTCTTGGTATTGCCTCAAAAATCAGCATTCTTTATTCCGGCCATCCCCTTTCTGCTGGTTTGGCTGCTCGACCAGTCGTTTAAACCTGCCGCTACTGCCATTTTATCCTTACTGTTTATATTATCTCCGCTTATGTTCGGTTTCAACCTTGCGAGTGCTGAAAGGGGGGCCGACTATTCTGATTTTGCACTGGTCAGGAAAATTGCAGGACAGGAAGTATTTCTGGATCCCCTCAATGGTCCGCTGCAAAATGAGCAAAGCCGGCGCAGAAACAGACAGGCTTATATCAGCCAGGCCTTGAAGGCTGCGTCGCAACTTACCCCTAACGACCTGGTTCTATGCGGCTGGTGGACCAACCAATTCACCGTAAATTGTCAGGATATGGGCGGCTGCCGTTTCCAGATCGGAGAGTTTTTTGACAAACCACAACTCGATAGTATCATCAGATCAGGCTCCCGCATCTGGTACCTTAGTGAAATTGATCAGGCCAACGACGAGCGGTATGGGATGACCTATACAGCTTCCGTTGCAAGGGAGTTAAGATAAGCAGCGCTGATTAAACTTAAACTTATCAATCGTTATATAAAATTATATCAACTCCTAAGATATTTTGTAGTTTTGCAGCCCAAAATGAAGTTCATTCGAGAACATATCGTTTTCCGATCGCTTTGGATCATGCTTGCTGTCAACATTTTGACCTGCAATTTGGTTAAATCATGCCCTCAATCAAAAGTTATGATAGAGGGTAAAAGCATGTACAATATCGACAAGGAAAATATTGATGATGATTTGATTGAAAAGCCCATAGCAATCGTTGATTCTGATCTCATTCAGACAGATAACACGGTTTTTAATTTTCAGAATGTATATGCCTTGCAGTTTCATCCTGAAATAACTCCGCCACCTCCCAAGGCTTAAAACACGGAACGCATTTTAATCTTCAATCTCATGGGTTGAAGTTCGGTGTTATTGGGTAATCATCTTTAATTGTTTACAAGCCTTGCCGGCTATCAGCGCAAAAATTAAATCCATCAAAGTAAGGAAGCACTTTGGCAATTGCGAAATGGACTAAATTCTTCCATGTCGGTAAACAGCAATCATTTTTAAGGCAGTTCAGTAAGTTTATATATATCAACCGCTTCACCCCTATCTTTGCCCGATGCAACTGAACACCCGCCGGCCACGCCGCAACAGAAGTACCGAAGCCATACGAAGGATGGTGCAGGAAACCAGCATTCATCCATCTAACCTTATTGTCCCTTTCTTTTTACTTGATGGTGAAAATAAGAAAGAAGCTATCAGCTCCATGCCCGGTGTATTCAGGTACAGCATTGATCTGGCGCTGAAAGAGGCGGATGCCTGTGAAAAATTAGGATTAAAAAATTTCATCCTGTTTCCCGCCATTGATGAGAAGCATAAAGATAAGTATGCGACCTGGAGTTACAACCCGGATTGTTTCTATCTGAAAGCGATTAGTACATTCAAGAAAACTTTGCCTGAGTGCACCGTGATTACTGATGTAGCCATGGACCCATACAGCTCCGACGGACATGATGGGCTTTTCGAAAACGGAAAGATTCTCAATGATGAAACATTGGCTATACTAGGAAAAATGAGCCTGGCTCAGGCTGAGGCAGGGGCTGATATACTTGGACCGAGCGATATGATGGATGGCAGAATCGGATATATCCGCAAAGAGCTGGATAAGGCAGGATTTACCGGGGTGGGTATTATGGCTTATACTGCCAAATACGCATCCGGTTTTTACGGCCCGTTCAGAGATGCCCTTGACTCTGCCCCAAAATCAGGCAATAAGCTGGCTTACCAGATGCATCCTGCCAACCGCAGGGAAGCACTTGTAGAAGCTGAATTAGACACTGCCGAAGGGGCTGATTTTCTGATGGTTAAACCGGCTTTGGCATATCTGGATATCATTTCCGACCTGAAACAAAACTCAAAGCTGCCAATTGTAGCTTACAATGTAAGCGGCGAATATGCCATGGTAAAAGCAGCAGCAGAAAAGGGATGGCTGGATGAGAACGCTGCGGTAACGGAGATTTTGACTGCCATAAAAAGAGCCGGAGCCGACATCATCATTACTTATTTTGCAAAACAATATGCCGAAAGGTTGCAATAACCACCATTCGCGAGAGGCGTCCCTGTTCTTGGCCGTTTTAATTATGGCCCTCATCAGCTTTTCCGGAATCAGACCACCTGAAAAAAAAACAACCACAACTTTTAGGGTAGGATTTTACAACCTTGAAAACCTTTACGATTGGGAAGATGATCCGCAGTGTGATGATCAGCAGTTTTTACCCAATTCGCCACTTGCATGGTCAAAGGAACGATTTGAGAAGAAAATCAAAAACCTTGCTGTGGTTATTAAAAAACTTGCTCCCGATGTATTGGGGGTTTGTGAAATAGAGAACCGAAAAGTACTTGATTACCTGATTACCAAAACGTCTCTCAAAAAGGAGAATTATTCTGTTATTCATTATGAATCTCCTGATAAGCGCGGCATTGATGTTGGCCTTATTTATAAAAAAGGGCGGTTCAGCGTAGTGAAAACAGCTTCATATCCTGTAGTTTTTCCCGGAGATATGTCAAAACCGACCCGTGATATTTTGTACGTCAAAGGCAGAACAAACCAGGGCCAGGAGTTGCATTTTGTAGTAAATCACTGGCCCAGCAGGAGCGGCGGCGCTGAAAAAACAGAAGCAAAACGGATACTGGCTGCAAAAACAGCCCGCCGGCTTTGCGATTCAATTCTTTTCACTAACAGCAAGGCACACATTGCCATTTTGGGTGATTTCAATGATTACCCGGACGATAAGAGTCTTTCCGAAACTTTGGGCGCCCAGGCTGATTCTGCCTATACCAAAAGTTATTTTTATAACCTGATGGGATGGAGGCGCGGCAGTAGCAGGGGAAGTTACCATTATCAGGGAAATTGGGGATTTCTTGACCAGATCATTGTTTCATCATCAATGGTTGAGGAGTATGCAAATGTTCGTGCTTTTTTCAAAAAGGCTGATGCAGTGGATTTTAAATTTATGCTGGGCCCTAAAAAATCAGCCGCATCGGGCAAGCCTTTTCCAACCTATGATTCAGAAAACTACCTGGGTGGATACAGCGATCATTTGCCTGTTTACGCTGATTTCACCCTAACTTCCATAAAAAAATGAAACAGCTGATGGTCAATATCGGTCAGCTGATTCAGGCCCGCAAGGTAGCCCCGGAGCTGCTGCGGGGCAACGAAATGGCCGATTTGCCCATTATTGCCAACGCATGGCTGAGGATAGAAAACGGACTAGTCCATTCATTTGGAGAAATGTCAGATTGTCCGCAACCTGATGATGATTGGATTATTAGGGACGTAAAAAGTCGTTTTGTTTTTCCAACATGGTGCGACAGCCATACGCATATTGTTTATGCCGGAAGTCGGGAAGCCGAATTTGTAGATAAAATCAAGGGGCTCAGTTACGAAGAAATAGCGGCCAAAGGCGGAGGCATTCTGAATTCCGCTGATTTATTGCATCAAACTGATGAAGCGGAATTATTCGATCAGGCCATGCAAAGGGTTCATGAGATTATCAGGATGGGAACCGGTGCTTTAGAAATTAAGAGCGGTTACGGATTGAGCCTGGAATCAGAATTGAAAATGCTCAGGGTCATAAAGCGAATAAAAGAAAATACCCCCATTACGATTAAAGCTACTTTTCTTGGGGCACATGCCATACCTGCGGCATTTCGAAACAAAAGGGAGGCATACATCCGGCTTATTATTGATGAAATGCTTCCGGGTGTTGTAGCAGAAAGCCTTGCTGATTACTGTGATGTTTTTTGCGATAAGGGTTTCTTCACGGCAGATGAAACAGACAGGATTTTAACGGCGGCTTTCAAACTTGGCTTGCCGGCAAAGATTCATGCCAACGAATTGGATTATTCAGGTGGAATTCAGGTTGGAGTGAAAAACGGGGCGCTGAGTGTTGACCATCTCGAATACACCGGAGATGCAGAAATACAGGCTCTTCTGTCAAGCAAAACCATGCCGACGCTGTTACCATCTACCGCCTTCTTCCTGCGGCTCAAACAGCCGCCAGCCCGTGAAATGATCAAGGCCGGTTTGCCCATTGCGCTGGCCTCCGATTACAATCCCGGCTCCTCCCCTTCCGGCAATATGCCCCTCGTACTCAGCCTTGCCTGCATCAATCTTCGCATGACACCCGAAGAAGCCATCAACGCGGCCACCATCAACAGCGCAAAAGCCATGGGCCTTGAGCGTTCGCATGGCAGCATCACACCGGGTAAAAAGGCCAACCTGTTTATCTCGAAACCTATGCCCTCTTATGCCTACCTGCCGTACGCATTTGGCAGCAATCTGATTGATGAGGTGATGATAAACGGAAGTTTACAAGATTTATAAGCGGTTTTAACCAATAAACATTGGCTGCTTTCAGCCCTGTATCATTCGATGCTGACGTTTTTTTATCAGAATATTTTGATTTTCAGAAAGTTTTATTATACTTTGCATTAAGTTTTGAAGGAAAAAATCTATGAAACCTGAAATAAAGTTTGGATTTTTAGCGATATTACTGCTTATAATCTGGACATTGGTGCAGTTTGCGCTGCAGTTTCATACGGTTCATCTTGAATACAACAGGTTTAGTATGCCTGGCATTATGCTCATACTTTTCCTGACTCTTTTGCCCTCACTGCGCGAAAAGCGATCCGACAATTCGGGGCATCTAACTGTCAGAAACGGTGTCAGAAGCGGCCTTATTCAACTGTTTATCACTGCATGCGGTGCCTCTGTTTTCATGTTTCTGTATGACTATCGCATCAATCCCCTGTGGGTTGAAAATCTTGTTCAATGGGAGTATCAAAACGGAGGTGGCGGAGTCTTCATCCAAATTGCCAACGAAGCTTATGCAACACCTGACTCGGTAATTTTAAGCAATACCGAATTACATCTCTGCTATTATTTTCTGAGTATTCTTTGTATCGGAGGGGTATTCAGTTTGCTTATTTCCGCATTATTGGGCGACAAACCTATACAGAGAGCCGTTCCGGAAGAAACCGTCAGGGCTACCCTCAGACACACAAATTCCTGATATCTCAGGCTGTTTTGAACTCTGAATTAAAATGAAATTTCAGGTCGGGAAAATCTTTGATCATCGTATCAAGCATCCAAGATGACGCTGCCAGAAAAACATCACGGCCATCCTTATCTTTCGCCAACTGATGTGACCTGTATCGGGCAAATTGCTCAAAAGTCTCCCTTTTTTCATAGGTAATCCAGCAGGCTTTGTAAACCATTATGGGCTGGAAATTACAGGATGCTCCATACTCATGCTTCAATCGGTACTGAATTACTTCAAATTGCAGTTCACCAACAGTTCCCACTATTTTTTTGTAACCATTCTGCTGAATAAACAACTGCGCCAAACCTTCCTCTGTTAATTGCTGAATGCCTTTTTCAAGCTGTTTTGATTTCATGGGATCAGTATTGATCACCTCCTTGAAAATTTCAGGTGAAAAACTGGGGATGCCCCTGAACATAAAATTTTCGCCTTCGGTAAGGGTATCCCCGATTTTAAAATTACCTGTGTCGTAAAGCCCAATTACATCACCGGGATAGGCCTCTTCAATGATATTTTTTTCCTGAGCAAGAAAGGTGGCCGGACTACTGAATTTGAAGTCTTTATCTAACCGTACATGGTGAAAAAAGCGGTTGCGCTCAAACTTACCTGAGCAAACCCTCAAAAATGCAATGCGATCGCGGTGCCGTGGGTCAATGTTCGCATGGATCTTGAATACAAATCCGCTGAATTTATCCTCAAGTGGTTCAACCATTCTTTTATCCGACATACGCGGTCGCGGCGGAGGAGCCAACCGTATAAAGGTATCCAGCAACTCCTTGATACCGAAGTTATTCACCGCACTGCCAAAGAATACCGGGGCAACTGACCCGCTTTTGTATTTTTCTTCATCAAAGGTATCATAAACACCTTCTATCAGCTCGATGTCCTGCCTGAGGATATTGGCATCCTTCTCCCCGATGGCCAGATCAAGGTCAGCAGCATTGAGGTCCTGAATAATTCGGACGTCCTCCTCAATTTTGGTTTTATTCGGATTAAAAAGATTCAGCTGCCTGTCGAAAATATTGTAAACACCTTTGAATGTGGCACCGATACTGATGGGCCAGCTGAGGGGCCTTACCCTGATGTTGAGTTTTTGTTCCAGCTCATCCAAAAGATCAAAAGGATTTTTACCCTCCCGGTCGAGTTTATTCACAAAAATCATAACAGGAGTATCTCGCATCCGGCAAACCTCCATGAGTTTTTCGGTTTGCTCCTCAACGCCCTTTACGCAATCAACAACCAGAATTACACTGTCAACAGCAGTTAGTGTTCGGTAGGTATCTTCAGCAAAATCCTTATGACCAGGGGTATCAAGCAGATTAATCAACACATTTCTGTAATGAAAGGCCATCACCGAGGTGGCTACCGATATACCACGCTGCTTTTCAATTTCCATAAAATCAGAAGCAGCAGTATTCTTGATTTTATTCGACTTAACGGCACCTGCTGTTTGAATGGCACCGCCAAAGAGCAGCAACTTTTCTGTCAGGGTGGTTTTACCCGCATCCGGGTGCGAAATAATGGCAAAAGTTCTTCGTTTCCTGATTTCGTCGCTGATTGAACCCATAATTGTATTTGGGCAGCAAAAATAGCATTTCCGGCTTGCGGGGCTTACCGGTTTTCATTTTAAAAAAAGGATTACCAATTCAGCACCTCCGCAGTGCGTGTTACAGCTTTTTGCAATCCGGTAACTTCGCTGCCTCCGGCGGTAGCAAAAAAGGCCTGACCTCCGCCTCCTCCTCTGATATCTTTGGCCAGTTCGCGCACAATGACCGATGCAGACAATCCTTTTTCAACCAGTGATTGTCCAAGCGCCACAGTAATCATAGGTTTATTGTTGCTTATGTGGCCCAATACCAGACATAAATCCGGATGTCTCTCTTTCAAACGAAAAGCGATGTCCTTAACAAGTTCCGGCACTTCAATTTCTATTACTCTGTTTATCAGCTTATTGCCATCAATCACCTGAACTTTATTTTCAAGTTCTGCTTCAACCAGACGCGCCTGATCCTGCATGAAGTGATTCAGTTTTTTATCAAGCAATGCCGATTGATCAATCAATTGCTTAACAGCCTTTTCAAGATCGGGGGGATTCTTCAGCAGATCGCGCAGCAACAAGAGCTGCGCCCGGTCGTTTTCAGCCTGTTCAAGTGCAACACTTCCTGTAACAGCTTCAATTCGCCTCACACCTGCAGCAACGGCTCCTTCTGAAACAATTCTGAATGACCCGATCTGGCCTGTTGAGACTATATGCGTACCTCCGCAGAGTTCAACCGAGTAATTGGCATCAAGGGTTACAACCCTTACCAGTTCACCATACTTTTCACCAAACAGTGCCATTGCGCCTGTTTGCCTTGCCTCATCCAGCGACATTACTTCAGTTTCAGCCTGAATATTCCGGAGGATTTGTTGATTCACTCTTTTTTCAATGGCTTCAAGCTGGGCTTTTGAAGGCTTTTCAAAATGCGAAAAGTCGAAGCGCAGGTATTTTTCATTGACCAGTGAACCTTTCTGCTCGACATGGCTCCCCAGTATTTCACGTAGGGCCGCATGCAGCAAATGGGTCGCTGAATGATTTCTGCGGATGTCATTTCGCTTAACTTTGTCAATAACGGCTTTCCATTTGGCTTCGGGCGTTTCGGGCAATTGATCAGCCAGATGCAATATCAGCCCATGTTCTTTGCGGGTGTCAAGTATGCTGATGGTCTGACGTTCGCTGATCAGCTGTCCGGTATCACCAACCTGCCCACCGCTCTCAGCATAAAATGGCGTTATGTTCAACAATAGCTGAAACATCTTTTTTCCTTTGGTTTCAACCGACCGGTAGGCGATGATGCTCACTGTTGCTTCGTCATGCTCATAACCGATAAACTCTGTTTGACCATCATTTTGTACTTCAGTGTAAATCCAGTCACCTGCATCGGTAGCAGAAGCTGAACGACTGCGTTGTTTCTGCCTTTCAAGTGCAGCATCGAAAGCAGCCTCATCAATCAGTTTACCATCCTCTCTGGCCATCAGGCTTGTCAGGTCTTTCGGAAAACCATAGGTATCAAACAGTTCGAAAACAAATTCACCGGGTATCACGGCTATCTGATCATTTTTTCTGACGAAATCATTGTAGCGCTGAATACCTGTTTCAAGCGTACGCAGGAAAGCATTTTCCTCTTCAAGGATAACTTTCCTGATCAGTTCTGCTTGTTTAATCAGCTCAGGGTAATGCCCGCCCATGGTTTCCTGCAGCACGGGAATCAAAGTAACAAGAAATGGTGACTTGCGGTCAAGAAATGTATAGGCATACCTGACGGCCCTTCGCAGAATGCGCCTGATAACGTATCCGGCTTTGTTGTTTGATGGCAACTGCCCGTCGGTAATGGCGAATGCAATGGTGCGGATATGGTCGGATATCACCCGCATGGCGATGTCTGTTTTCTCGTCACTGCCATATTTGATCCCGGTTTCAGCTTCCATTTGACGAATAAAAGGCTGAAAAATATCCGTATCATAATTACTTGCCTTTTGCTGAATAACACGAACCAGACGTTCGAACCCCATGCCTGTATCCACATGTTTTTCAGGAAGCGGTTCCAGACTGCCGTCTTTTTTACGGTTATACTGGATAAACACATTATTCCATATTTCGATCACCTGCGGATGATCCTTATTCACCAGCAAATGTCCGGGTAAGGCAGCTCGTTCTGCATCCTGACGCAGGTCAACATGTATCTCGCTGCAGGGGCCGCAAGGCCCTGTATCGCCCATCTCCCAGAAATTATCTTTCTTGGATCCGAATACAATGTGATCGCGTTCAACAATTTTGCTCCATTCGCTTAGCGCAATTTCAGAAGGAGGAAGTCCCTCCTTTTCATCTCCTTCAAATACGGTTACATAAAGTCTTGAAGGATCCAGTTTAAAAACCGCAGTAAGTAATTCCCAGCTCCAGGCGATTGCCTCTGCTTTAAAATAGTCGCCAAACGACCAGTTTCCAAGCATTTCAAACATCGTATGGTGGTAAGTATCTACCCCTACCTCTTCCAGATCGTTGTGTTTACCGCTTACGCGGAGGCATTTCTGACTGTTGGCCACCCTGCGGTGGCGGGCGGTTGCATTACCCAGAAATATATCCTTGAACTGATTCATGCCGGCATTGGTAAACATCAGCGTGGGATCATCCTTAATGACCATCGGAGCCGATGGCACAATCTGATGGCCTTTTGATTTAAAAAATTCAAGAAATGTTTCCCTGATTTGATTCGCGTTCATTGTTTATCTGGTTGTTTTTCTGGGTCGCCCCAAAATTAATAAAACCCAGCCCCTTACAATATAAAAGTGCTTTATTCGTTCTTTGCCTTAATTTTGTTTTCTCCGAAATTCAATAATGGCGAAAGTTAAGTATCAGTTCAATACCAAGTCGCTTTCCTATGAACGCATCAGGTTGGGCGCTAAAGATAAGCTGTTGCGATTTCTCTCGTTTGCAGGTACCGGTCTTGTTTTTGCAACGCTGGGGCTTGTAATTGCTTACAATACAATTGATTCACCCCGTGAAAAGCAGCTTGAAAGAGAGCTCGATCAGATGAAGCTTGAGTATGATCTGTTGAACCAGCGCATGAATCAGATGAGCAGTGTGCTGGAAGATTTACGTGACAGAGACGACAATATTTACCGTGTGGTGTTTGAAGCAGAGCCGATACCGGATGAGGTAAGGCAGGCCGGCTTTGGAGGAGTAAACCGTTATGCAAAGTACCGCAAGCTTGAAAACGCTGATCTGTTGATTTCAACCCTCAGTAAGGCTGATCAATTAGCCAAGCAGATGGTTATCCAGAGTAAATCTTATGATGATGTTTACCAGATGGTTAAAAACAAGGCCAGCATGCTTTCCTGTATTCCGGCTATACAACCTGTAAACAACAAAGATTTACGGCGAATGGCCAGTGGTTTTGGTTACCGTACCGACCCTATTTACAAGACTACAAAATTTCATGCAGGGATGGATTTTGCTGCCCCGGTCGGAACCGAAATTTACGCCACGGGCGATGGAACAATCATGCGGGCTGATGCTGATGCATCGGGTTACGGCAACCATGTGCGTATCAATCATGGCTACGGTTACCTGACGCTCTATGGTCACATGAACAAAATAAAAGTCAGGGCCGGACAGAGCGTCAAACGGGGTGATGTAATTGGTTATATCGGGAATACCGGTAAATCAGTTGGTCCCCACCTGCACTATGAAGTTCATAAAAACGGACAGCCTATCAATCCCGTCAACTTTTATTACAACGACCTGAGTCCGGAAGAATATGAAAAAATGCTTTCGCTTTCAGGAACTGAAAATCAAGCGTTTGACTAATTATTCATCATTGCCGCCCGGGGTAAGACTTACAATGCCGGTTTTGTATTTGTTGGAGGATGCCGCAACAAGCAATATGGATTGCTGACTGATCTGACAGCTGCCAGAAGGTATCATCCAAAACTTGTTGCGCTTTGACTCCTGAAGTGGAATGCGGTTATAATGACCGTTTTTATCCATGCTGACCAACACGGGTACAGCCCTTTGTATTTCAGTCATTACTGCGATTTTTCGCTCATCTTCAATTTTGGTATTGGCCGGATGGTCGTTAAATATGAAATAAATATTATTTTGATTATGGCCAAAAACATACGACGAATATTTACCTCCATCGTTTGCTGTTTCCTGAAATTTAGGGATATCGGCCGCCCATTCAACCTGTCCGGCTGTATCCAGTTTCATCACAGCGATATTATTATAGTTGTAGATGTAGTTGCAGGTCATCATTCCGGTTCTGAAATCCTGGAAGCAGATTTCGTCAACCAGATATTGTTCACCGATAATAGCATAACCTGAATCACCAAACTGAATGAACTGATCAAGCTTAAAGTCTGGCAAGATGGCATTGTTCTTATTACGACGGTTGCCATTGTTGAACCTTGCCGTAAAGGATGGTTCAAAGGGCATGATTCTTTTTTGCGTAACAGCTCCAGTTTGTATGTCAATCCGCAAAAAGAAAAGCCCTTCTGCCTGAAAAGCTTCAGGCGAGGCATAAAAGCCTGAGCAGGTTATCTTTCCATCTTTTTCCGGAATAAACCGAATATCAACAAGCCTTTTATCGCCGATATTGATTTCAAAATCTTTAACCAGCCCCGAATCACTGTCGAAGGTAACCATGCTATACCGATAATCTGGCTTGTTTCGTTTCCAGCTTTTTTGCTGAGCTGCCTCAATTCTCACCAGCAGAAAAATTCTTCCGCTGCGATCAAGCGCGGCATCATGCACACTGAATTGATTGCCCTCATAGGGAAATTCAACGCTCCTGTTAAGGGTGGTTTGTAGCAAACTGTCGAACAGTATGAACTGGATTTTCTCTTTTGCATATTTATCCCAGCGCTCTGAAAAAAAAGCAAGCATACGCGAAGAGTCGGCTGAGTGAACAAAATTCAGGCGCTCAACCTGACTTTTTCGGGTGGCATTGAATTCAGCGATTTTTTTTTCCTTCCCTTCCGGTTCTCCCTCAAGGTTATATTTACGCCCAAATAATTCAATTCTGTCGCGTGATTTATTAAAATAAGTTGCAAATAATACCGATTTATTACCTAACCTTTCAAGCACCTGGTATTCAAGTGTTTTATCGCCTTTCGAAGTTTCAAGCTGAACCTGTCTGTTGAACTGGGGCAGCATGGTAATATTATCAAGTCGCTGTATGAAAGTCTTTCCGGGTGAAAAAATACGATCACCTGTGCGGCTTTGCATCATGATACCTTCTTCCCAGTTTCCGATTACCTTGAAGCTGCATGAACTGGCCGGCTTAAAAATTTCACCACTCCATCTGATGGGCACCCCCTGGGATGCAAGGCTTAAAGGCAATACATAAATGACTAGCGATAAGATGGCTGGTTTTCGCAGCCGCTTGAAGATTATTTTTGATGTACTCATTTACTCTTTTTTTTCAGGTCAGACAGCAATTCAAAATCCCGCCGGTAAAACAAACCTACGCCTTGTGTATAAGGCACACCGTTAAATACAAGTAAATACTGGTTGGATCTGTTAAATACCTTTACTCTGACTGTTCCGTCCCTGTTCATTTTGGCTTCAATGGTAAATTCACCTACCAGGTTACTGGTGTTCTGAACAGCACTTTGCGGAATACCTGCTGTTCCGAAGTTACCATCAATCATTACCCTATCGCCCATGAGTTGTGTTGACCACATGAGCCTGAGCTCCTCAGCACTTGCTGCATCGCGCTGCTTGTAATTCACCCCGAGTTTTAAATCATCGCTCAAACGGCCCAACATATTAGAGAGCTGACCTGAAATTAGTTCAGAAGCATTGGCCCCTCCAAGTCCGGCTATTTCATTGGCTCCACCCTGATTTGGCCAAAAATTACCCAGCATGATTAGGGCAAAAACCTGCCTGTTCAATTCATCATCACTGGGAATCTGGGAACGTAAAAGGTTTCTGGTTGATTCATCAGCGTTGGGCAGCATGATGTCGAACTTCACCTGCGGTTTCATCAGTTTATCCGTGAGGTTCATCATCGCATTCACATCAATCATCCGCTTCACATTTGCGCTTGAGTCAATATTTTTAACAAGATTGTATAGTGAGGTGCGCACCTTATAAAGCGCTGTTAGATTGATGTCGGCATCATAAGGGTCGCCCTTGAAACTAATAGTTCCGCCAGGTTGCAAATCAAAAGGTTTTGAGACCACAAGGTTAAACTGATAGTTCCCGCTGGTAATAGTATAATCGCCATACATGTTGAATACCCCTGACTCTGTGACCTCCAATCTTAAATCAGCAGTACCCTTACCCTGAATCATGTCACCTGTCTGCGGATCAAAAATCAAAACAACATCAGCATCATTGCTGATATTAAGATTGAAATTCAATTCATAACCCTTGTCATTTACAACCCTTATCCTTTTATCTAATTTTTTACTGATTGTGCCGGCTTTTTCAAATGTTATGAAATCTTGTGTACTTATATCCGCTGCATCATAAAGGGGCAGGTAAAAGCGTGTGCCTTTTTCTGTACGTGCCGATATATCCATCACGATATTGTCAAGCGGACCATAGGCTCTGAAAGTACCGCTTGCAAACGCAGAACCATAAAAAAGATCACGCTGGAGTTCATTGGTATTAAGTGCCTGAATGCGCTTTGTTTGCAAACTGACGTCGAACTTCAGGTCGTTGAAATTCTTATGCCGTAGGGTAAAGTTAACCTGAGCACTATTACCCTGCTGATCATTTAAGCGAATGTTTTTGGCCGTTATCTGATTTTTTTCAATGCTAAATTCATGAGTAAATGAGTAAGTAGTATTGAGCAACCCAATCGTGAAGGCTGTTCGTTTAAGTAAAACCTTTCCTTCTGTAACGGGTTCTTCCGGACTTCCGCTCAAATGAATCCTGCCATCAGCAAAACCGTCAGCCACATCTGAAAAAATATCGGTCAGGTAATTTTCAAAGAGGTCAACCCGCAGGTTGGTTAGCATTATGTCAATATCAAAGTTGTTTTGTTCCCGCTGCGGATAATACCCGCCCTTGAATGACAACCTTGGCACATTGCCTGCGATGAGTGACCCATCGAGTTCAATTCTTTTATCAGCCGGAATCCAGATACTGGATAGCTGCCCGTCGCCGAGCAGATCGTTGTTTAATCGAATGCCACTGAATTTCAGATTGCTTTTGAAATAAGGATCATCCCTGATTCCGGCAAGCGATATAATTCCATTGGCCTTGCCACCCAGCGTTATTCCGGTAGATTGCAGCAGCGGATTGATATTCGTAAGGCAAAACTGGTCTAAAATAACATCGAGTTCGTCGGTAGCTTTATGACTGATACGCCCGTCGAACCTGATAAATTCATCAAGGTGACTGAATGAGAGGTTGTCGAAGGTAATAGCGGAAGAATCAAATATCACCTGATTACCTTCATTTACCTGCCATAAGGTATCCTGCACCAAAATAAGCGAAGGCATCAGTTCAAGCAGGAGCATTTGGTTTTGAAACTCAAGACCGAAATTCAACCTTGCATTGGGCTGGTTTCGTTTATTGTCTGATGCCCATTGAAAATTAACTGTTGCACGGGTGTCATTCCCTGAAATTTCGGATTTAAGACAGGTTACTTTAAGACTATCAGTTAATTGAAGGGTTCGTGCCGCAAACCCGGCTTTCAATGCGCTGCCTTGCGCATCAATGTTCATATCAATTCCTGAAAAAATCAGCCCTCCCGTTTCCAGCACCGGAATATTTCCTTTCAGCCGCATGGTTTGCCCTGATGATGAGAAATCAGCCTGAAAAGCCGAACCAGGCCGCAGCTCCAGCTCAGGGATAAACAGGGCCGACAGCAGCCTCGTATCTTTCAGCTCAAGGTGTGCATTGAACCGCTGTGGACTGTTTGGCCTGCTTTTCAGCGGTATATCGAACCAATTGGGCAATACTTTATTTAACACATCAGCAAATGCGGGTGCTATTTCATTGACAGAGAAGGCTCCGCTCACCTTTGCGTCCAAAATATCGCTAAAAAGCTCAATTTTACGGTCTTCAGCATTACCACTTGCCTCCAGTAAAAAATCATCCAGTCTGTATCGGCTTTTTCCATACCGAAACAATGATTCACTGATTTCTGCTCTTCCTGTTAAATTATCGGGATGCGTACCTGAAAAGTCGGCCATTAATTCTGCTGAAATAATCATGGCAGAATCTGTTTTCCATAATCCCAGCGCACCGGGATCAACCAAACCTACTGACAAATGGCCATGATAAGCAGGTGTTTTTAATGCTGTTTGCGCAGAAAAGGAGCATTCTGCTTTAAGATTGGGATCGTTAACCTTCAGCTGACCATTGAACGTTCCCTTTTCGGCAGTTCCATCAACCCTTATTTGCTGATAAGGGTATCCATTCAGTGAAAGTGAAGCAATTTCACCAAGCCATTTGGCCTGCAAGGTTTTTGTATCGAACCCCTGCCCTTCCAACTCGATGTTAAACACGGCCTGAGCAAGTGATTTTTCGAGACCGAAAATAACGCCGGTATTTAGTCCTTCTGAACGGAACTTACCTTTATAGGCATACAGTTTTTCTGTAGGATTGTATTTCAGGCTAAGGTCGGCCTGTAGCGCTCCAGGCTTGCCCGTAAGCCGGCCATTTAGCCGAAGGTCAGAAAGCATGCCCTCCAGCTCTCCTTCAAAACTTATCCTTTCAATCCGGTTGAGTGCGTCAGGAATTTCAATTTTCTGACCTGCATTAAACGGGTAGGCTGGCAGCCTTGCCAGGTCAGCTGTGGCAGTTGAAAAGTTGCGGATATTGAAATTAAAACGTGTACTGTCGGTCTGAGGCAGTCCCTTCATTCTGAAATTACCTGAGAAAGCTGTGTATTTTCCGGTATTGAGAAGGATATTTTTTCCGGTTAGATCGTCAACAGTTCCCTTGAAATTGCCGCTCAAACTGAATACCTGATCCAATCCGCCCAATTCAGAGGAGAAAAAGGCGAGGTCACGGGTATGAATTTTTGATTCCTTAATTCGCCCCCTCATTTGAACCAGCGGTATAAAATCACTTAAGTCGTCATAACTATTATAATCAAAATGTATCTTTCCTTCAAGCTTACTTAGTGGGGTTTCAAGGTTCAAAGCGGCAAAATCCATCATGGTATAACTGATGATAAAGTCAGCATCCATTTTTCTGACAACCAAACCATTGGGATCATGACATTGCAGGTTTCGCAATTCACCTGAAAGTGAATCATCAATCAGCATAAATCTTTTCAGGGAGGCATTGATATTGTTGATTCTTATCAGATCCTGATTAAATCCGGTGCCAGTATCAGGAATACTATCGCGGTATTCATAGGTAAAGTCAATATTGTCAAGGTCGAGTTTCCAGAAAAATATTTCGGGAGGTTTTGAACGAACCGTATCAGTTGTATCGCGGGGGCCATTTATATAATCAATAAGAAATTGAATATTGAGATCGTCTTCACCCTGAAATTGCCTGACATTGAACTGACCGTTTTTGAGTTTTACTTCGTCAAAACTGAAATGGGTAAAACCAAGGAAAATGTCATCAAGATTCACACGCATTTCTTCAACATAGAGCAGTGTGTCGTGGTGCAGATCTTCAAGATAAAGGCCTTGTAGTTTGGCCCTGTCGAAAAAACGGATCTGAACATTACGGATATTCACAGGAACACCGAGTTCGCTGCTGAGGCTTTGGGATGCTTTCTGTGCCAGCCAGGTTTGAACCCTGCTGCTTTGAAGGGCAACAAATGAAGCTGCCATCAGCAGAAGAATGCCAAGCAGAATAAAACCTGTTATTTTGCGCAGTTGTTTGATAAGCTCAATATTAACGATTGTATGGCTGAGTCTGTATATATTTTGGGAATAGAATCATCATGTGATGATACGGCTGCTGCGGTGATAGCGGACGACAAAATTCTTGCCAACGTGGTGTTCAGGCAGGAGGTGCATGGGCTCTGGGGTGGTGTTGTGCCTGAGCTGGCATCCAGAGCTCATTTGCAACAAATTGTACCGGTGGTTCATGCGGCGCTGCATCAGGCAAAAATAACGAAAGAGCAGCTTCATGCAGTGGCCTATACAAAGGGACCGGGTTTGCTGGGTGCTTTGCTTGTGGGAGGTTCTTATGCGGTAGGGCTGGCAGCGTCATTGGGTATTCCTGCCATACCAGTAAATCACATGCAGGCACATGTATTAGCTCATTTTATTGATTCAGGCGGTCCAACCCCTGCCCTGCCCTTTCTTTGTCTAACCGTTTCAGGGGGGCATACACAGATTGTGCGTGTTAACAAACCTTTCGAAATGATATTGTTGGGTCAGACAACCGATGATGCGGCCGGTGAAGCTTTCGATAAAATTGCCAAGATGCTGGGCCTGCCCTATCCCGGTGGACCGCTCATTGACCATCACGCAGCAAAGGGTGATCCTTACAGGTTCACTTTTCCGGAGCCCCGTGTGCCTGGACTGGACTACAGTTTCAGTGGATTAAAAACTTCTGTGATGAATTTCCTGAGGTCGGAGTCGCAAAAAGATGCATCCTTTATAGAAAAAAACATGGAGGATCTCTGCGCCAGTGTGCAGGAGCGTATTGTACAGATTTTAATGAAGAAATTCAAACTAGCAGCTGAGCAACAGAACATCAGGGTACTGGCGCTGGCAGGTGGAGTTTCAGCCAATTCAGGCTTACGCAAAGCTTTGCTTGAGCTTGAAAATGAAGGCTATCAAATATTTATACCACCTTTTGAATATTGTACCGACAATGCAGCAATGATTGCCATTACAGGCTGGCTCAATTTTACATCGGGTTTATGGAAATCAACTGAATCAAGAATTACAGCCAGACTTCCGCTTGATCAACCATAAAAAAAACGGTTGAAAAAATTGAAGATCAAGGATTTCTAACTGTAACAGAATCAACCTGCTTATTCATTTCTTCTAGAAGCTTAAGGGTTTCCTCTGTTGTTTTCCCGAGAAATCTGATTGAGTTTTCTGCATCGGCCGATAAGGCATGATCAGGATATTTTTTCAAAAATTCCCTGTAAGTATCTCCGGCTTTCACATCATCGTTCAGTTTATCATCATAAATGAAGGCTTTCTGAAAAAGAGCCTCAGGTGTCTTTTCATATTTCGGGTAGGTGCTGATCAACAAATCGGCTGACTTTACGGCCCTTTCATACCATCCTAACTTAAGATTTTCATCAAATGCCTTATAAAGAAATTCAGGTGCGAGGCTGTCATCTGGAAATCGCTGTGCAAAATCGTTACAAAGAACCTCCAGACCGTATACCAGCGGACCTTTTTTTAATGGATTTTTTTCGTTTTCAAGGCGTAGCTCTAAGTCTTTGATGTTTTCAACAGATGCCTGACGACCTTTTCCGCAGGAAGAAACAAACAGGATTAGTAAGGCTGCCTGAACAAACAATAATTTTTTCATGATATTCAATTGACTAACAGAAGGTAAAAATATAAAAAGCTGCTTACTTTCTCAGAAGCGGAAATTTCATTCTGTAATCAACCTTCACATTGCCCTTTGAAATATTTTGCAGTTTCGACCTCAATAAAGTTTTTCGAAGCTGACTGATTCTGTCAGTAAAAAGCATCCCCTCAATATGGTCATATTCATGTTGAATAATCCGCGCAAGCAGACCGCTGAAAAGCTCCTCATGTTGCTGAAAGTTTTCATCCTGATAGGTCAGCTTAATTTCAGGTTTCCGTTCAACGTCTTCGCGAATGGTCGGAATGCTCAGACAACCTTCATTGAATTTCCATTTTTCACCCGACTCTTCCTCAATCTGTGCATTGATAAAAACTTTTTTGTACCCATTCAGTAAGGGCTCCTCGTCTGCAAAGGGGGTCGCGTCAATCACAAATAATCTAACAGACTCGCCTACCTGAGGAGCAGCCAGCCCTACACCATGCGCATGATACATGGTTTCAAACATATTGCTGATCAGGCTCTCAAGACCCGCATGCCCGGGAAGTATCTCGGCCGCTTTTTGCTTCAGCACCGGCGAACCATAAGCAACAATTGGTAAAATCATTTTGCAAATTTAAGGCTTTCAGCGCTGATTTGCTGCCATAAAATCCTGAAGGATAATTACAGCACTAATGGTGTCAAGCAGCTTTTTGTCTTTTTTCTGCTGCCTGGTAGCTCCGGCCAAATGAAGTGTCTGCATGGCAATTTTACTGGTGAAGCGCTCATCATGCCGAACAATTTTCTTATCCGGATATTTTCTGGTCAGGTATCGGATAAAATTTTCAAGTGCTTCAACCGGACCACTGGGGGCTCCGTTCAGGTGCTTTGGTTCACCGACAACTATTGTATCAACCTGTTCCTTTTCAAAGTATTGCAGCAGAAAGTCCTGCAGTTGGTTACCTTCAACAGTGCAGAGCGGATTGGCAATCAGGCCGGACCTATCAGACACCGCAATACCAGTGCGCCTTGTTCCGAAATCTATTGCCATGATACGTGCCATCAGCTTATTTTTTCTGCCTTTACAAATCGCTGCTTTCCAGAAAGATCTTTTATTACATCCACGTTACGGTAACGGGGCTCTTTAAAAAGCAGGGCTACATTTTCGGCGCGCTCAGCATGACATTCCATAAAAATCATACCTCCCGGTTTTAGCAGTTCATCTGCCCTCTGCCTGAGTGCTTCATAATATAAAAGCGGGTTTTCGTGCGGAACAAAGAGGGCTTCATGTGGTTCAAACCTGTGCACATTTTCAGATATGGTTGGTTTTTCGGATAATGAAATATACGGCGGATTAGAGATTAACCAGTTGAATTCACCGAATTCTCCGGGTAAGGTTTGAAGAAAATCAGCCTTTAAAAAATTAACCCTCAGGTTCAGGAGCGCTGCATTTTGCCTTGCTATTTCCAGGGCTGCCTCCGACTGATCAATCGCCCATACCGTTGCATGGGGAAAAAAGTCTGCAGCCGCAAGGGCGATACACCCAGCGCCTGTTCCTAGATCAAGTATCCTATCATCCGCTCCGGGCTTGGCCTCAATTAAGAGGTTAACCAGTTCTTCTGTTTCCGGCCTTGGAATCAATACGTCGGAGGTAACATTCAATTTCAGCTCCATGAACCAGGCTTCTCCGGTAATATATTGAACCGGCATGTTCTTTTTCAGGGCATCAAGCGAAGCATAATATTTTTCAAGCGAAGGCGCATTGATCTTAGAACCTGCAAAGAAATGAAGCGTTACCGGTGATAACTGATCATAAAAACTTACCAGTGTTCTGTAAATGGCCAGGATTTCTGATGGTGGATATAATGCTGAAAGTTCATTTCTAAAAATTCTTTCGAGATGGCCGTATGTCATTTTTTCAGGTAGAAGCCCCCAAAAATACGGGTAGTTTTACCTGAATATGCTTTCCAATTTCCTGAAATTTTCGCAACCAGTCTCCGGCTGATTTTTCATCCCTGAAATTTGTGGAGATCTGCCTCCTGGTATATACCTGCCCTTTTCTGAAATACTCATTCTGAAACTCCCATAAATCAAGCTCTATATCAAGTTGCGCCATCACATCAAAAATTCGGATGAGTGTTTCGAGCATTCTGAAGCTCTGATCAGTAGGCTCAAGGTTTTTGATGACCTGATAAAGTTTAAAACTCGCGGCAAAACTGATGGCCGTTTTATCAAGCTCAACCTTCCATTTGATGGCATCGGCGGCCAGCTTTTCCAATCGGGAGGGGTATAGCGTTCCGTTTTCAAAAAAGTGCCTGATGTCACTATTAATCACGTTTTCAAGATTTTTTATCAGCACAGGAGGTATCGGTAAACCGGCTTCATTCATTACCGAAACAATGTTGTAGTTTTGGTTATAAATCCGTCTGAACGACTCCTCAGCCTGCGTTACATCCTTGTTGATGATCAGGTTGATTACTTTTCTCTGTTCATCCTTAAAAAGATTCCACAGTGAGAATTTATCCGGCCCGAAAAAGGTTTGCATCACTCCGATTACTTCGGCAATCTGACTGGCTGTAAAGGCGTTGATGATTTCTTCCTTCATCCTGAAAAAATCATCTTCATCCATAAAACTGGTAGCATTTCCGATGATGTGATGCTCGCCCAGCCATACAACGGCAAAATAAAATTCTCTGACACTGCAGGTAATCAGAGAATGGATATGTGTTTTGCCAACGGCAAGTTTGAATGAACCTGCTTCGATGCGTTCGTAATGCTCACTTTCAGCCCGGTAATTACAAATAGTTAGCACCTCCGGAAAGTCTTCAAACAAGCTCGCAACCGCATAATGAGAGCCCACCCTTGAAAGGGTTAACCGCGAAGGCTGGACAAAATGCTTGTGAATAATTGCTCCATCAGGATAAGCATCGAGATTGCCACCGGCCGATTCCAGCCGGCCCAGAAACTCATGTTCAAGCCTGACCTCTGTTTCGCTTTCCGTAAGTTGAATGGCACGATCGGCATACTGCAGAATTTGAGTAGTTTCTATACCCGACAACTCATCAAAAAACCACCCGCAGGAAGTGTACATGAGTAATGCATGCCTTTGCAGCTCAAGCATACGCAGGATATGGGTACGTTCTTTTGAATTAAGCCCTGCGGGAAAATGTTGTTTTAAAAAATTTTCCAGTACTTTTTCGTCCCTGTCAAGGATGATATTGATGTAGCTATCCCGCACATTCCAGGGATCTCTGCAAAATTCACTGAGTTCTTTTTCAAATACTTCGTACAACCTGTCGCGCAGCCAATCGAGTGCATTGCGCAGCGGAAATCTCCATTTTTGATGCCAGCCGGGATTCATGCCTGAATTGCATCCACAGTCGTTTCGCCAGCGCTCAACACCATGCACACAACTCCAGGAGCTGTTCTCATGTATCAGAACTTCCCATTCTGGGGCATGCATGCTGAGGTATTCGCCGTAATTTGTCAGCTGCACCTGCTCATCCTGATCAATCTGTTCAAGGCAGTAAGCAAGCGCCATATCGCCGTGACGGTGGTGATGTCCGTAACTTTCTCCATCTGTAGCCACATGCATCAGCTGATCTTCGCCGTTATCCTGTCTGAAGCCTTCCATCAGTCGCCGGGCGAAACGACCTCCGTCAGCAAGTAACCCCTTGAATGCTATATCCTGCGAAACTTCGCCATGGTAAAAGAATAGTACAATGCTTTTCCCGGAAGGGAGTTTGCAGAGGTAAGGCCTGTGGGTGGGTACGTTTTCACCGGAAGTGTGGTGCCATTCATCTGTGCCGATCTTGCGGAAAGCCTTGGCCTGTCGTGGTGCCAAAACAGTAAAACGTATATTTTGGGCTGCAAGCACCTCGAGCGTTGCTGTGTCGGCAGCTGTTTCAGCCAGCCACATTCCCTCTGGTTTCCGGCCAAACCTGTGTTCAAAATCACTGATACCCCATTTCACCTGGGTAACCTTGTCGCGCTGTGAGGCAAGGGGCATGATAATATGGTTATACACCTGAGCCAGTGCATTACCATGACCGCCAAAGCGTTTTCTGCTTTCATGGTCGGCCTGAAGAATAGCACGGTAGGCTTCAGGTGCATTGCGCTCCATCCAGTGAAGAAGGGTCGGACCGAAATTAAAGCTGATGCGTGCGTAATTGTTGAGAATATTGATGATACTGCGGTCCTGATCAAGCATGCGGGAGGCGCCGTTGGGACCGTAACATTCATAGGTTATACGTTCATTCCAATCGTGAAATGGCCAGGCTGAATCCTGCTGTTCAATAACTTCCAGCCAGGCATTTTCACGCGGGGGCTGATAGAAATGCCCATGAATACAAATGAACTTCCTCATAACTGATCTTCTCCTGCTTTCTCTTAACGAAAAACGAAGCGACAATGTTAGGAAAAAAAAGGGGTTATTGTCTTAATGACACTAAATGCAAATCTGAATTAATAACAGGCTAATCATCGGATATGTTTAACCGAATAACATACACGACCAGTTGTTTTCATCAAGCTTGTCGAGTAGTTTCAGCTGATGTCCCTCATAAAAATTTATCAGAAGCGCTTCGTCAGTCTTTAAAAAACCACTTACCTGCAGCAAGCCGCTCCGCTTTAAAAACGGCATATAGTGATTCGCTGATTCTATCAGCACATTGCGGTTTATGTTTGCCAGAATAACGTCAAACTGAAGATCAGCGGGCATTTGGGTGGCATCACCGTGAATCAGATGAAGACCCACCTGATTACGCGCAGCATTTTCAGCCGCATTATCAACCGCCCATGATTCGGTATCGTTGGCATATACCTTATCAGCACCCAGTTTAGCTGCAAGTATTCCCAGCACTCCGGTTCCGCAGCCATAATCCCAAACATTTTTTTTGTTTAAATCAAGCCCAAGCATTCGGGTGCACATCAATCTTGTGGTGGCATGGTGGCCTGTGCCGAACGACATTTGGGGCGCGATGATCAATTCCAGATCAGCAGCCTCCGTTGAAGGATGAAAAGGAGCCCTGATCCAACAGTTGTCATTAATACGAATCGGATCAAACTGGCTTTCCCATAATGCATTCCAGTTTTCAGGCTCATGCTTAACCGTTGTCTGATAGTGAATACCGGGGATGGTGCTGATTACATGATCAAGCATTGCCTGGTCGAACAGTTGCTCCTGAATGTAAGCCGATAGGGTTTCGTCAGTTTCTGTAAAACTTTCAAATCCGATTTCCGCCAGTAAGGCGGTAAGCAGATCGGCAGCCATTACATCGCCGCCTGTTGCAAAACGTGATTCAAGATAAACCGTCATGCGAATGAGCGACTGATGGCCAGAAAATCATTCGCTTTAAGGGATGCTCCTCCAATAAGACCGCCATCAATATCGGGCTGAGCAAACAATTCAGCAGCATTTGAAGCATTGCAGCTGCCACCGTACAATATTGAAATTCCCTTTGCCTGATCACCAAACCGATTGAGTAGTAAGCTTCTGATGTAACCATGCACTTCTGACGCCTGAGCAGGCGTTGCCGTTTTGCCGGTGCCAATGGCCCACACTGGCTCATAAGCCACAACAAGGTTTTCTGAAAGATTTTCGATGGCTTCGGGCAACCCATTAAAAATCTGCCGGCTAATAACCTGATTGAGCTCACCTGCTTCACGCTCTTCCAGCGTTTCTCCGCAACAAAAAATCACCTTTAAGCCATTGCTGAGGGCCTGCCCTATTTTCTGCCTGATCTGGGCATCTGTCTCTCCAAAAAGGGTACGCCGTTCGCTGTGACCCACAATTACATAAGTAACACCCACCGATGCAAGCATTCCGGCTGAAACCTCTCCCGTAAAAGCACCTTTGCTTTCGGCGGCACAATTCTGCGCGCCTATGGCTATGCGGGCGTTTCCGATTTGCTGCCTTATGGGCTCAAGAAATGGAAAGGGGGGACAAATTATTATGGAAGCCGATTCATGCTGGGCAGCATGATTAATTGCCCCAGCAAGGTCAATGGCCTCACTGAGTGTTGTGTTCATTTTCCAGTTACCGGCAACTAATTTTCTGGGCATAAGCTGTTGTGTTGCCTGCAAATATAGCCAAGCCTATCAAAAGCCAGCAGCCTCTCTTAGTTCTTCCTCACTAATCAGGCCGGCATGTTGCCAGATCAGCTTCCCATCCTTGTAAAGCTCCAAATATGGAATCGACTGAATCTGCTTTGTACGGAGCAGACCCGGATTATCATCGGCATCTACCTTATAGAGCATTAACTGTTCTTTGTGATCCGCCTCGAATTTCTGTAATATGGGAGCTATTTTTTTACAGGGGCCGCACCAGACTGCCTGATAATCAACGAGCACAAAGGGTTTGCTTTGTACAACAGTTTGCAGATCGGTGGGTGTCATACCTTGCTGCTGACCTGCTTTATCGGTGGTTTCTACGGGTAACCCGGCTGATGTCCATTCTAAAATACCCCCTTTCAGGTTATAAATTTCTTTGAACCCTGCAGCTTTCATTTTTTCAGCTGCGGCAGAACTTCGGCCTCCGCCCAGGCAGTAAACCATCACCGGTTTATTTTTATCAAGACCGGCAATGAGCTCCATGAATCCGGGCTCATTGATATTCATAAGGGTTGCACCTTTTAAATGACGTTCCCTGTATTCTTTCTGGGTTCTCACATCAATCAACTGGGCCTGTTTATTGGCAGAAAGCGCATCCCTGAACTCAGGTGCAGAAAGATTTTTTACGCTGCCTGTTTCAGTGTTCTGGCAGGAGGATTGAAAAACAGTAGATATTACTATCAGGAAAGGAAATAAAAAGCGCATGTTTGTTTTTTTTCAAAATTAATTTTTTCCTTCAAATGAATCTGTGACAATGTGCTAAGAAGGCATTTTTAATGCGCGATGGGGTTCAATTATTTCCTGTACCTGTCTGAATCTATTTGAATGGCCCTGTCAAACAATTCAAGCAGCGAACCGATAAAATTATCGTCATCGGTACGATCCTGAAGTAATATAATTTTAACTGTTTTACGCTCGTCAGGTTGTAAAATGCCTGAGCTATCATGTTGCACTAAATACTTGCCCCAGTAGAAACCAAAATAAACGCCATGTATTTTATCATAACCGAAATATCCAAGGGGGCCCAATCGGTAAAGAAAAGGGGCACCATAACTCATTCGTGGATAAATCAAGGCATCACACCGGAGCAAAAGATCTGTAAATAGATAAATGGTTTTGCGATCTTCCTCAGATCGTTTGTCGAGCCAATTGTTCCAAATAGTATCAATGGTCATTGGCTCAGAAAAACTAAGAAGCTAACGACTGATGATGATGAAAAACAGATCTAAGGAGCCTTTTTAGGCCTGTGCGGTAGGACCGCCAAAATTCATCGGGAAGCCGACATTGCCCGGGTCAAGTTTAATCGGCCCATTGCTTGCCTCAAATTTGGCAATATTATCTTTCAGTGCAGCCAGCAGGCGCTTGGCATGCTGCGGAGTGAGCACAATTCTTGATTTTACGCGTGCTTTAGGTACACCCGGCATTACTTTAATAAAATCAACAATAAACTCTGAATTAGAGTGAGTAATTATTGCAAGGTTTGAATAAATACCTTCCGCAATTTCTTCGCTCAGTTCAATGTTAAGCTGGTTTTCCTGATTATGAATTTCGTCACTCATTTTCTTAAAGTTATAAAAGCGGACAGGCGTTAAACCTGTCCGCTGAATTTTATTGATTTCAGGCTGGCTGCTCCTCGCGCTTTTTCTTTGAAGCCATCAATACATTGAACTCTTCCTGAGAGCCAACGATGATATTTTCATATTGACGCAGACCGGTACCGGCAGGAATCAGGTGGCCAACAATTACGTTTTCTTTCAGACCAAGCAGATTATCTGATTTAGCGCTGATAGCGGCTTCATTGAGCACTTTGGTAGTTTCCTGGAAGGATGCAGCCGAGATGAAGCTCTTGGTTTGCAGCGATGCTCTTGTGATGCCTTGAAGAACCTGCGTAGCCGTTGCCGGCACAGCGTCGCGCGCATCAACAGTTTTCATGTCTTTACGCTTCAGCATCGAATTCTCATCTCTTAATCTTCGGGCAGTAATAATTTGTCCGGCTTTAAGATTTGCAGAATCTCCAGGTTCAATTACAACCTTTTTATCGAAAATCAAGTCGTTTTCTTCCATGAACTCCAACTTATTAACAGTTTGTCCTTCAAGGAACTTAGTATCGCCCGGATCTTCAATTTCCACCTTCCGCATCATCTGACGCACGATAACTTCAAAATGCTTATCGTTGATCTTCACACCCTGCAGACGATAAACCTCCTGAATTTCATTCACCAGATATTCCTGAACCTTTGTGGGTCCTTTGATAGAAAGGATGTCACCGGGCGTAATGGCGCCATCACTGAGCACCTGCCCTGCTTTCACAAAATCGTTTTCCTGAACGAGGATATGTTTCGACAGGGAAATAAGGTATTTCTTTTGCTCACCTGTTTTCGATTCAATGATGATTTCGCGGTTTCCGCGTTTTACTTTTCCGAAGCTTACAATACCATCAATCTCTGAAACTACTGCAGGATTCGATGGATTTCGTGCTTCAAATAATTCGGTTACCCTTGGCAGACCACCCGTGATGTCACCCAATTTACCGGATTGTCTTGGTATTTTAACAAGAATCTCACCGGTTTTAACTTTCTGGCCATCATTCACCACAATGTGCGCTCCCACAGGAAGTGAATAAGAACGAACCACTTCCTTGGTGCTGGTCATAATCTTGATGAGCGGATTACGGGTCTTATCGCGTCGTTCGATGATCACTTTTTCGCGGAAACCAGTTTGCTCATCACTTTCTTCGCGGAAAGTAAGCCCCTCTTCAAGGTCTTCAAAGCTAATTTTTCCTGTTGTTTCGGAGATGATAACGGCATTATAAGGATCCCAGTCACAAATCAGATCCCCCTTTTTAACGCTGCTGCCATTCTTCATATACATAGTAGCTCCGTAAGGAATATTGGCCGTGGTTAAAATCAGATTTGTGGCTGAGTCAACGATCCGCATTTCTGCAGAGCGACCAATAACAATTTCTGTGGGTTTCCCTTGCTCATCTTCCTTCGAAACAGTTCGTAACTCATCAATTTCGAGCAAACCATCATATTTTGCTTCAACTTTTGAGGCCGCAGCAATATTGGATGCCGTTCCACCTACGTGGAATGTACGTAGTGTAAGCTGGGTTCCCGGTTCTCCGATGGATTGGGCTGCGATAACCCCAACTGCTTCACCTTTCTGCACCATTCTTCCGGTTGAAAGGTTTCTGCCATAGCATTTTGAACAAACCCCCTGATCAGACTCACAGGTGAGTACCGAACGGATTTCAACGGCTTCCATTCCGCTTTCCTCAATACGGCGCGCTGCATCTTCTGTAATTTGATCGCCACTGTTTATCAGCAAAACCCCCGTCTCAGGGTGATTAATGTCATGCAAACTTGTACGACCCAGAATTCTGTCATATAAACTTTCTACCACCTCCTCATTGTTTTTCAATGCAGTAGCAGTAAGTCCCCGCAGTGTACCACAGTCTTCATCACTGATAATTACATCCTGAGAAACATCTACAAGACGACGAGTAAGATAACCTGCATCGGCTGTTTTCAGTGCCGTATCTGCAAGACCTTTTCTGGCTCCGTGGGTAGAAATAAAGTACTCAAGAATTGAGAGACCTTCCTTAAAGTTTGAAAGGATGGGGTTTTCAATGATCTCTCCACCTGAAGCACCTGACTTCTGGGGTTTGGCCATCAATCCACGCATACCTGAAAGCTGACGGATCTGTTCTTTTGAGCCCCTTGCACCAGAATCAAGCATCATGTAAATTGGGTTAAAGCCCTGATTATCGTTAACCAGCTGATTCATCAACCGCTGGGTAAGCCTTGAATTGGTGTGCGTCCAGATGTCAATGATCTGATTGTACCGCTCGTTGTTGGTGATAAAGCCCATGTTGTAATTCATGAGTACCTCCTCCACCTGCGCATTGGCATCACTGATCATCTTTTCCTTATCCTCCGGTACAATCACATCACCAAGGTTAAATGACAATCCACCACGGAAAGCCATTGAGAAACCAAGGTCTTTAATGTCATCAAGGAACTTCGCAGTTGTTGCCATACCGGTTTCCTTAACAATATTACCAATGATATCACGTAGCGATTTTTTGGTAAGCAGTTCATTGATATAGCCTACTTTGGTTGGAACAACCTGATTGAAGATAACACGACCCACGGTGGTTTCAATCACTTTTCTGGTGAGCAGATCACCTTCCCGAACCATAGTTTTAACCTTAATCCAGGCATGGAGATCTACCCGTTTTTCATTGTAGGCGATAATTACCTCCTCAGGTGAATAGAAGGTAAAACCTTCTCCTTTCACTTTATGCGTTTCATCAGTTTTGCGACCTTTGGTCATGTAGTAAAGCCCAAGAACCATGTCCTGCGAAGGAACTGTGATCGGTGCACCGTTGGCGGGGTTCAGAATGTTGTGGGAAGCCAGCATCAGCAGCTGAGCCTCAAGGATAGCAGCGTTACCGAGGGGCACGTGAACAGCCATCTGGTCACCGTCGAAGTCGGCGTTGAAAGCCGTACATACCAAAGGGTGCAATTGAATAGCCTTGCCTTCAATAAGTTTAGGCTGGAATGCCTGTATACCTAAGCGGTGCAATGTTGGAGCGCGGTTCAGAAGCACCGGATGTCCTTTCAGGATATTCTCAAGAATGTCCCAAACGATCGGTTCTTTTTTATCCACTATTTTTTTGGCAGACTTAACAGTTTTCACAACGCCGCGCTCAATCATCTTGCGAATGATAAAGGGCTTGAAAAGTTCTGCAGCCATATCTTTTGGAAGTCCGCACTCATGCAGTTTCAATTCAGGACCTACGACGATCACTGAACGGGCTGAATAATCAACCCTTTTACCAAGCAGATTCTGACGGAATCTTCCCTGTTTACCTTTTAGAGAATCAGAAAGCGACTTCAGCGCGCGGTTTGAATCTGTTTTCACCGCATTTGACTTTCTCGAGTTATCGAGCAAAGAGTCAACAGCTTCCTGCAACATGCGCTTTTCATTGCGCAAAATTACTTCAGGAGCTTTGATTTCAATGAGCCTTTTCAAACGGTTATTTCTGATGATTACACGTCTGTAAAGGTCATTTAAGTCAGATGTTGCAAAACGACCACCATCAAGTGGCACTAATGGGCGCAATTCAGGAGGAATAACCGGAATTACTTTCAGAATCATCCATTCAGGCCTGTTGATACCATTGCCTTCGTTAGCCATTCTGAAGGCTTCCACTACCTGAAGACGCTTTAAGGCTTCATTTTTACGTTGTTGCGAAGTTTCTGTATTGGCCTTGTTTCTAAGGTCATAAGAAAGTTCCTCCAGATTAAGGCGTGAAAGAAGCATAAACAATGCATCCGCCCCCATCCTGGCAATGAATTTATTCGGATCACTGTCGTCAAGGTATTGGTTCTCTTTCGGAAGATTTTCAAGCACCTGGAGGTACTCTTCTTCCGTAAGAAAATCCATGTAACCTAAACCTTGTTCAGCGGCCAGACCGGCATTGATTACAACATATCGTTCATAATAAATGATGGCATCCAGTTTTTTTGTGGCAAGTCCAAGCAAATACCCAATCTTATTGGGTAATGAGCGGAAAAACCAGATATGGGCAACCGGTACAACCAGTTGAATGTGCCCCATTCTTTCACGGCGCACCTTTTTCTCAGTTACTTCTACACCGCAGCGGTCGCAGATAATGCCTTTGTAGCGGATTCGCTTATACTTGCCGCAATGGCATTCATAGTCTTTAACAGGTCCAAAAATCCGTTCGCAGAACAAACCGCCCATTTCAGGCTTATAAGTTCTGTAGTTGATGGTTTCGGGTTTGAGCACCTCGCCATGACTTTGATCCAGAATATCTTCCGGAGAAGCCAGGCTAACGATGATTTTTTTGAAGTTGCTTTTTAGTTTTATGTCTTTGCGCAAAGCCATATTTGAAAGGGTTCAGGTGTGAATAAATGTCCCGGAGCGCATGTCTCCGGGACAGGATTTATCAGTCGAGGGTAATTTTGAGACCAAGGCCCCGCAATTCATGCAACAATACATTGAATGATTCCGGAATACCTGGTACCGGCATGTTGTCGCCTTTAACAATTGCTTCATAGGCTTTGGCTCTTCCAATCACATCATCAGATTTGACGGTAAGAATTTCCTGGAGAATATTGGCTGCACCGAATGCTTCGAGTGCCCAAACCTCCATTTCACCAAAACGCTGACCTCCGAACTGGGCTTTACCACCGAGCGGCTGCTGAGTGATAAGTGAGTAAGGTCCGATAGAACGGGCATGCATTTTATCATCCACCATGTGACCCAATTTCATCATATAGATGATACCTACCGTAGCGGGCTGGTCAAATCTTTCGCCCGTACCACCGTCAATGAGGAATGTCCTTCCGAATTTGGGCAAATCCGCCTTTTCGGTGTAAGCGTTTATCTGATCAATTGTGGCACCGTCGAAAATAGGCGTGGCGAAATTCATTCCGAGCTTCTCCCCTGCCCACCCAAGAACGGTCTCATATATTTGCCCAAGGTTCATTCGAGAAGGTACCCCGAGTGGATTGAGCACAATGTCAACAGGTGTTCCATCTTCAAGAAAAGGCATTTCTTCTTCCCTCACTATCCGGGCAACAATACCTTTGTTACCATGGCGACCGGCCATTTTATCACCTACCTTTAGTTTACGTTTTTTAGCGATGTAAACTTTGGCAAGCTGAACGATTCCTGCAGGTAATTCATCACCAACTGTAGCTGCGAATTTTTTCCGCTTCGCAATACCGTTTAAATCATTGTAACGAATGTTGTAATTGTTAAGCAGATACTTGATCAGATTATTGCGATCCTTATCGGTTGTCCATTTATTTGGATTAACCTGCGCATAGTCAATACCCTGAAGCATTTTAACGGTAAACTTCACCCCTTTGGCCACAATTTCTTCCTTGAAATTATTGTAGATACCCTGAGATGTTTTTCCATTGACAAGTTGAAACAATTTGTCAATCAGTCGGCCCTTAAGCTCTTCAATTGCTTTATCGCGTTCAGCATCAATTTTTGCCAACACCGGTTTTTCTTCGGTTTTAGCTTTACGATCCTTAATAATTCTTGAGAAAAGCTTTTTATCAATCACCACACCTGATAGAGATGGGGGCGCCTTGAGCGAGGCATCTTTCACATCACCTGCTTTATCACCGAAAATCGCTCTGAGCAGTTTCTCCTCCGGAGATGGGTCACTTTCACCTTTTGGCGTGATTTTACCGATCAGAATATCACCGGGCTTAACTTCTGCACCAATTCTTATTAAACCGTACTCATCAAGGTCTTTGGTAGCTTCTTCGCTCACATTAGGAATGTCAGAGGTAAGCTCTTCCAAACCGCGCTTGGTATCGCGTACTTCGAGAATAAACTCTTCTATATGTAAGCTTGTAAATACGTCTTCACGCACAATACGCTCAGAGATTACAATAGCATCCTCGAAATTATTTCCTTTCCAGGGCATGAACGCCACTTTAAGATTACGGCCAAGCGCAAGTTCTCCTGACTGAGTGGCATAACCTTCACAAAGCACCTGACCTTTTGTTACTTTTTCTCCTTTTGAAACGATAGGTTTGAGGTTAATGGTAGTATTTTGGTTGGTTTTGCGGAACTTGGTCAAACGATACGATTTAACATCATCATCAAAACTTACCAGTTTTTCGTCTTCAGTTCTGCTGTACCTGATGATTATTTCGTTAGCATCTACCCATTCAACCACGCCTTCACCTTCAGCATTAATCAGTACCCTTGAATCTCTGGCAACAAGCGGTTCTAGACCCGTACCTACAATCGGTGCTTCGGGATTTAAAAGTGGAACAGCCTGACGCATCATGTTTGAACCCATCAGGGCACGGTTTGCATCATCATGTTCAAGGAAAGGAATCAGAGAAGCGGCGATTGAAGCAATCTGATTCGGAGCAACGTCCATCAAACTGATTTTATCAGGTTCAACAACCGGAAAATCGCCTGCGAACCTTGCTTTTACCCTGCTTTCATGGAAAGAGCCATCCTTATTGATTTCAGTTTTTGACTGAGCTATAATGGATGCTTCCTCCTCCTCTGCACTTAAGTAAACAATAGGTTTATCAAGATCAACCTTACCATCTGAAACTGTGCGATATGGCGTTTCAATAAAACCTAGTTTATTGATCTTAGCAAAAACGCAAAGCGAGGAAATAAGTCCGATGTTTGGACCTTCAGGAGTTTCAATGGTGCAAAGTCGGCCATAGTGAGTATAGTGCACATCTCGCACCTCAAAACCTGCTCTTTCGCGGGAAAGACCACCTGGTCCGAGCGCTGAAAGTCTGCGTTTATGGGTAATCTCAGAAAGCGGATTGGTCTGATCCATAAACTGTGACAACTGATTGGTTCCAAAGAAGGAATTGATCACACTGGAAAGTGTTTTTGCATTGATCAGATCAGTTGGCGTAAAAACTTCATTATCACGAACATTCATTCTTTCGCGAATGGTGCGGGCCATTCTCGATAGACCTACGCCAAACTGACCGTATAGCTGTTCGCCAACCGTTCTCACACGGCGATTTGAAAGGTGATCAATATCATCCACATCAGCTTTTGAATTGATCAGCTCAATCAGGTAGCGAATAATGGAGATAATGTCTTCACGGGTGAGCACCCGTGTATCATCAGGGGTGCTAAGACCCAGCTTCTTGTTAATCCGGTAACGGCCAACATCGCCAAGGTCATAGCGTTTGTCTGAGAAAAATAGCTTATCAATGATACCTCTTGCTGTTTCCTCATCAGGTGGTTCAGCATTTCGCAGCTGTCTGTAAATATGCTCAACAGCTTCTTTTTCAGAATTTGAAGTATCTTTCTGGAGGGTATTATATATGATGGTGTAATCGGTGGCATTGATGTCATTCTTATGCAGAATGATTGACTTCACGCCCGAATCTACAATAAGGTCAATGTGTTCTTTTTCAATAACAACCTCCCTGTCAATGAGCACTTCATTTCGTTGAATCGAAACAACTTCACCTGTATCTTCATCTACGAAATCTTCAACCCATGATTTAAGAACCCGGGCTGCAAGTCGGCGGCCGACTGCATTTTTGATAGAGGTTTTGCTAACTTTGAGTTCATCGGCGAGACCAAAAATTTCAAGGATATCCTTATCGCTTTCATAACCGATGGCGCGGAGCAGGGTGGTTACCGGAAGTTTTTTCTTACGGTCAATGTACGCATACATCACATTATTGATGTCAGTAGCGAATTCAATCCACGAACCCTTGAAGGGGATTACCCTGGCCGAATAAAGTTTTGTACCGTTGGCATGACGGCTTTGTCCGAAGAATACTCCGGGAGATCTGTGCAGCTGAGATACTACAACCCTTTCAGCACCATTTATAACAAATGTACCTTTAGGGGTCATGTAGGGAATAGTTCCTAAGTAAACATCCTGCACGATTGTTTCGAAATCTTCATGCTCCGGATCGGTACAATAAAGTTTCAGTTTTGCTTTGAGGGGTACACTGTATGTGAGCCCTCTTTCAAGACATTCTTCAATTGAATACCTTGGAGGATCAATAAAGTAATCGAGAAATTCGAGCACGAAATTATTCCGTGCATCCGAAATGGGGAAGTTTTCCGAAAACACTTTAAACAGACCTTCGTCCTGACGGTTTTCAGGTGTAGTCTCAAGCTGGAAGAAATCCCGGAATGATTGAACCTGAACATCAAGAAAATCAGGATATTCAATCGGCATCTTGCTCGATGCGAAGCTTAATCTCTGGGTGCGTTTTTTAAGGTTTGACAAGGGAACGGAGATTTAGATGAATATTGAAAGAAATTGTAACAAAACAGCTAAAGACCTCAGGAATTCCTGAGGTCTTTGCTGCTGAAAATGCCGGAAGAGATTACTTAACCTCTACTTCAGCACCGGCTTCGGTCAGTTGCGACTTAAGCGCTTCTGCCTCTTCCTTGCTTACACCTTCTTTCAACGGCTTTGGAGCGCCGTCAACCAGGTCTTTGGCTTCTTTAAGTCCGAGTCCGGTCAACTCTTTCACCAGTTTTACAACTGCGAGTTTGTTAGGACCAGCTGCCTTAAGAATTACATCGAAAGATGTTTTTTCCTCGACTGCGTCAGCGCCACCGCCACCGCCGCCTGTAGCTGCAATTGCTACTGCTGCTGCTGCAGGTTCGATTCCATATTCGTCTTTGAGAATTTGAGCCAATTCATTGACTTCTTTCACTGTCAGGTTTACCAACTGTTCTGCGAAAGCTTTCAGGTCTGCCATTTTTATTGGATTGTTTTTGGTTGTTAAAAAAATTGATTGATGAGATTATGCGTTTCTTTCGGAGAGTGTTTTCACGATGCCAGCGAGTTTTCCTCCGCCCGACTGAAGGGCAGAAATAACATTGCGTGCGGGTGATTGCAGTAATCCGATAATTTCTCCGATAACCTCGTTTTTGGTTTTGATCGAAATTAGAGCTTCAAGCTGATTATCACCAAGGTAGAAAGATTCTTCTACGTAGGCAGCTTTGAGCGCCGGTTTGTCACTTGTTTTACGGAACTCCTTGATCAGTTTGGCCGGATCGTTGACTGATTCGGTAAACATCACCGCTGTTGTGCCTTTGAGGGCTACAAAAAGTGGTGAGTAATCCGTTTCGAGTTTTTCGAGGGCTTTCTGAAGCAGGGTGTTCTTTACTACCTTTAGTTCGATATTCTTTTTGAAGCAACTTCTGCGCAGGGCATTTGTTTTTTCAACGGTAAGAGTAGAAGTATCGGTGAGGTAGAAGTTCTTCGTGTTGTTGAGCTTATCAACCAGTTCGTTGATTACCCTGTCTTTATCTTCTTTTTTCATGTTTTACAGAATTAAAGTTTGAATAATCAGGCGCCGACGGTTTTAAGATCAACAGCCACTGAAGGACTCATAGTACTCGACAGGTAAACACTTCTTACATAAGTACCTTTAGCAGAGGTAGGCTTCAGTTTAATGATTGTCTGAAGCAATTCCTTTGCATTATCATGAAGGTTTTCTGATGAAAAAGATGTTTTGCCGATTGCAGCATGCACGATACCTGCTTTGTCCACTTTGAAGTCGATTTTTCCGCCTTTCACTTCCTGAACGGCTTTTCCTACTTCAAGGGTAACGGTACCTGTTTTTGGGTTGGGCATAAGGCCGCGGGGACCAAGGATACGACCAAGGGCTCCAACTTTAGCCATGATGCTGGGCATTGTGATAATAACATCAACATCTGTCCAACCACCTTTAATTTTCTCAATGTAATCATCCAAACCTACAAAATCAGCGCCTGCTGCTTTTGCTTCTTCTTCCTTTTCAGGAGTGCAGAGCACAAGCACGCGTACCGTTTTTCCGGTTCCGTGGGGCAGGGATACAATACCGCGTACCATTTGATTGGCTTTGCGCGGATCAACACCCAGCCGGACGGCCAGATCAACGGAAGCATCGAATTTGGCGGAGGAGATCTCCTTTACGAGTTTAGCCGCCTCAAGTAGAGGATAGGATTTCTCCTGATCAATCTTCCCGAGGGCTACTTTCCGTTTTTTTGTCAGTTTTGCCATTTCACTCTTTTTTTACGTCGTAAGTTAAAAAGGACGCTGGCCATCAATGTTGATACCCATACTGCGCGCAGTGCCTGCTACCATGCTCATGGCCGATTCAACTGTAAAACAATTGAGATCGGGCATTTTGGCTTCTGCTATTGAGCGTACAGTATCCCAGTTGATAGTTGCTACCTTTTTGCGGTTAGGTTCTGCTGAACCACTTTGCAATTTGGCAGCCTCTTTCAGTTGCACAGCTACCGGAGGGGTTTTGATGATAAATTCAAAGGATTTATCAGCAAAAACAGTAATAATTACCGGTAGCACTTTGCCAGCCTGATCCTGGGTACGGGCGTTAAACTGCTTGCAGAAATCCATGATGTTCACACCTTTCGCACCGAGTGCCGGTCCAATTGGTGGTGATGGATTGGCTGCGCCGCCTTTCACCTGTAACTTTATGAGTGCACTTACTTCTTTAGCCATTTTTACTTGTTTATTGAATCGCGGTTCCTTGTTGTGCCGGAAGAAGGGAAGCATTTGTCGGAGAAGACAACTCCGGCGGCAACTGGATTTCCACTGTTTTTATTCCTTTTCTACCTGCATGTAGTTCAGTTCAAGCGGGGTTTTACGCCCGAAAATCTTTACCATAACAGTCAATTTCTTTTTCTCCTCATTGATCTCTTCAATGGTTCCGGTAAAACTATTAAACGGACCATCAATAACTTTCACCGATTCACCAATCACAAATGGAATATTAATTTCAGTTCCACTTTCAGACAACTCATCTACTTTACCGAGAATACGATTTACTTCGGCTGGTCTCAGCGGAATAGGCTGGCCTTTGTCACCTAAGAACCCGATCACCCCAGGAATATTTTTTAGAATGTGCGGAACCTCACCAACCATCATGGCTTCAACCATAATATATCCCGGAAAATAATTTCTTTCCTTACTGACCTTTTTACCGTTGCGAATCTGATAAACTTTTTCAGTGGGAATGAGTACTTGTGATATATAATCCTGAATATTATGATGCACAATTTCAGAGTCAATATACTCCTTGACCTTTTTTTCCTTACCGCTGACGGCACGAACAACGTACCACTTTTTAATATTTACCGACTCTTCCGTCATGGTTAAACTTTGAACAGATCATAAAACAATTCCATCACATTGCTGAAAGCCGAATCCATAAAGAAAATAAGCAGGGCTATGATCAGGGAAGAAATCATCACGATTAGAGCTGATGACATAAGTTCGCTGTAGGTTGGCCAACTTACCTTATGCATCAGTTCATTGTATGATTCACTAATATATTCTCGAAGCTTTGACATGCTTTATATTTTGTTTGCACGGGAGGAGGGACTCGAACCCCCAGCCAACGGTTTTGGAGACCGCTACTCTACCAATTGAGCTACACCCGTATGTTTGTTTCATCGTTTTATGGCTGGAGCCCTCCGCTACTCTACCTCCCGATAGCTATCGGGAGAGCTACACCCGTAAAAATGATACCGTATAACAGGATAAAAAGGCGCCCGGCTGAAATTCCAACCGGAGCACCTTTGAATCTTAAGTTATTTAACAGATTACTCGATGATTTCAGTAACCTGACCTGCACCAACGGTGCGGCCACCTTCACGAATAGCGAACCGGAGCCCCTTATCCATGGCAACCGGAACGATCAGACTTACCTGAATGGTAACGTTATCGCCAGGTACCACCATTTCGCGGCCTTCTGGTAAAGTAATTTCACCTGTTACGTCAGTTGTACGAAGGTAAAACTGTGGACGGTACTTGTTGTGGAACGGAGTATGACGACCGCCTTCTTCTTTTTTAAGGATGTAAACCTCGGCCTTGAATTTGGTATGAGGAGTGATTGATCCAGGCTTGGCAATAACCATTCCACGACGGATATCTTTTTTGTCGATACCACGGAGAAGAAGACCTACATTATCACCGGCCTCACCGCGGTCAAGAATTTTGCGGAACATCTCAACACCTGTTACTGTCGACTTCATTTTTTCAACCTGCATTCCGAGAATTTCAACTTCTTCACCAGAGTTGATAACTCCTTTTTCGATACGACCTGTAGCAACAGTTCCACGACCAGTGATAGAAAAAACGTCTTCTACCGGCATCAGGAAAGGCTTATCAACGTCACGCGGAGGAATAGGAATGAAATTGTCTACAGCCTCCATCAGTTCCATAATTTTCGGAACCCATTTTGGATCATTATTCAGACCACCAAGTGCAGAACCACGAATGATAGGAGTATTATCTCCATCAAACTCATAGAAACTGAGGAGCTCACGAATTTCCATTTCAACAAGGTCTAACAACTCGGGGTCATCAACCATGTCAACTTTATTCATGAAAACAACTATTTTTGGTACACCTACCTGACGGGCAAGAAGGATGTGCTCACGTGTCTGAGGCATCGGGCCGTCAGTAGCAGCAACAACCAAAATAGCGCCATCCATCTGAGCAGCACCTGTAACCATGTTCTTAACATAGTCAGCGTGACCCGGACAGTCAACGTGCGCATAATGGCGGTTAGCTGTTGAATACTCTACGTGAGAGGTGTTGATGGTGATACCACGTTCTTTTTCTTCGGGTGCGTTGTCAATCGAATCGAATGAACGGGCTTCAGAAAGACCTGCGTTAGCCAGTACAGTCGTGATTGCAGCCGTAAGAGTGGTTTTGCCGTGGTCAACGTGACCAATAGTACCGATATTTACGTGCGGTTTGGATCGGTCGAATTTTTCTTTAGCCATGGTTTTGTTTCTGTGTTTTGGTTTATTTTATTTGATGTTTGTTGGTTTTGTTCAAAATTAGAGCCAATGACGGGATTTGAACCCGTGACCCCTTCCTTACCAAGGAAGTACTCTACCCCTGAGCTACATCGGCAAAAAAAGAGGAGTGTCTCGCACCGGATAGTCAGTTGGAGCGGAAGACGGGGCTCGAACCCGCCACCCTCAGCTTGGAAGGCTGATGCTCTACCAAATGAGCTACTTCCGCTTTTATGCTTTGACGAAACGAAATAACGTGGAATGAAAAACATACAAATGAAAATCATTCCTGATATCCGTATAACGTATCAGCATTTCTAAACTATCACCGGTAAACCGGGATTGCAATCCTGCATTAGACCCTTCTCTGTCTGGTGGGGAGAGAAGGATTCGAACCTTCGAACTCCGAAGAGGACAGATTTACAGTCTGTTGCCGTTGGCCACTTGGCTATCTCCCCTACCTCTTTTGAAGGTGTTTTTAAAGAACGGAGCCGAAGAAGGGACTCGAACCCCCGACCAGCTGATTACAAATCAGCTGCTCTACCAGCTGAGCTACTTCGGCTTTTGACCTTCCAAAAAGGTGTAATATTAAACAAACACACTATTACACCCCTCAAAAAAGGTGTGCAAATGTAAGGAAGATTTATTCCCTGACAAATAAATTTAAAAGAATTTTGCCTTTCAAGAAGAAAAAATATGCAATTTATTTGCTTTCAGATATTTACAGCTGCCTGATCTTGTCTTTATGTTTAACAAGCTGATTGCGCAGGGCATCAACGGTTAAATCTGTAGCCTCTTCAAAGGTTTTGCATTGCCTTCTGGCATACAGGTCGTTACCCGGCACATGCAGCCGTATTTCGGCAATTTTATTCTCATTGTTCGAAGCCTTGTCAAGCCGTAGCGTTACTTCACTTTCAATAATCCGGTCGTAATGACCGGCCAGCTTGGACAACTTTCCTTCGATAAAATTAAGCAGTTTGCTATCGGCATCAAAATGCACAGATTGAATATTCACTTTCATAGCTGAAAAAATTTTAAGTTTCCGGGGCTAATTCCCTGAGGTCGAATTTATCGAATTATTTCTGAATAATACAGGGCTCAATTGCCATTCATTAAGAGTATAGTGTTAAAAGATAAATAATTGCATGATTATCAAATTATTAATTATTTATCCGTCGGGAATTTTATAAATAGAGGTGTGAAGTTACGGGCGCCCCAATTTTTTCCAGGCTGAAAAAAGAATTTCTAAATCATGTTGCACGCTGTAATCCTTGGCATAAAGTATATTCGCCTGATGACGTGTTTGTTCATCAGCCGGCAGGGAACCGGAATAGGTATCAAGCGGATTCAGAATGCCTTTTCTGATTTGCGGAAGTTTGGTAAGCTGCTGCTCATTCGCGTATCCCACAAGGGTGAGCTTTCCGGTTGCCAAATCAAAAAGGTTGGAGAAAAAAGTCTTGCGTTCGTGAAGCAACCACAATAAAACCGGAGAAACCATTAATAAAAAAAAGGCAGTTAAAATATCCAGCATACGCTTTTTTCGCCTGTTTTCCCGCCGGCCTATGGAATTTAATCCAACTGTATATAATTCACCGCTTGCCTGGATAGAATTACTTCCGATGATAAACAGGCTTTCGGGTGGGGCGATTTTGTATTCAATATCAGGATGGCTGATTTCCATCATCAAATCCATAATGCGGGTTGAACTCAGGTCTCTGCCGCAAAAAATCAATTCATTAATTGAAAATATCTCGACTATATCCTTTAACCTGCTGATATTGCCTGCATAGCCTTCCTGCCAGGAATGGTGGGGCTCGGGATGAATGATTCCAAGGTAGGAGAACTTCAAAGGACTCTGACTGAGGAGCGCACCGATGCGATTGGCCTCATCTTTTAATCCTACTATAAGGATTCTTTTTTGAAGATTTTCAGTAAGTCCGCGTTTACTAAAAAAAAGTAGATTGGCTCCCAACCGGATACCAGCCGATGCCAGTGCGGCCCAGGCAGTACCAATTAAAATAAGAAAGCGAGAATAGCGGTACTGCTCATCAAGCAGCGCATAGATTAGCAGAATTATTAAGGTGCCGGCCAGTAATCCCCTGGTAGATCTGGAAATACGAAAAGGTTTGTCATAACCTCCACTCAGCCAGATACCCGCCACCCATGCAAGACAATATAGGGGCACTGCCACCCAAAGAAACGAATACGGATAATAAATACCGCTGCGGGCTGCCCAGTAATTTTTAAGCAGATACATGCCACCGGCAAAAAGCAGAAAGTCAGTAAGGGGTAACCATAAAAATGTTACCACCCTGCGGGCAATTGCCAAACCTGCCCTAAGGTACACAGCGAGTCTGATCAGGAGACTGAACAAACTGGCATGCCGGCTGCTAAAATGCTTGCGGGCAAAAATGATCATGGCCTGATAAAAAATCAGCACATAATTAATGCTCCCTTTTCGGGTGCTCTCACCCCTGTAATGTATAATGCGCGTTTCAGGGTTGTAATGAATACTATAACCTGCCTGAAGAATTCTGTAACTCAGATCAATATCCTCGCCATACATAAAAAAGCTTTCGTCGAGCAGACCTGCTTTCTCAAGCGCAGTTTTTCTGATAAACATAAAGGCTCCTGAAAGTACCTCAATTTCCTGAACCTGTCCGGGATCCAAAAAACCAAGATAATAACGGCCAAAACGTTTTGAACGGGGAAACAGGGCTGAAAGGCCTGATAATTTGTAAAAGGCGGTTGACGGCCAGGGTATGCCTCGTTTTGACTCCGGCAAATACTTACCTTTCCCATCAATTAACTTTACCCCGCAGGCTCCGCTATCAGGACGTTCATCCATGAAACGAATGCAGGTGGTAAGTGTATCTTCCTGCACCACTGTATCAGGATTGAGCAGCAGGATATATTCTCCGGAGGCCTTTCTGATTGCCTGATTATTGGCCTTGGAGAAACCCGGATTATCTCTGTTGGTAATCAGCTTTACCTCGGGAAATTTCTCCTGAACCATAGGAACAGAACCATCTACCGAGTTATTATCAACCACGAAAACTTCACCATCTATGCCGGCCATGGCTTTTCTCACCGACTGAAGGCATTGCTCCAGAAAGTGCTCTACATTATAATTGACTATAACGACAGAAAGCTTCACCGCAACTCAGGGAATGTGCATGTATTTATGTGTTTGCAGTGACACCATCCAACGGGGATGCTTTTTTACATATGTAACAATCTGGGGCATCATTTCTTCGGCCTTGCTCCATTCCGGCTGCAGGTATAATCTGCAGGCTTCGCCTACCTGCGCGGCATGTTGTTCAGCCCAGCTGAAATCACTTTTGTTGAAGATAATTACCTTCAGCTCATCGGCTTTCTCCAGTGACTGCAGAAGGGGCTTTTTAAACTTTTTTGGAGATAGACAAATCCAGTCGAACGAACCGCTGAGTGGCCACGAACCTGAAGTTTCAAGATATATTTGAATCCCTTTTTCCCTTAAAACTTCACAAAGCGGGTCAAGGTTATAGATCATCGGTTCGCCGCCGGTAATCACAACCGAGCGCGATTCACAGGATGCCGCTTTTTCTGCTATCACTTCAATTGAGGTAAGCGGATGCAAATCAGCATTCCATGATTCTTTTACATCGCACCAGTGACAACCCACATCACAACCTCCAAGCCGGATAAAATAAGCTGCTTTGCCTGTGTGATAGCCCTCACCCTGAATGGTATAAAAGTCTTCCATCAGCGGCAGCCAATGGCCTGAATCTAAAAGTAATTGCTTTTCGTAATCCATTGCGGCCTTCAGGCAGTTACAGTTCTTTGCCAGGCTTCGAGTGTATTTTGCATCAGCGCAGCGATGGTCATTGCCCCTACCCCGCCGGGTACGGGGGTAATCCAGGATGTTTTCGGTGCCACAGCATTAAAATCGACATCTCCGCTTATGCGGTAGCCTTTTGTGCTGGTATTGTCCGGAATGCGTGTAATACCAACATCTATGACTACTGCCCCCGGTTTAACCATATCAGCGGTAATCAAACCGGGTTTACCTAGGGCCACAATTAAAATATCTGCAAGCCGGGTAACCCCCCCGAGATCAGGCGTGCGGCTATGGCAGAGGGTAACGGTGCAATTTCCGGGATTGTTGTTACGGCTCATGAGCAGACTCACCGGTGTACCCACTATGTTACTTCGGCCAACTACCACACAATGTTTTCCTGCGGTTTCAACACCAAATTCCTGCAAAAGGAGCAGAATTCCCCTAGGGGTTGCAGAAATAAAACCGGGCAAGCCGAGCATCAATCGACCCAGATTTTCAGGGTGAAAACCATCTACATCCTTGCCAACATCAACCGCCATTGATACTTTCAGCGCATCAATATGATCAGGCAGCGGCAGTTGAACGATTATTCCGTGAATCAGCGGATCATGATTCAGCTGGTGGATAGTTTCAAGCAATTCATGCTCACTCACAGCAGCGGGAAATCTTATCAGGTGCGATTTAAACCCCAGCTGTGCGCAGGTTTTAACTTTGGCTGCCACATAAGTTTCACTTGCACCATCATGTCCGATTAGAATTGCAGCAAGCTGCGGCACCGGCAGATCACGTGGAATTTTTGAGGTAACCGATAAGATTCGTTCCTTTATACTGGCTGCCGCGAGCTTTCCATCAAGCAGATTCATCCGCAAAAGTTTAGCGTTTCATGGCCTGCATCCCCCGCATTAGGTTGGCCATTTTACTACGGTCGTTCATCATACGCATCATCTTGCGCGTT
>JBIICM010000187.1:0-4821 GCA_044238875.1 Flavobacteriales bacterium | reverse complement strand
AACTTACTGAAATGATTTATGACCCAAAAATTGGTGTGGGTTATGTGTTTGTGGCCAACCTGGTTTCAAGCCTGGTAACTTTCCTGATGCTTATGCCCGAAATGTGGACAACGCTTGTAAACAGCAGGTTAAAAAAACAACTGGATGCCTTCCGTTGGAAAGAGATGATGCGCTATTCATTGCCGCTGCTGGTGGGAGGCCTTGCAGGCATCACCAATGAAATGTTCAGCCGGGTAAGCCTTAAATACCAGCTTCCAGCCGACCGTGCCATGCATGATCTCGGTGTGTTTGGCGCCTGTTACAAAGTGGCCATCCTGATGACGATTTTTATTCAGACCTTTCGCTTTGCTGCAGAACCATTTTTCTTCTCCCATGCCGCTCACCGCGATGCAAAGCAAATTTACGCGGATGTAATGAACTGGTTTGTGATGGCCTGCAGCCTGATTTATCTGGCTGTTATGCTGTTTATGCACCTGATTCGCCATTTTATCGGCGATGGTTATCATGAAGGGCTGAACATAGTGCCGGTTTTAATGCTGGCCAACATGTTCCTGGGTATTTATTTCAACCTGAGTATCTGGTTTAAACTCAATGACAAAACAAACCTCGGGGCCTGGATGACTGTCGGGGGCGCACTGTTGACGGTGCTTCTCAACTACTGGTGGATTCCGCTTTACGGTTACATGGGTGCTTCATGGGCCACATTTGTGGTGTACCTGCTTATGATGATCTGCTCCTACCTGCTCGGACAGAAATTTTATCCGGTTCCCTATCAGCTGGGCCGGATCTCACTTGTTATGGTTCTGGGTATCGGTCTTGCAGCATTGACACCGATTCTTCCTGACGGAAATTCTTTTGCAGGCTGGATAAGCCGGCTGGCACTGTTGCTTTTGTTTTGCCTGATTGCCGTTTTGCCCTTGGTTCGCAAAAAAAGCATAATTTCACCGCCGCGAACCCTTGAAAATTCCCCATGAAGATCAAGATCAGGAATACATCCCGCCACCCGCTGCCCGACTATGCAACCGCTCATGCCGCCGGCTGCGATCTCCGCGCTGACCTCAGCGATCCGGTTACCATTGGCCCGCTTGAAAGAGCTTTAATACCAACCGGTCTTTTTACTGAAATTCCGGCAGGGTTTGAGGGTCAGGTAAGGCCGCGCAGCGGACTGGCCGCCAAATTCGGAGTTACGGTACTCAATGCTCCCGGAACCATTGATGCCGATTACCGTGGTGAAATCAAAGTAATTCTGGTGAACCTTTCCAATAAAGCATTCACCATCAACGACGGGGAGCGGATTGCCCAGCTGGTTATCAGCCGGCATGAAACAGCCGAATGGGAAGAAACACCGGAGCTGGCCGCTTCAGAAAGAGGAGCTGGTGGTTTCGGTCATACCGGGTTACACTAAGCAGATACACTATGAAAATTATAATTCCGATGGCCGGGATGGGCAAAAGAATGCGCCCCCATACCCTTGTTACTCCCAAGCCGCTTATCACCTTTGCCGGAAAACCAATGGTTCATCACATTGTGGAGGAGCTGGTTAAAACCTGCCAGGAGCCGGTTGAAGAAATTGCCTTTATCACCGGCGACTTTGGTAAAGAGGTTGAAAGTAACCTCATTGATGTAGCTGCTCAGGTAGGCGCTCGCGGTACAATCTACCATCAGCAGGAACCGCTGGGCACCGCCCATGCCGTGCTTTGCGCAGCGCCTTCATTAGAAGGAAAGCTGATTGTGGCGTTTGCCGATACCCTTTTTAAAGCAGACTTTCAGCTCGATGAAGGCATGGATTCAGTGATCTGGGTGCAAAAAGTAGAAGACCCTAAGCCTTTCGGAGTTGTAAAAATCAATCAGGAAGGACTGATCACCGACTTTGTTGAAAAACCGCAGGTATTCGTTTCCGACCTGGCCATCATAGGGATTTATTATTTCCGCGACGGAAAAAATCTACGTGCCGAACTGCAGCACCTGATCGATAATGATATTCGTGAGAAAGGAGAGTATCAGATCACCAACGCCCTCGAAAACATGCAACGCAAGGGTCTCCGGTTTGCCCCCGGTCAGGTAAACGAATGGCTCGATTGCGGTAACAGGCAGGCAACCGTTGAAACCCACCGTCGCTGGCTAAAGCATTTTTCTGACGGTGATCTGCAGCTCGACGCAAGCATTAAGCAGGAAGATTCAACCATCATTCAGCCCTGCATCATAGGAAAAAACGTTGAAATCAGGGGGTCTGTGATCGGACCTTTTGTTTCAATTGCGGAAAATACCAGGGTTGAAAACAGCGTTATCAAGAACAGCATCATTCAGAAAAACAGCCATATTCAAAACGCAGTGATCATGAACTCAATGGTTGGCAGCAATGTAAGCGTTCAATTGCAAGCCCTCGACCTTAGTCTGGGTGATTACTCAACCATTCAGGGCAGCTGATTATCCATGACGGATTTCCGAATCCTGCTATTTCTGTTTCTGCTCAGCATGAGCGTAGCCTGCAGGGTAAAGAATGACCATGTAAAAGCGGCACACCACCATGAGGAGCGTTTGAGCGAAAAGGAACAGCTCGATTTTAGTTTTCTTTTTTATGAAGCCATTAAAGATAAAACACTGGGCAATTTTCAGCAGGCACAAAGCAAGCTTCAGCAGGCCATACGGATTGACCCCCGAAATGATGCAGCGCATTATGAGTTAAGTCAGGTTTACCTGCAAACGGGTAATGCCGATCTTGCCCGCATGAGCGCTGAACTGGCCGTAAAATTTAACCCCCGTAATAGCTGGTACAAGAGATCTTTAGCCGAAATTTATGGTGAGACGGGTCAAACCACCAAACAAATAGCGATGCTCAATGATTTGCTGGAGAAGGAACCCGGCGATACCGAAGCGCTATACCAGTTGGGGGAAGCATATATCAGGGTCAGAAAGTTTGAGGATGCCCTCAAAATATATGACCGGATTGAAAAAAGAGAGGGTTACTCGGAAGAACTTGCCATTCAGAAGAAAAACCTCTACTTAAAACTTGAAAAAACACAGAAAGCAATTGATGAGATCCGAAAGCTCATTGCAGCAAATCCTGAAGAGCCCGGTTACTATGGCATACTTGCCGAAATTTACATGGCGGATAATAAACCGGCCAAGGCCCTTGAGCAGTATGACGAAATACTGAAGCGTGATCCGCAGAACCCAAACGTTCATTTCTCTCTGGCTGATTTCTTCAGGAAGCAGGGGGATAATCAAAAATCATTTTCAGAATTACTCAAGGCTTTTGAAAATCCGGAGGGAGATATAGAGCTCAAATTGCAGGTTGTGGCCTCTTATTTTGAATTAATAGGGGCATTTCCTGAACTAAAATCACAAGTACTTGAATTGTGTCAGGTGATGGTTAAAGTGCACCCCCAGGATGCCCGCGCAAAAGCAATACTCGGAGATTATTTCTTCATGGAAGAAAAGTACAAAGACGCCTTTGCCCAATACGAGCAGTCCATCAGCATTGATAAGAGTCGCTTCTCTGTCTGGAATCAACTCTTGCTGACGCTGAACGAATTGGATGAAACTAAAAAACTGAACGAATTAAGCACGGAGGCTTGTGCGCTCTTTCCGCAACAGCCTGTTTTCTTTCTTTATAAGGGGCTTTCGTTCATGCAGCTTAAGCAATATGAGCCGGCTGTGGAGGCCTTCAAGGAAGGTTTGCTGGTAACGGTTGACAACAAGGAACTCTCGGTACAGCTGCTGGCCAACCTGGGAGATGCCTGTCACCATCTGAAAAAGTACGCCGAAAGCGACGAAGCCTATGAGTCAGCCTTGGGTTACGACCCTCAGAACACCTATGTGCTGAACAATTATGCCTATTATTTATCCGTTAGAAAAGTAAAACTCGAGAAGGCTGCCGCACTTGCCAAAAGGTGCAACGAACTGGAGCCCGGCAGGCCGTCGTACGAAGACACCTATGCATGGGTTCTTTTTCAGTCAGGTAAAGCATCCGAAGCGCTTGTTTGGATAGAAAAAGCCATTGCAAGCGGAGGCGGTTCAAACAGCACCATTGTAGAGCACAAAGGCGACATTTACTGGATTCTTGACAAAAAAGATCTCGCAGTTGAAAGCTGGAAACAGGCAAAACAGCTTGGAGGTGATGCCCAAAGGCTTGACAAAAAAATCAGGGAGGGTCTTAAGGCAGACGAATGAAACGGCATGTTACCATACTCCTTTTTTTTGCGCTATGGTTTATTTTGGCTTCAATGGCATGCCGCACAAGAAAGGATTTGCCCCCTCCGGCAAAAGACACCCTGCCGGCAACCGGCCTGAATTGCCCCCTGCCCGACAGCCTGCTGAAAAACCTGACAGCCACGGATACGCGATTCGAATGGTTTTCGGCGAGAATTGCTGCCAGTGCTGAAATTGATAAAAAGCAAAACTCTTTTACCGCCTCCTTGCGGATAAGAAAAGACTCCGCCATCTGGGTGTCAATTACCCCCGCACTGGGCATTGAAGTGGTTAGGGTTTTTATTACCAAAGACTCTTTAAAATTAATCAATAGGGTGGATGGCACGTTCTTCAGGGGTGATTACAAATACCTTAGGGAGTTGCTGCAAACCGAAGTGAACTTTAAAATGATTCAAGCGGTGCTGTTGGGAAACATTTATCTACATTATCAGCCGGAGCAGTATGTAAGTGTCAGCGAAAATAGTTTTTGTCTGCTTAGCACGCTCAGAAAAAGACGCATCAAAAGAGACCTGGAGCTGGAGATTCCTGATATTCTCACGCAGGAAATATGGTGCACCCCGGCAAATCTTAAAGTTAGCAAGATGGAAATGCAGGATTATAGGCCGGCGA
>JBIICM010000186.1:0-4850 GCA_044238875.1 Flavobacteriales bacterium | reverse complement strand
CTGTCGAAATTAATACCCACCAGTTCACCCTTGCCGTTCAGCACCGGACTTCCGGAATTACCGCCGGTGGTATGGTTGCTGGCGATAAAACAGGTGCGCAGTTTACCCTGCTTATCGGCATATCGTCTAAAATCACGCTTGCGAATGCGTAAGGCCAGCACTGAGTCAAGCTCATAGTCAGGATTTCCTCCGGCATACTTGGCAAGGATACCTTCGGCATCAGTGAACCAGGGATAAACCAGCGAGTCAGAAGGAGCATACCCCTCTACCCTGCCATAAGCCAGCCGCAGGGTTGAGTTGGCATCAGGGTAAAAAACCTTTTCGGTAAAAACCTCACGCAGTGCCTTCATGTACTGCCGGTTCAGCGCTACCAGGTTGTTGTTCAGCGCCTGTAAATCCTTGCCAATCTTATTTTTATAATGGTCGAAATAAAAAACGGCCACCTGCATAAGCGGATCGTTTCGCAACTTGCCCGGCAAGGAGGTATCTGCCCGACCAATAAGGTTTAGCAGTGAATCAGCATTATCAATAATACTGGCCGAAAACAGATTTTCAACCAGTTCATTCAAACGCGCCTGATCAGGCTGAGCAGAAAGCCCTGCCAGCTGCTCCGGCAAGGCCTTTATTGTTGACAGTTCAAGGTAACGGTACAGCATTTTTTGCATAATCCTGAGATCAATCGGCATGTGATAATCTTTTTGAAAATCCTTCACCTGCTGTTCAACAATGCTGATTTTTTCGCGGGATGCGCCTGAGAATATTTCCTTGCCCTTAATGACTGAAATATCACGCAGGGAGCTGGCTAATTTCAGCACCTCAACCGCAAGCATACCTTCTGTCATCAGGTCGGCTTCCGGCTGCAATGTTGCCAGAAAAGCATATTTTTCTTTGAGTTTTGGAAGAATTTCACGGTACTGACTGAACTTTTCGTCGGCTCCGATACGCATGGTGAACAATTGCTCCTGCTGTTGTTTTTTACCGATGGCATCGGCCCTGAGCAAACCCCTGGTTTCACCTGCCCATTTTTTATGGTAATTGCTCACTGAAGAGTATTTGGCAGCATAGCGGATATACACTTCCCTGTCGGCATCCATGGCCGGCTTCATTACATCGAGCCTTCTGGCCCGTAGGTCCACCTTGATCGGGTTGCTCTGATGAACAATCTGTTCAACGGCATACGAACTGAGGTATTCACTGGTGCGCCCCGGGAAACCATACACCATCGTAAAATCAAGTTCGTCAAGACCTGAAATATTAACAGGAAAAAAATGCTTCGGACGGTAGGGTACATTTTCAGGTGAATAATCAGCGGGCTTATTGTCTTTGCCCGCATAAATTCTGAAAACACTAAAATCGCCCGTATGTCTCGGCCATGACCAGTTGTCGGTATCTTTACCATAGTTACCAATGGATGCAGGCGGTGCCCCAACCAAACGAATATCACGAAACACTTCTGTCACAAAAAGATAATATTCGTTGCCCTGATACATGGGACGAACAAAAGCTTCATAATGGGTTCCTTCAATTACTTTCCTTGTCAGTTCAACCGAGCGGGCCGCTACCAGACTTTCCCGGCGGGTTTCTGAACTTACTGTATCAAATCCGGCGGTGATTTTTGCCGTAACATCTTCCATCCGCACAATGAAAGTAACCGTGAGACCCGGATTGGGCAGTTCTTCAGAACGCTTTTTCGCCCAGAAACCTTTTTTAAGGTAATCTTTTTCAAGGCTTGAATGCGCTTGTATTTGTCCGTACCCGCAATGGTGATTTGTGAACATCAGTCCTTTTTCACTCACCAGTTCACCGGTGCATCCGCGGCCAAACTGCACAACGGCATCTTTCAGGCTTGATTTATTGATACTGTAAATGTCATCAGCGCTCAGTCGGAGACCTAACTCCTGCATTCGGGGTTCATTGAGTTGCTTAAGTAGCAAAGGCAACCACATGCCTTCGTCGGCCATCATCTGCGCAAGGCATGCGACCGTTAGAACGGTAGTCAGAACAATTTTTTTCATAATTCAGGCAGCTAATATTGTTAAAATCTTCAGATGTACTGACTGCTTTTCCTGAAAACATGATAATCAGCGGTTTCTGAAACTGCTATGAAGGTTTTGTTTCCTCCTGCTATTCGCAGTATTTTGGCAGGATCAACCAACGCACATGAGCAAACCATCAAAACCCCTGAAATTGCCCAATTACCGAAGAATAAGGTATGGCCGCAAAGCAGGGATGGCGCCTGGTACAGTAGCTTATTTTGGTGAAGAACGCGACTTCCCTGTTACGGCAGAACTATTTAGATACAATCAGGCTGAATTGCAACACCGCGAATCAATTCAGGCAGGTGAAATTCGCTTTCACCATAACGGAGAGGATGTTTTCTGGTTCAACATAACCGGTATTCACAACCCTGAACTGATTGAGCAGATTGGCAAACAGCTTGAGCTGCACGCATTGGTTACAGAAGATATTGTACATACTGAACAAAGACCCAAAATCGACGACTATGACGAATATTTATATGTTGTAGTGCAAATGATTGATTTCGATGCGCAGCAAAAGAGCATTGTTACTGAACAGCTGAGCCTTGTACTTTCAGGTAATACCATTGTGAGTTTCATTGAAGACCAGGGCGATCTTTTTAGTCCCCTGAGAGAGCGCCTGAAAAAGGGTAATTTAAAGCTTCGGAAGTCGGGTGCTGATTACCTTGTTTATTCGATGCTTGACATGATTGTTGACAATTATTTTGTTGTGCTTGAGAAGATTGGCGACCAGTTGCAGGAACTTGAATTTCAACTGCTTGATGAAGTTAGGTCAGGTAATCTTGCAGAGGTTCACCGGATAAAGAAAGAGCTTATTTACCTCCGAAAAGCAATATGGCCCATGCGTGAAGTAATTGGCCAGTTAACCAAAAGCGACAGCCGCTTTCTGCAAGGTAATACTGATATTTATTTGCGGGATGTTTACGATCATTGCGTGCATGCCATCGACACCCTGGAAACCTACCGCGACCTTACCAGTGGCATGATGGATGTTTACCTGAGTTCAATCAGTAACAAAATGAACAAGGTTATGAAAACCCTTACCATTATTGCCACCATATTTATACCCCTCACATTTATCGTAGGTTTGTATGGTATGAATTTCGAATTTATGCCTGAATTGCATGTCAAATGGGCATATCCTGCTGTTTGGGCTGTGATGCTGAGTATTACCGGCGCAATGCTTTGGTATTTTAAGCGCAAAGACTGGTTTTAAGAGAAAAGACGGAAACACCCCTGAATTTCAGAGGTTTTTTCAGGTACCCATGTATTGGGGCATCCCCTGCAGCAGCTTTATTGATTGCTGCGCATGCGACACCTCTGCTGCCATAAGTTTCAATCCGTTTGTAATGGCAAGATAGGGCACCCGCATGCGCAGGTTGTAACGTGCAGCCTGATCAAAAACTGCCTGACCAAGCGGAACATGAGCAGCCTTGCACTCCACCAGCATCCATGGATCGGCATTGGTGCCATACACCACAATATCAGCCCTTTTTGAAAGACCATTCAGCCGAAGTGATACCTCTACACCCATCAAACCGGCCGGATAGCCCAGATAGCCGACCATATAATGCAACATGTGTTGCCTTACCCATTCTTCGGGGCTTAATGTCACAAACCTTTTTCTGAATGCATCAAAAATTTCCTTTCTTTGTACATCAGTCCGGATGCGTGCATCAAATGCAGGCAAGAGCAGTTCGGGCATATCATATGATTTTCCGTTCATGAAAAGTAAAGAAGAAATCGTTGCCAACTGGCTGCCCCGATATACCGGCTTACCCCTGGAAGCATTCGGCAAATATATACTGCTGACTAATTTCACCAATTATGTGGAAAAGTTCTCCGAATTTATGGAGGCTCCTATTGTTGGAAGCGACCGGCCAATGCCCAACTGCACCGCCAATGGCATCACCATCATTAAATTCGGCATGGGCAGTCCGAACGCTGCCATTATTATGGATTTGTTATCTGCCATTCAGCCAAAAGCCTGCCTTTTTCTAGGCAAATGCGGTGGGCTAAAAAAGAAAAACGAAGTGGGTGATCTGATTCTTCCGATTGCTGCCATCAGGGGCGAGGGAACTTCCAACGACTATTTCCCCCCGGAAGTGCCTGCCCTGCCGGCGTTCAGTCTTCAGAAAGCAGTATCAACATCTATCCGCAATTACGATAAAGATTACTGGACCGGCACTGTTTACACAACCAACCGCAGGGTTTGGGAACATGATGATGAGTTCAAGGAAACCCTCCGTAAAATGCGTGCCATGGCCATTGATATGGAAACTGCGACCATTTTCAGTGTAGGTTTTTACAATAAAATTCCTACCGGAGCATTGCTGTTGGTGAGCGATCAGCCCATGGTTGCCAATGGTGTAAAAACCGAGAAGAGTGACACCGTTGTTACTGCAAACTTTGTTGATGATCACATTAAAATAGGTATAGCATCGCTCAACGAATTAATTCATAACGGACATACCGTTAAACACCTGAGATTCGACTGACGGTATGCCACAACAAACTGCAGAAGCCGTAATTAAGGATCTGGCTGCACGAAAATATCACCCCCTTTACTTTTTATGCGGGGAAGAGCCTTTTTACATTGACCAGATTGCGGATTATATTCAGTCGAATGTGCTGAGTGAAGCTGAACGGGATTTTAACCAGAGTGTGCTTTATGGCCTTGATGCAAGTGCAGCTGATGTTATCGCCACTGCCAGGCGATTTCCCATGATGAGCGAATATCAGGTGGTTATAATTAAGGAGGCTCAGCTGATGAAGGGCATTGAAACGCTCGAGGCATACGTCCGGCATCCG
>JBIICM010000185.1:0-4892 GCA_044238875.1 Flavobacteriales bacterium | reverse complement strand
CCCGAATTGGCTGTTGAGCTGAATGTACCTATCTCTACCGGGTTGGCAAAACTACCGCTGGCATCAGAAAGCTGGACCTTATAAATATTGCCGGATGTGAAAGAACCTGTTGAAGCAAAAGGTACAGTGATTGAAGCACCCGGACAATAGGAAGCCTGCGGACTAAATGAGGTAGTAATGGAGTTGGCAGCACCGGTGGTTCCCTCGATTTTAAGATCATCAACGGAGAATGAAGGGTCCTTTGCCGAAACAGCGTTGGCACTATTTTGCACCCACATGAAAGCAAAGCGCAAATCAGCCTGATTATCAAATGCAGGGTTTGTTACCGTTACCTGTTTCCAGTTGTTTATTTGCACATATTCTTCCGGATTCTTAATCCAGTTTGTTCCACCGTCTATGCTATAGTAAGTTCTGCCATAATAAGCGTCAGTAGCGATATCATCCCCAACGCAAAGAACCCAAAAACTGATTTTAACATTGGTAGCTCCTATGGTTGAAACGCCACCGCCCATTTTGGCCAGCTTATTGCCATCAGCAGGGGCTAAAAAATTTGCATTTTGTGGATTGGGAATTATCCCTAAAAGTAATGGAGGTCCGGATATATGTAAATAACCGGAATTGGGAGAACCTCCAATGCCTGCAGGCTGATTTGGTGTATCTCCACTAAAAGCACTTCCTTGGTAAATATTATTTATTACCCATTTATTGTCTGCTGTACCAGCAACAGAGCCAATGTCGCTTGTATTTAAGGTAAATGTTGTTACACTGGGCGAATTGAAACTTTCAGTAAAAAGTGTTGTTTGCGCATCAAGTCGGGAGAAAAAAAGTGCAGCAGAAAGAAAGACAAAAAAGGTGTTTTTGATTAAGTGTTTCATATTGGGATTGGGTTTTAGAAATTAGTCTTTTACAAATCTAAAGGTGGATTGTTCTTTAGGGGTGCTAAACCTGATAAAGTAAACACCTGACTTTAAGTTTTTAACGTTGAGGGAATGGTGCTGATCGCCGTTAAAAACTTTATTCTCCTCATAGATTTTGCTGCCGATTATATTGAAAACCGCAATTCCGCATGCCACAGGTGCGTTTGTGCTGATACTGAGATGCAGCTGCTCTTTTACCGGATTCGGATAGAGATTGATCCTTTCAAAAACTTTAACACCATCAAGTCCAACAAATTTTTTCACGATTACTTTGATGATAATGGTATCACTGCCGCAGGGGCCTGTGGCGATAAGTGTTACAGGATATTCACCGTCGAAGGGAAAAGTAAATGTAGGATTCACACTGGTGGTGGAGGCTGATCCGAAATTCCAGAAATAACTCACCCCGTTTTCAGTGGTATTTGTAAATTCAACAAGGTAACCGGAAGGCTGATTATAGGTGAAGTTGGCAACCGGCGGCGCAGCCTCGCTGATATTGATAACTGCAGATGATGCCTGACAGCCGGCTGAATTAATGGCCGATACTGCATATTCACCAGCTTCTGTTACTGTAATGGAGCTGGTAGACTGGTTGCCCGGGGTCCATTTAATGTTTGTGTAACCGGAAGGAATACTCAGGCTGATGGAGCCGCCACAGAGGTTGCTTGCACCTGCCGGATCTGAGGTAATCTGAATTGGCGCTGCAGGCGCTATTGAAAAATCAGTTGTATTGGGCGTTCCTGTTACAGCCGGGCTGGTTGAAACTACCCGAACCCTGTAAGCGCTTCCCTGCGTTGCGGCAGCCGGAATGGTAGCCGGTATATCACCTGCATTGGATGTTGAAGTCAGGATGCCTATTTCAACAGGGTTGGAAAAACTTCCGCTTGCGTCAGAAAGCTGAACTTGGTATACATTGCTGCCTGAAAAGACGCCGGTAGAGGTAAAGGGAACGGTGATTTTAGCACCCGGGCAATAGGAAGTCTGGGGAGCGAAAGCCGTTGTAATGGTTGGGGTTGCGCTCGAATTTGAACCTGTAATTTCAAAGTCATCAAAGCCGTAACCTATACTGGGATTGTAAATCTGGTTGCCGTGTGAACCGTTCATCAGCCGAAAGCCAAAACGCAGGGTGGCCTGATTGCCAAACTGGGGAATGGTTACAGCGTGTTGTTTCCAGATGGGATTGTTGGCAAACACATAATTGGGATTAGAGAAGGTGTAACTGGATACAAATTCCTGAACCATGGTCCAGCTGCTGCCGCCGTTGGTGCTGTAATAAAGTTCAATATGCGAATTGTTGGCCCCGGTACCAATCCACCAAAATTTCACAGTGACATCTGAGAATGCTGTGGTTGAAACATCATTGCTCATGCGGGTGAAATAGTTCTGGGCCAAAACGCAGAGATTATCAACGCCAAGGTAACCTGCATTCATGGTTCCTCCCGGGGAGGTGATATGCATGTATTTGCTGGTGGGGCCTCCTGTAATACCGGCAGCCTGAGTCGGGGTGTTCTGAAATGTGTAACTCATTGGGATTAAGCCAAGGCATGTACCTGCATTCCCCTGCCCGCCAGTGTATGAATTGTTTACAACCCAGTAATTGTAGTTGCTGGCTGCGTTTGATGAACCTACATCCGTTGTATTGAGTGCGAAACCATAGCTGTTTCCGTTGAAGTTTTCGGTAAACAGTGTTGTTTGTGCTTTCAGCATGCCTGCTGAAAAAGCTGCGAAAAAGGAGAGTAAAAGAGTTATGTAGAATTTTATTTTCATTGCATCAGGTTTTTGTTTCCGTGCTTACATTGAAACACCATGAATTTTTTGTGTAGAATTTTCAAATCTATGGCAAAAGTAATTAAAACAAACTGGTATTACAAACGCTTAAAAATTATTGGAAACACCCCTTTTCTGCTGACTATTCCCTGTTGCGGGAATCAATCAAAATGGTTACCGGACCATCATTGATCAGCTCAACTTTCATATCAGCAGCAAAAATCCCCGTTTTAACTGTACGGCTCATTTCCTTGCTCAGTTGTTTGCAAAATATTTCGTACAGTTTTGAAGCATACTCCGGTTTTGCCGCCCTGATAAATGATGGCCTGTTGCCCTTACGGGTTGAGGCATACAAAGTGAACTGACTCACTACAAGGGCCTCACCGTTTACATCGTTCAGCGAAAGATTCATTGCACCCTCTGCATCTGAGAAAATACGCATTCCTGCAATTTTAGCTGCCAGCCATACGATGTCTTCCAGCACATCCTCCTCACCAACACCCAGTAAAATGAGCAACCCCTTTCCGATGCGGGCATGTTGCTTTCCGCTAATATGCACTGAGGCCTCAGTTACCCTTTGTATCACCGCCCGCATGAATCAGGAAATTAATTCGTCAGATTGCAACAAACCAAGATACGACTGATACCTTCCGGGATGTATCTTTCCTTGTTCGGCGGCTAGCCGCACTGCGCAGCCCGGTTCCTGCTGGTGCATGCAGTTGGAAAAGCGACAATGAGCAGCTACTTCACTGAATTCAGTAAAATAGTGCCGCAGCTCACGGGGTTCCATATCAACCAGGCCAAACTCTTTCACACCCGGTGTGTCTATCAGCCAGGTATTCTTATCAATTTCGAGCATCTCAGCAAAGGTGGTCGTATGTTTTCCTTTTTGGTGTACGGCGGATATGTCGCCGGTACGCAGCTGCAGCGCCGGATTTAACTGATTAATCAGGCTTGATTTTCCCGAACCTGAATGGCCTGAAAAAAGTGTAATCTTGCCTTGTAAACATGCCCTCAGCTGATCAAGGTTCAAACCACTCACTGCAGAAACTTCAAGCACCGGATATCCGGCAGCCTCATACATTGCTCTGAAATAGGTGAGCAGAGCCTGCTCCTCAGGCTTATCGCACAGATCACATTTATTAAAAACAATCAAGGCCGGGATATGATATGCCTCACAGGTAATTAAGAAACGATCAATGAAACCGGCTGAAGTTCTGGGTGCATGCACAGTGGCCACCAAAACAGCCTGATCAATATTTGCGGCAATGATTTGCGCCTGTGCCGAAAGGTTCACCGAGCGCCTGATGATGTAATTTTCGCGCTCAGCGATATCACTGATTACATATTCGCCCGGTGCCGATTGTTCAAGCAAAACGCGGTCGCCAACTGCTACGGGGTTGGTGGTTCTGAGCCCTCTGGTGCGGATTAGCCCCTTCAGCCGGCATTCGTGAAGCGCGCCGTCAGGGGTCTTAACCGTTACAAAACTCCCGGTGGTCCTTATTACAAGCCCCTGCGTCAACATTGCATGAAATTAAGCTGGCCAGGACGGATTCAATACCGCAGCCATTTAAACAACTCCGACCATGTGACGCGCTTGCCGTACATCAAAATACCCGTTCGGTAAATCTTTCCGGCGAGCCAGGTGGTAAAAATAAATCCGCCGATCAGCATCAGTACCGACAATAACAGCTCTGTCCAATGCACTCCAAAAGGCAGCCGCACCATCATGATCACGGGTGATGTAAAGGGTATGATGGAAAGCCATTTGGCCAGTGTTCCCGAAGGTTCATTGATTACAGCCTGCGCCATGACAAATGAGAATATCAGGGGTATGGTAATGGGAAGCATAAATTGCTGGGTATCGGCCTCACTGTCAACTGCAGAGCCTATGGCCGCAAAGAGGGCACCGTAAAGCAGATAACCGAAAATAAAATAAAAGAGGAAAAACGGGAGAATCACGCCCCAGTTGATCCGCCCAACCCCCTGAACTAGCTGGCTTACAGCCTCAACCTGCTCTACATCGGCTCCGGTACCTTCCGGGCTTTTCACCACCATTTCCTGCACCTTTTCGGCACTGAAAGCGTCTTTTACTACCGTAGCCATAAAAAAGCTATATATACCGCCTGTAAGCACAATCCAGAGCAGAAACTGTGTAAGACCCACACAGGCTATGCCGATGATCTTGCCCATCATCAGTTCAAAAGG
>JBIICM010000184.1:0-4986 GCA_044238875.1 Flavobacteriales bacterium | reverse complement strand
AGTTTGCCTTACAGCACCAATGAAATAACAATAACCTGGTAAATCATCAAATTGTGGCCCGGCATACTTAACTGTAAATTAATATTTTACTGCATTTAAAATCCGCAGCATAATCTGCTGCATAATGTAATAGTGATGAATATTAAGTCTATCTTTGGCGAAATTTAAACACATAATGAAAAACGGAACAGTTAAATTCTTTAATGAGTCCAAAGGATTTGGATTTATCAAAGAAGAAGGGTCAGAAAAAGAATTCTTCGTACACGTAACAGGCCTTGTGCATGAAGTGCGTGAAAACGACAGGGTAACATTTGACCTCCAAGAAGGAAGAAAAGGATTGAATGCAGTAAATGTAAAAAAAGCATAACTGAATATCTTTTGAACCGCAGCCCTGCCGCAAGCAGGGCTTTTTTTTTGCCTTTACGGAAATAAATCAAACCATTATATGTTTGATAATCTGCTAATTGAAACATTGCTTACCGGCTAAAGATGCTGTTTGGCCAATTCAGCTGATTGTATTAATTTGCACATTCAGCGCAAATCAGATCAATCTGTACAATAATTTTTCGGTACGGTTTGGATATTCAGATAGTACTATTAAAATTCATGCGTATTTTTGTGGCCTAACTAAACGAAAGGAGGTGTGCATGTCTGATTATAGAACCACTGCGCACAACCTATGCGTAGTTCTATAAGGCAAAACCAGGCCCCATGTGGTCCATGATTTTCATCCCGCCCGTCAGGCGGGATTTTTTTGCCCCTTCTATTTCCTTACCCTTAGTTTCTTCCAGCTATTAATCAGCAGGTTAGTTGAGGCATCATGACCTGTAACGGGTTCATCGCCGGGCAGTTCGGGAAGGATGCGTCCGGCGAGTTGTTTGCCCAGTTCGACGCCCCACTGATCAAAACTGAATACGTTCCAGATCACCCCCTGCGCAAAAATTTTATGTTCATAGCATGCAATCAGTGCACCCAGATTGTGCGGGTTGATTTCTCTCAGCAGTATGGTATTTGTGGGTTTGTTGCCTGAAAAAACCCTGAATGGCAAATGAAATGCAATTTCATCCGCTCCCATGCCTTTGGCTGAAAGTTCAGCATGTACTTCTTCGGCTGTTTTTCCGTTCATGAGCGCCTCGGTTTGGGCGAAAAAATTCGACATCAATAGCAGATGATGGTCGCCGATGGGGTTTTGGCTGATAGCAGGGGCTATGAAGTCGGCAGGAATGAGTTGTGTGCCCTGGTGAATCAGCTGGTAAAAGGCATGCTGACCATTGGTTCCGGGTTCACCCCAGATAATGGGTCCGGTAGAATAGGATACAGGATTACCGTTTCGGTCAACCGACTTGCCGTTACTCTCCATATCGCCCTGTTGCAGGTATGCAGCAAAACGATGTAAATATTGGTCGTAAGGCAGAATTGCGTGTGATGCGGCCCCGAAGAAATTGGCGTACCAGATGCCGAGCAGGGCCATAATTACCGGAATATTCTCCTGAAAAGGTGCGTTGCGAAAATGTTCATCCGCCTCATAAGCTCCCTGGAGCAGCGATTCGAATTGTTCAAAGCCAATGGCCAGACTGATCGAAAGGCCAATTGAACTCCATAGCGAATACCTCCCTCCTACCCAATCCCAGAAAACAAACATGTTTTCAGGATCAATGCCAAATGCCCTAACAGCATCCGCATTGGTAGATACCGCCACGAAATGGGCGGCTATATGTTTTTCAGATCCGCACCTTTCGATAAACCATGCCCTTGCTGTATTTGCGTTGGCCATTGTTTCCTGGGTGGTGAAGGTTTTACTGGCGATGATAAACAATGTTGTTTCCGGATCAACCTTTTTAAGTATTTCCGCAATCTGCGTTCCGTCAACATTGCTCACAAAATGCAGCTCAATGCCATCTTTCCAAAAAGGCTTTAGGGCTTCTGTAACCATTACCGGACCGAGGTCTGAACCGCCGATGCCGATATTGACAATCTGGGTCAGTTTTTTGCCGGTATATCCGGTGCGTGTTCTGTCATGAATGCTTTGGCAGAATGAACGCATCTGCCCCAATACAGACCTTATGTCAGGCATAACATCCCTTCCATTGACCATTACAGGGGAGGCGGATCTGTTGCGCAGCGCAGTATGCAGCACCTCCCGGTTCTCGGTTTTATTAATCACTTCCCCGGTGAACATGGCTTCAATCGCCTCTTTCAGCCTGCATTCTTCTGCAAGACCGAAAAGGAGTTGCATGGTTTCAACAGTAATCCTGTTTTTTGAGTAATCAAACAGGAGATCATGCCAGCTGATTGAGAGACGATTCGCCCGCAGGGGATCCTCCCGGAAAAGGTTGCGCAAATGAACGTGCGCCATATCGGCCTGATGTTTTTTCAGCGCCTGCCAGGCTTTGGTCCCAGTGAGAGAAACGGATGGAAACATCTTCGGTTAAAATTTAAACTGCACTCATGAAAGCATGATCTCTTCAATTTCTTCGGCATCAAGCGGAATGGTTTCCATAAGGTCAACCGGACCGTTTTCAGTGATCAGGATATCGTTCTCCAGCCTGATACCCAATGATTCCTCCGGAATATAAATACCGGGTTCACAGGTAAATACCATACCCGGCTCAAACGTGGCATAGCGGAAACCCACATCGTGCACATCTATTCCCAGGAAATGCGAAGTGCCATGCATGAAATACTTTTTATACAACGGATTTTCCGGATCCTGCTTTTTCACCTCTTCAGCTTTTAAAAGACCCAGTCCAATCAGTTCCTGTTCCATGAGCAAACCCACTTCACGATTGTAATCCAAAGGCTGTGTGCCCGGCCTTAACATTGATTTGGCATATTTCATCACCCTCAGAACCGCATTGTACACCTGTTTTTGCCGTTCTGTAAATCGGCCGCTCACGGGAACCGAGCGTGTCAGGTCAGACATGTAATTGGCATATTCGGCGCCGAAATCCAACAGTAGCACCTCCCCTTCTCTGCACTGCCGGTTGTTGTCGATATAGTGCAGCACGCATGCTGAAGCCCCTGATGCAATAATCGGAGTATAGGCATGACCTGTAGATCTGTTCCGGATAAATTCATGAATGATTTCTGCCTCGATTTCATATTCCCAGACGCCCGGTTTGATAAAAGCCAGCAGCCTGCGGAATGCTTTCTCAGTAATGCTGCAGGCTGTTTTCATCAAGGCAATTTCAATGTCAGATTTTATGGCACGCAGACTGTGCATGATTGGAGATGCCCTTTCAACCTGATGTGCCGGATACTTTTCCTTCACCTCTCTGGCGAACCGCAACTCCAGGTAAGGCACCTGCGTATTGGCGCGGTCATGGTCGTTTTGGTTTAAGTATATTGTTTGGGTGTACGTCATCAGAACCCTGAAAACACTTTCAAAGCTCTCTGACCACTGTATATTTTCAATGCCGGATGCCTCACGGGCCTCTTCCTTTGTGTATTTATGTCCTTCCCAGATGGCGATGAGCTCATTGGTTTTACGGATAAAAAGTACTTCCCGCTGCCGTGGGTTGGGGCAGTCGGGATAGAGCAGCAGTATTGTTTGTTCCTGATCAATCCCGCTCAGGTAGAACAGATCGGGGTTTTGTCGCCAAACATAGGTTGCATCGGCACTGCGCGGCATCTCATCATTCGAAACAAAAACGGCTATACTGCCCGGTTTCATTTTTGCTGCAAAGCGCTTGCGGTTCTCCGAAAAAAGCGTGGAAGGAATTGCTGGGTACTTCATGCCACAAATATAATTGTTTGCAGGGGGCAGTTAAAGACCAATTTCGAAAGCTGGGTTGAGGGGTTTGTAATCTGATGCCTAAAGCATCAAATATTTATACCTCACATAGCCCCTATTAATCACTATCTGATTAGCTTTCCGCTAATCCTTAGCAGTTCGATTTCAGCGGCTAAAGCCGACCGTTTAGCGGCGCTCAGTCGGCTTATACTTTCCTGATAGCTGCGCTGTGCCTCTTTCAATGCCGTCATATCAGATTTACCCAGTCTGAACTGCTCAAGAGCCAGCTCCATATTTTGTCGGGAAGCACTCATATTCAATGCTTCAAGGGCGCTGATCTGCAGCTGGTCTTCAAGCTGTATTTTGGCCATTTTGTAAGCCGCCTTCAGCGCCAGCTCCTGACTTCTGAATGCCAGACCGGCTTTTTCCTCCATGAATCCGGCATGGCGTAGTGAAGTTTTTACGACCCCTCCGTTGAAGATATTCCAGGTAATTCCTAAACCCGCTGCCGGACCAATACTTCTGTTGAAAAGTGCAAAACCGCCCTCACTGTTTGTGCGGCCAAACTGATACCCTGCATTCAGCATCAGCCTCGGGTAGAAGTCGGCTTTTAAAGAACTAACTGCAAGTGCTGCCAGCCGCTTGCTTGATGCAGCATAGAGCAAACCCGGGTTTTCGGAAAGATCCGGGGTTTCAGCAGCAGAAGAAATAAACTGATTGTAAAAAGCCGGCAGGGAATCAATCACTGAAAATTCAGTATCTACTTCACGTACGAGCAGCTCATTCAACTTTATTTTCGCCGATCTTATATTGCTTTTTTCTTTGATGATCAACACCGTCCATACGTTTCTGTCAATCTCAGCCTGCAATAGCTCCTGCCTTGTTGCTGATCCTGATTCGAAGCGCGTACGGCTTACGAGTAACTGCTGATCAGCAGTTTCGAGGCCGGCCTGAAAGGCTTTTAGTTGCTGCTGCAACTGAACAATCTCGAAATAGGCAAGCAATGCGGTGCTAACCACTTTACCGGCCTGATCCCTGAAAGCATACCCGGCCATTTGCGCCTCTTCCTGCAAACGGTGCCAGTTATGAAACATCCGGCCTCCGTCAAACAGCGCCCATTGCAAAGCAAGTGAGGCCTGCATATTGCTTGAGCCAACACCGGAACGGTCAACCTGCAGGCCGTTTGAGAATTCCTGCTTAAGATCAATGCTCTGCAAGGTGTAGCCGCTGTTCACTTGCAGGGAAGGTAAAAA
>JBIICM010000041.1:0-15785 GCA_044238875.1 Flavobacteriales bacterium | reverse complement strand
GTACCCTTTAAAAATACGATACTCGACCCGGTGAGTATGACGTTGAATTTATCGGGCGGAAAGATTGAATCAGCCACAGGTCTTATCTGATCAGTAATTCTTTGCATTTCGGTGGTGCCGATATCGGCCATTTGCACACTCAGCCGGGTGACCTGCTTGTTACTGTCTAAAAACGAACTGCTGGCAGAACCTTTCAGGCTTGTGTGCTGGGCGTAGGGCAGCAGAAACGCGACCTCTTCGTTACCGGGTAATTTATATTCACTGCTGTCGCCCCCGTAGAAACTCTGTTTTGAGAACTTGATAACCTCAACAATTGATAGTGCTCTTGAGAACTCAGGATATTTTTCAAGGCGCTGCTGCAAGGCATCAATTTTTTTGAGGGTTTGCAGTTTCATCACCCCGTTTTTCTTTTTGGTATCAATCATGATTTCAAAAGGCATTACCCCATGAAACCTTGACTCAAAAAAACGGAGATCAACCATGATCTGATCATTGCGTGGAATATCATCGGTGAAATTACCGGTTGTTTTTATTTTAGTTATGCCGTAAATGCTAACCGCCATGATAATAATTGTTATTGCATACACCAGCGGCCTGTAATGGGTAACAATACCGGTTAGCCGGCTTACCACCCCCGAAAGCAGTTTGTTATCGAGATGCTTTGTTTGTTTAGGTTTGGGCGAAGGCCCGAAAGAATAAAAAACAGGCAGGATGGTCATACTCAGGAAGAACACCTGCATTACATTGATGGAAGAAAGGATTCCGAATTCTTTCAGAATGTCGCTTTGGGTAAAGGCGAAGGTGACAAAGCCAAGGGCCGTATTGAAGTTGGTCAGGAAGGTAGCGTTTCCGATGCGTTGAATTACCCGCGCAATGGCTTTGATTTTGTTGCCATGCCCCTTGTATTCCCTGTGGAAACTATTGGTCAGGAAAATACAGTTGGGTATGCCGATAATAACAATAAGCGGCGGGATTAGTGCAGTAAGAATGGTGATTTTGTAACCCAGCAGCACCAGCGTTCCCACGCACCAGATTACACTGACCACCACCACCAGCATTGGAAAAATTATGGCCTTAACTGACCTGAAAAACAAATACAATACAAGCGCCGTGACCAGCAGCGACATCCAGAGGAACATGGTCAGCTCATCTTTTAATTTCAGCGAGTTAACGGTGCGTATGTAGGGCAATCCTGAATAATGAATGCTGACTTTGTGTTTTTCGGCAAAGCCACCGGCAATCTCGGTGATATGTTCAATGAGTGCCTTACGGTCTTTCCGGTCAATACTCTCCTGATCGAGGGTCACCAGCATGGTGGTGGCATATTGGTGGCCTGTGCCTTTCGTTAGTAGTATATCGTCATAAAATTTCAGCGTCAGCATGCGGTTCCGGATGGAATCCATCTCGGCCTGCGTGGTGGGCAAGGTTGAAATCAGCGGTTTTACGTTGAATTTTTCCAGGCTGTCATTTCTTTCAAGGTTATAAATACCTCCGATTGACAATACATTCTTAACCGCCGGAATCTCTTTGAGCCGTTCGCCCGTTTGGTGCCAGTCGTTAAATAAGTCTTTGGTGAATAGCTTGTCGGATTCAAATCCGATGACCATCACATTGGCATCGAAGCCAAAGCGTTTCCTGAATGCGTCATAGTCTTTTGATACAGGATCGTCATCGGGCAGAATCTTCGCAATCGTGTAGGTCATTTCTGCCTTCGCTGCGAACCATGCCATCAACACGGTGATCAATCCTATTAAAATCAGGATGGGTAACCGGTACCGGAGAATTTTACCAGACAAAAAGGCCCAGATGCTCATGAATTATTTCCGGTTCACCGGCAGGGTTGCGAAGTTAGAAAAAACAAGACAGCTCCTGACGGCACGCTGAAAATCAACATAAATTTAATGTTTACAAGGCTTTAAAGCATAAAAGTTACGCGATTATATTAGAGCTATTATTGTCTTCATGCATATTTTGCCCAATGATCTTCTTAACCTAACTTTAACTACATTTCTGACCCAAATCAAGCCGTTTATTATGCCCTTTTTATTCCGTTTTGCAGCAGTTTCACTCATCCTGTTTCTAATGGTGCTAACCATTGTGTATGCGCAGGGGGTGATTATTCCGTTGTATTTCTCGCTGCTGCTTGCCATCTTACTGCGAAAGCCGGTTAAGTTTTTTGAGGTAAGGCTTAAAATGGGAGCTATTCCCGCCATTTTGCTTGTTGAAACACTGGCCTTCAGTGTTTTAACCATACTTTTTACGGCCATCATTTATGAAACAAAGGAATTTGCATCCGACTGGGAAGCCATTGAGCGGAATATTCTCACCCATCTGCTGAATGTTCAGCAATGGATTGTGCAACGTTTCGGTATATCGTATGCCGAACAGACTGATTACCTGAAAATGGCCGCCGACAACACTTTCGACAGGGGGGGGAGTATGGTAACCGATACAATCAGTTCATTGAGTAATACCTTGTTTAATCTCTTTCTGATTCCAGTTTACGTTTTCCTTTTCCTTGCTTATCATGAGCGTCTGACAAATTTCTGGTTAGTGGTTTTCGGGCAGGATAATGAGCAAACCGTAAGAAAAGCGCTGATCTCAGTGAGGGGGATCATTCAAAGTTACCTTTCGGGAATCATGATTGAAATGGCTGTAGTCGCCGGCCTCAATGCCACCGGACTGCTTTTGCTTGGTGTTGAGTATGCCGTCTTTCTTGGACTGCTTTCTGCATTTCTGAACCTGATCCCCTACATCGGCACTATCATAGCCGGGATACTGGGCGTTATTGTTACATTGAGTACCACCGACCAGCTCAGTAAAGTGGGCGGTGTAATTCTTATATTCTGGATAGTGCAGCTGATTGACAATAACCTGCTGATGCCACGTATTGTTGGAAGAAAGGTGAAGATCAATGCCCTTGTTTCAATCATTGCCGTGCTGATTGGCGGGGCAATGGCGGGTATATCGGGGATGTTTCTTTCCATTCCGACCATTGCTGTTCTGAAAGTTGTGTTTGATCATGCAAAAGGCATGAAACCATGGGGCGATCTGCTGGGAGAAGATCCTCCTGCCATCAGGTCGGAACGCCCCAATTTTGTACGCTATATACTCAGCACAACATGGTATCCGGGACATTCATCACCAAAGCCTCGGTCTGATCACGGCAATGAAATAAAACCGTCTGATGACAATGAAAAGGAAGTTTGACAGCGTGCTCGATTATCTTTGACCTCAGATAAACTTGATGATTGCCGGTATACTTCCCCCTTTTCTTATCCGATTTCTAAAAAAAATTGTTGTTGCCTGGAAGCTCATCCGGCAAACGATTTACGACAGTATTGAAGACGATGTATTCAAGCTGGCAGCAGCACTTTCGTATTACACGGTTTTTTCATTGCCGCCGCTGCTCATTATTATTATCCGCATCAGTGGTCTTGTATATGGTGAAGCAGCTGTATCAGGTAAAATTTTTGAGCAGTTGAAAGAGATAACCGGAACAGAAACTGCCCTGCAAATTCAGCAGGCAATTACTCATTTTCGCACCTCCAGCGATAGTTACATGGCCACCATCATCGGGGTTGTCACACTTCTAATTGGATCTACTGCCGTTTTCAGTGAAATTCAACATTCGGTAAACCTGATCTGGAAAATACGCACAAAGGCCAAAAAGGGCTTTATCAAACTGTTGATTAACAGACTATTATCATTCTCGCTGATTATCACCCTGAGTTTTATACTCATTGTGAGTCTCGCCCTCGACGGACTGATACTTTCGCTGAGCAATTACCTTCAGCCCCGTTTGCCTGATTGGAGCCTGAACTCAATGAACCTTTTAAATCTTGGCGTGATGTTCAGTATTCTCACGATTTTGTTCTCCATTATTTTCAAAATCCTGCCTGATGCAAAAATCAGCTGGAAAAGTGTTTTTGCCGGAGCGCTGGTATCCGGCGTTCTTTTTATGCTGGGGAGATACCTTATTTCATATTACCTGACTGTTAATGCTTCAGTTAGCGCTTACGGGGCAGCAGGCTCCTTGATTGTAATGCTGGTCTGGGTGTATTATTCAGCCGTTATTCTGTATATCGGAGCTGAATTTTCACAGGTTTACGCATTGTATTACGGTAAACGTATTTATCCGAACAGATATGCTGTATTTATTGACACGCGTGAAGTTGAAATGCGAACATCACCCCTCGAAAAGGAAATAAAGGGGATGAAAAAGGGACCTTTATCTTGATACAGCTCCCTGCCGAGCTGCTTCATGAATGGAGGATCTTTTGCTCTGCAGTCTGAACCAGTTCCTCCTCCTTCCGTATTCCGGCCATCTTGATTTCGTTTGCCTTTACCATAGCTGCGGAAGCCTTTTCATCCGATTTCAGTCCCGCTGTGTTGATGCAAACATTCATCCAGGCGCCCCTGATGGCCGCTCCGGCGCATAATACAGCCACCCCGGCATCAGAAACGGATGCAGGATTTCCTTCAAGCAAGGCCTTTTCAATCGGACCGAAAGTGTCAAACGCGAGCTGCATTACCCTGAGTGGAATTTCAATGGCATAAAGCGTGGCCCGGTGAATGGCTGCAGAGCGGATTGACTGCTCCTCAGGTTTTTCTTTGGGTAATGCGTATGCTTCCATTATCTGGCTGAAAGCCCTTGTATCCTCATCAACAAGCAGAAGAAGCTGATCCTTGAGTTGCTGAGCTTCAGCGGCGATATCTGAAAAATATTGCCAGCGGGCATCCCATCCCCGTTTATGAGCGCTGAGGTTGGCAACCATTGCAGCAAGTGATGCGGCCAACGCACCAAGGCAGGCCGAAACCGAACCCCCGCCCGGAGCAGCTGACTCCGCTGAAGTTTCGTCGGCAAAATCACGCAGGCTCAGTGAAACAAGCCTTTGCGCTTCAGCATCCTGCAACTGGTATTCGATGATTCTTTTTTGAGGGTCAAAAGGCGCAAGCGCATCAAGCCCTAATGATTTTACAGCTATTTTGATCAGTTCTTTTTCAGGCACACCGGTTGAGCGTTGTTGTTTCTCAAGAAAATATCGGCCCGCCTCAAGCAGGCAACGCAATGGGATCAGGCCAACCAATTCTGATCCGGTGACCCTTATGCCTCTTGTTTCAGCCTTTTTGCATACCTCATCAAACGCAATATGCACAGGCGTCACCGTAATATTGGTCAGATTCATACTGATCTGTGCTACACCGTATTCCGGTATATACCAGCCGATGGCCTTTACAGACTTAAGGCTTCCCGGGATATAAACCGGAACCCCGGCGGCGTCTCTCATTATCTTTCCGGTGATGGAATCACCTTCGCGTTTCACCCTGCCCCTTTCCCGTACATCAAATGCAATTGCATTCGCCCTTCGTACCGAAGTGGTGTTCAGGTTCACATTATAGGCAACTAAAAAATCACGGGCGCCGATTACCGTGGCTCCGGCCTGCACATTCATCTCGGCCGGCCCGAAATCAGGCTTCCACCGGGGTTCATGGATCTTCTTAAAGAAACCTTCATATTCGCCTGACCGTATCTCGCTCAGGTTTGTACGGCCGGGTATGATGGCCGCCGCTTCATACAAATATACCGGAATGCCCAGTTCCTCGCCGACACGTTTGGCCAGCTTTTGAGCCCAGATGGCTGCTTCTTCCATACTGATGCCTGAAAGCGGAACCAGCGGACAAACATCTGTTGCACCCATTCTGGGGTGAGCGCCGCTGTGCCGGCGCATGTCAATCAATGAGGCGGCCATTCGTATACCCCTGAATGCCCCTTCTACAACAGCTTCAGGCCTGCCGGCAAAAGTAACCACGGTGCGGTTGGTGTCAAATCCGGGATCTTTATGTAAAACCTTAACACCATCGGCACCGGCAATCGCTTCGCAAATCTGACGGATTACCTCGGGGTCGCGGCCTTCTGAAAAATTCGGAACACATTCAATTAATGGAAAGGACATATAGGACGGTTTAAATGCAATGGCGAATTTCTTTATTTTCCCGTTTGTTTCCTTTTTATTTTCTTTTCTGAATCCTCATGAAAGAAATAGCGCAGATCAACGGTCAGATAAGACCCGCTGAATCCGCTCAGCACCGAGCCGGTTGCAGCACCGTTGATCTGATACTGCGCTGCCATGGTATAAATTTGCTGGAATGGCCTGTTCAGGGATGATCCAATATAAAAGTAACCACTTTTTTTACTGCGGTATTCAAAACCAACATTGGCGAGTAAACCCGGATGAAAAATCATCTCACGGCCTGCATAAACCAGCATTGGGGCTTTCTCACTGATTACATCTGAGGGGAACATATTAATGCAAATACCCCCGGAAGCATTCATGTAAATCTTTTCAGATAACCTGATAAAGACCAATTGACTGAGCGGTATTTCATAACCCACAATTCTGAAACTTGTTGCGGCATCTGTTGCTCCTCCGCTTGCACTAACCTGATAATTACGTGCCGTGAAATTAATGCCAAACTCAATTGAAAGCGTGCGTGTATAGCCTCTTCTGATTACCATTCCCGCCGCATATCCGCCCTTTGGTCTCAATGTGAAAATATAACTGCTGTCGGGTAGGTTCTGAGCACCTGTACCAAACAGGCTTGAAGAAAAAATTGGCTTGAACTGACCGCCGACTGTCCACACCTTTTCCTGCGCGTTGAGCTGAACTAAAGCGCCCATTAATGAATAGAAAAAAAAGGCGCAAAGACGGTTTCGGTTCATGTATGGATTAGCTGATCAATTCATGCACCGATTGCATGATTTTCATGGTTGCTCCTTTTCTTTGGAGTACAAAATTACGGGCTGATTCACGGGCCCTTTCCATTCGACCCGGATCACAAAAACCTTTAACTGCAGCTTCAAAGTCAGACCTGGTGCTGACCGAACCGGCGGCACCGGCCTTTATTAAAGCTGCCGCCTCGGGAAACTTTTTATGATCAGGTCCGAAAATTACAGGTAACCCGAAAGCGGCCGGTTCAAGAATATTGTGCAAACCGGAGCCGAAACCGCCGCCAACATAAGCCAACTCACCAAGTGCATAAACCGATAGCAGCATGCCGATGTTATCAATGATCAGAATATTTCCTGTATTACTTTTTGGTAAGTCAGAATACAGTGTGGCAGCTGCACCCGCCATTTGTTGCAACTGACGAATGCGTTGCGGATGCACTTCATGCGGTGCAATGATCAATGCCATTTCAGGATCGTTCCAGGGTAGCATAAGCTGATCATCAGCAGGCCAGGTGCTGCCTGCGATCATGCACTTTCTTCCGTTCAGCCAAACTTTGATTTCGGGCAGATCACGGTGGGTTGCAGCATTGGCTGATACTCTGTCATATCTTGTGTCTCCGCTAACCGTCACTTTGGCCTGCAATGGTTGGCCGGCCAGCATTGCCGATTCCTGATCCTGAAGGTGCAATCGGCTGAATGCATGCAATTGTCTGTAAAACCATCCGCCATACCACCTGAAGAAATGTTGCCCGGGCCTGAATCTTCCGGAGATCAGCATTACAGGAATCTGCCGCCTGTTCAGTTCGCGCAGGTAACCAAACCAGAATTCATACTTTACAAACAGGGCAAGTACCGGTCGGGTAAGCGAAAGAAAACGCCTGACATGCCCGGGCAGATCAGGCGGAAGGTAAACAACAAGGTCAACACCCTGGTAATTTTTACGAATTTCATATCCTGAGGGAGAAAAAAAAGTAAGCACCAGCAAATGACCGGGGTAATCTTTCCGTAGGGCTTCGAGCACAGGACGGCCCATTTCAAATTCTCCCAGAGAAGCGCAATGCATCCAGATAGAAGGCTTATCTCCGGGCAGTTTTTCCGCCATCCGGGTAAAAAGATCCTTGCGACCCTCAACCCAACGCCGGGCTTTGTCAGAAAAAAGTGCAGCCATCTTTATGGCCGATACATACATCACAATACCGATATGATAAAAAGTCCACATGACTCAATAGGCAAAGTATTCAGTAGCCGGTTTCTGATAAATGGGCAGGGTCCAGCCAAAACGCCACGCCCAGTAACCATCGTTTCGTTTTTCTGAAAATGGCCCCTGCTGGTCATACTGGTATGAACGTAGTGAATTGGTTTGGGCATAAACATGCTCTAACCGCACAAAAAAATTGACCAGCCGGTTGTTCCCTAAAAAAAGATAGCCTATGGCGGGTCTGATCATCCAGCCTCCGCTCAGCCGGTCATAGCCTTTTCGGTTCTCACGGTTTAATTGAGGCAGCGGTGCATTTCGGTCTTCTGGTTCATACCTTATCCGGTGATCAAGGTAACCGAGACCTACCCCGATATAAACACCTGAGTTGCGGTTGTGACCTGTACCCGGAATAATCCTGTAAAGCGAAGCATCCAACTGCAGGCTGCGCAGCTGGTAAGTCAGGTCATAGAGCGTGCCGTCGCCTCCGATTAAAAAACCATCGGATGTAATCAGGCCATTGATTGCCGATTTTTCGCGGACCTTTTCATTGAACTGAAAAGCTGCATTCAATCCTGTAATCCACCCATTAAGTGTTTTGTACTGAACAGCCATTCCAATGGAAGCAAACGGCCCGAAGCGCTGTTTAAGCTGATAAGCCGGTTGAGCAAAACCTGCCGAAACATCAATCAGAAAGGCTTTTCGGGTTGAATCTTTGACATTAAACTGTGCGCATGCAATTTGCTGAATCAGCAGCAGTGGGATAAGAAAAAATGAAGGCCTTGATAAACGCATCGGTCCGACAAAGATATTCAAGGCCGTTAAAGCCGCTGAAAACAATTTAACTGTTTATCTGAACCCCGCCGACTGTCAACACCTCAGATTTCACAGCTGATCAGCGCAGCACAGATAACGCAAAAGGCCCTCAGGCTTAGTATGCAGATTAATTAACAGGGCAAATTGAAGAAATATACAGAAGGGTGTTAATGTTTTCAGCAACTATTACGGTAAATTGGTGCCATGGAAATGTTTCGCAAACTTTTGCAAAAATACCCGGTACTTAAGAATAAGTATATTCTTTCGCTGGCGGGATTTCTTTTATGGATTGTTTTTTTTGATGAGAACAACCTGATCCGTCAATACGAAGAAAGGGCAGTTTTATATCAGTTAAGAAAAGAGAAAAAATACTACCAGGAGGAGATTGCCTCCTCCCGGCAGCAATTAAATGAACTACTCACCGATAATCGCTCCCTGGAAAAATTTGCCAGAGAAAAGCATCTTATGAAAAAAGAGAATGAAGATATCTGGTTGGTGATCGAGCAGCCTGCAGGTGAGAAAGAGTGAATACTTAGTTCACCGTGAATGAAACTTCTTTTTCTGCATGGTTCTGTACCTTGTCATAAAGCTTCAGTTCCAGCTTGTAGCTCCCCGGAACCCAGCCGGTAGTGGGTATGCTCTCTGAAAGGTTGTGTTCCGGCAAGGCCAGATCAATATCCTTGTCAACCATAAGGGTTGACCCCCTGTAAACCTTGATCTCCACTTTTGACAAGGTGCTGTTATCCTGCAATAAACCGCTTACAACGAAGGGTTCACCCGTATTTATTATTGCGCCTTCAGTAGGTGAAGTCAGCTGAATCACAGGATTAATCAGGTCAGAAGTATTGCGGATATATATATCCCTTTCAATGAAAGCACTCTGATTTCCGGCCTCATCTACAGCGGTGAGAATAACATGGTACTTACCGGTTCCGGCATCTTCAGGGATATCAATATGTTCATGAATATCGCCGGAGGTTCCGTCCAGCTCAACGATTCTGATGGTTTCCCAAAATGCAGAACCGTCGGTTTTTCCATGGTCATGTCCGTCTTCCGCTCCGTGAATATCAATCTTAAGCTGCGAAAGCTCCTCATTGTCGGTGATAACAGCCTCAATATGCAGTTCATTCCCGGTTAACAATGTATCACCCTGCAATGGTTCTGATACAGAAACGATTACCGGGGGCGTCTTGTCTTTTTCATCTTTACACGACGCAACAAGCAGCAACAGGCTGCCAAAAAAGAAAAATTGATTTACGATTGTTTTCATGTTGTTTGGATTTGTTTGTTTTTGCGGCTGTTTCATGAGCCTGGGTTTGTTGATTTAAGTTTTGATTCAAATGGTATCCGGATGCTTATCATAAAATTTCTTCCCGGTTCGGGGAGGTTGAGCATCCGGTAACGGTTCAGGTGTGCGTAATACTTTGTATTCAGCAAATTCTGAATACCGAAAGCAAGTTGCCAGGTATTCTTTCCCATCCTGATTTTACTGCCGGCATCCAGGTTCACAAGAAAATAACCCGGGGTTTCGGGCTCATTACGTGCAGTGAGCGATTGTTTTGCAACCGCCTGTAACTGAATGCCTGCGTAAAGGTCATGCAAACGATTTCCTGCCTGCTCCCATTCATAGGCTGCATCAAGCCTCAGCTGGGCGGGAGGGGTAAACGGCAGGGAATAGGAACTTTCAAGGTTCAGGCCACGCACATACTGGCCGGTAAGGGCCAGGTGAAATGATTCGCGCAGATGGACATCCCCCTGAAATTCCCCGCCAAAATGGAGCGCATCTGCCTGACTGAAACGGTATATCAGCCCGGCATCCGGCAAGGTTGAAAACTGCGGTGTCGGATCGAGGAAAATAAACCGGTGAAAGTAATTCAGGAAGGGACTTAAGGTCACAAACCATTTACTGCCCTCATAATGAAGCACCAGGTCAGATTGATAACCTCTTTCAGAGCGCAGCAGCGAGTCGCCCATTTCATGCCTGAATGTGCCGTGGTGAATACCATTGGCGGTAAGTTCCGGCGGACTTGGCATCCGGAAGCTGCTGCCCAGATTTAGCTTAACATTGAGCTTTGGAGCAGGAAACCAGGATATTCCGGTGCTTCCGGAGAGGTTGCCAAAATGCCTATGCAGCTGCGGACTGACCTGCTGATAACCGCTGATGGTCTGGGGATTTTCATAAACAGCCCGGATGGTTCGTTCTGCCTGAATAAGTCCATGGTCGTAGCGCAAACCAGCATTCCAAAGGAGTTTGTCGGAGATGGTTTGCCTCAGAAACGCAAAGGCACCGGCGGAGCCGTAGCGGTAAACAGGAACCAAAAAGTTAAAGCCTCCGGAAATATTTTCCTGGTGCTGGGCACTGAGTCCGAAAACCCAGCGACGCTTATCATTCTGACTGTAATGGTACCGTAAATTTCCGGAAAGGGTACGCAACTTGAATTCCAGCTCCAGATTACCCGTGGGTTGAGGTCCTTTGCCATGCACATGTGGAAGGGAATACTCGCGCCGGTGGTTATACTGGTAGCCGAGATCCATCTCCAGCCAGCTGTGCTTCAACATCAGGCTGGTGTTTGAAAGCACCTTGTAGTGATCAATCTGCTGTCTGGGCAGCTCTATATTGCGTACATCACCATCGTCGGTGAGCTGGTAGGCCCGGGGTATTCCATGGGCACCTGAAAAAAGCCCGGTTTCCTGACCAAAACGACTGAAGGTAAGGGTGCTGAAACCCCAGCCCCTCCTAACACCCGTCATGAGCTGAAAATTTCTTTCCCTTCCGGCTGTATTTTTAAGGCGGCTTCTAACCACAGGGAGTCTGTAACTGTTGTAGGTGAATGAATCGGCCGGGGTTCTGTAATCGGCATAATCCTGCGTGGAAACCCTGAAACGCATGAAATTGTCATTTTTGTTCAGGGCGGCTACGGCCGAAAATCCAAGCAAATCATTCACACTGCGGGCAGTTGCCAGCAGTGCACCTTCTGCCTTATCCCTTGAAGGCAGTTCGGCTGGTCTTACATGTATAACACCTCCCATTCCATCGGATCCGTAAAGGAGTGATGCAGGACCTTTTACGACCTCCACCTTGTCAACTGCAAATTGATCCATCTCAAGGCCGTGGTCGCCTCCCCATTGCTGCCCTTCCTGCTTAATGCCATTCTCTGCCACCACCACACGGTTAAACCCCATGCCCCTGATCACCGGCTTTGAAACACCGGTGCCCGTATTGATGCTGGTCACTCCCGGTACCTTCTCGAGTATCTTAACAAGGCTTGAATTTCCGTACCTGAATATTTCCTGACTGCTCATCACATCCATGCTTTGTGATTGTTCTTTCTGAACAGCTTTGGTCATACTTTCTTCAATAACGGCACTGCGCAATTCAACCACTGCCTGTTCGAGCCTGATCGAAATAACGGTCAGCGGTTCTTTTACCTGAACATAGCGTTCGGCCGACCTGTAACCGATCTGGTAAACATGCAGGTGATAATTGCCACTTTTAAGCCGGTCGAACCGAAAATGCCCTTTGGCATCAGAAAAACTACTTTTACCCAGCTCATGCAACATAACGCTCGCTCCTTCAAGGGGTTCACCTTTGTTGTCGGTAATAAAACCCTCCAGTTGGAGCTGCTGTGCAATTGCCGGTTGAAATGCAGCAAGCAGAAAAAAATAAATCAACGGAAGCCCAAAAACTGGCCTTCCCTTAAAAAGATACATCAGGGATTATTGATGGGTTAATCTGCCATTACAGGCAGAAAATAGAAAAGCAGGCAGGGTATCAAATGATAGCCGGCGGGGCTCTCCCATTGTAACAACCCGGGAAATCACCTGTCAGATCAGGTGCCTGTGATGCGGAAGATTTGATTACCGGTGCAGATAGCGAATGCATCTTCACCGCAACGGCAACTTCTTTTTTAAGAACAGGGAAAACCACTTTACAGAGTTCACATACATCATCCTTCTTTCTAAGGTGTTCATGATGCACACAGGTCTGTAAATCCTTTTTCTCCGGATGGTAAATGCTTACGTGGCAGGGATCAGCCTCATCTTCATCCGTATGGCTTATAGTATCATGATGGCTATGGTGTTCATGCAGCAGCTCAATCGGCAGCAGACTCAGCAACATGCCGGTCAGCAGCGCTGAAACAAAAGCCACATGAAAAAACTTGCGCATATACGATTTTGCCTTGCTGCAAAATTAGTATTTTTCTGAATTCAGAACACATAGCCCAAACCCAGTTCAACATAGTCTGCACGGTTCAAATGTGCCTTCAGCGTCATATTGAGGAAAACATCCCTGCTGATTTTATACCTCCAGCCAATGCGCTGATAGGAAGGGAAATCAAATTTGTAAGGATCATAGATATAAAAACCGAGTTGAACGGGTATGCTAACTTTTCCCAGGTGGAACTCATACAGCAATGCCAGGCCGGCTCTTAAGGGAAATTCAGGCTGGTCACTTTTCCTGCGTTTATAGAGTGTCCAGTCGGCCATCAGGTCAATTCCTGCACCGTATGATGCCTTGCCTGAATACCGTTTCAGCACATTCAGACCAAGGCTTCCGGCAAGGTACTTACCCGAATTTACCGGATCGGTTTCCTTCCCGAACCAACCTGTCCAAAGTAAAAACGACCAACCCGACGGGATAACCGGGAAGGATTGCATCGTGAAGGGAACCTGTTTGCCGAGCTGAATACTTAATCCAAGATGAGCCCCCGGGAAATTAATGCCCGCATTGGGCACCTTCCATGCACCGTTTGAGAAATGCCCGAAAGAAAGGCCTGCCGTGAGTTCAGCACGTGCGTGCAAACGCCAGCGCAGCTGTGTGAGCAGTTGGGCGCTTCCGGTAATTCTTGAACCTATTGCGCCGTTTTTCCGGTTCTCTTCCAGATCAAACCAGCGGGTAAAATAACCCAGTCCGCTGGCGAGTCTGAAATGCCACTCAAGCCGTCGGCTTCTTTTGATAGGGAAACTGATGTAAGGGTTTACTGACCATGCTTTTCCGAGCAGGTCATTGTTAAAATCGAGGTATTGCAGGCTGATGCCTGCCAGCGGATATTTATAAAAGACCTCCCATGGTTTGGTGCCCTGGTATTGCCGCTGGTAACAGATCTCCCACCCAGTGACATGGCCTGTCACCAGCTGATCCATATCCACCTTGTGCTGAATGATGAATCCCTTCTGAAAATTAAACCCGGCTCCGTTGGCATATCCAAAGGTCTGTGCCTTTATTTCACCAGTAATGCGCAGCAGTATGAACAGCAAAACAGGCAGTTTCGTGTACATTTGTCGCAAAGCCTGTCTTGTCGTTAAAATCATCCAGGCAAAATAACAGAATTGACCGGAGAATAAAGCATGCACACCCCTGAAGAGAAAAAAGAAGCCTTCATCCGTTTACTTTCAATTATGGACGAACTCAGGGAGAAATGTCCCTGGGATCGCAAGCAAACAATGGAGTCATTGCGGCACCTTACCATTGAAGAAACTTATGAGTTGGGTGACGCTATCCTTTCAGGCAACATGCAGGAAATCAGCAAGGAGCTGGGAGATTTGTTGCTGCATATCGTTTTCTATGCCCGGATTGGTTCCGAAACCGACCACTTTGATATCGTTACCCTGATCAACGCCCTTTGCGAGAAACTCATATTCAGGCATCCGCATATTTACGGCGATGTAAAGGTGGAAAATGAACAACAGGTGAAGGAAAACTGGGAAAAGTTAAAACTCAGGGAAGGCAACCGCTCTGTGCTTTCAGGGGTTCCGCTTTCACTGCCGGCCATGATTAAGGCTTCCCGTATTCAGGAAAAAGCCCGTGGGGTAGGATTCGACTGGGAGCATGAATCACAGGTTTGGGAAAAAGTGCTGGAAGAACTGAAAGAGTTCAGGGAGGAAGCAGATGGCGGAAATCAGGAAAAAACCGAGGAAGAATTCGGGGATCTTTTGTTTTCGCTGATTAATTACGCACGTTTTAAAAATATCAATCCGGAAGATGCCCTTGAAAAGACCAACCGGAAATTTATTCATCGGTTCACATACCTTGAAACAGCATCTGCTCGTGATGGGAAAACCCTGGGTGAAATGAGCCTTGAGGAGATGGATAAATACTGGAATGAGGCGAAAAATTTACACCATGACCAATAAACCTGAACTTTCATTATTGCTCCGCGAAGATGCCCTGAAGGGTAAAAGTATAGTGATCACCGGTGGAGGCACCGGTCTCGGTAAATCAATGGCGAAAACATTTCTGCAGTTGGGTGCCAGCGTGATGATTACCAGCAGGAAGGAGGAGGTGCTTCAGAAAACCTGTGCCGAGTTGCAGGAAATTACAGGTGGAACTGTTGTGTACGCCGTTTGCGATGTGCGGAAAATGGATGAGGTGGAGCAGGCGCTGGAAAAAGCAGAATCACTGATCGGACCGGTGAATGTATGGCTGAACAATGCAGCAGGAAACTTCATCAGCCCTACAGAAAAGTTAAGTCACAAGGCGTTTGATACCATCGTTGACATCGTGCTGAAAGGCAGTTATAACTGTACGCTTGCCGCCGGCAAACACTGGATTAGCCAGAACCTGCCAGGCACCTTTCTGAATATAGTGACCACCTATGCATGGACCGGCTCAGGCTACGTAGTGCCCTCAGCCTGTGCAAAGGCAGGGGTGCTCGCGCTCACACGCAGTCTCGCCGTTGAATGGGCAAAGTATGGTATCCGTTCAGTGGCCATTGCCCCAGGGCCCTTTCCGACAGCAGGCGCATGGAGCAGGTTGTTCCCTGAAAATATCAGCAAGAAAATTGACCCGATCGGCCGTATCCCCCTGAAACGTTTTGGAGCGCATGAAGAACTGGCCAATCTGGCGTCATACCTGATTTCTGATTTCGCGACCTATATCAATGGTGAAGTAATTACCATTGATGGCGGTGAGTGGCTTCAGGGTGCCGGAGAGTTCAATAACCTGGAGCATATACCCGATGAGATGTGGGGCGAAATTGAGCGGATGGTAAGGGGTAAGAAATAGACTTTATCTGATTTCAATTGAGTCAGCAGCAATAA
>JBIICM010000005.1:0-41202 GCA_044238875.1 Flavobacteriales bacterium | reverse complement strand
ATCGCTCTAATGCATAGCGCATTGGCTATGAGCGCAGCAACCGGGTTAACCGCGATGAATCGCAGATTCCTTCGGCCCTTGGGGCAATTTGTGCAATTCTATTGCATAAATTGGGTTCAATTGAGTCAGCAGCAATAAGAACTTATAAAAATTGTTAGAATCAACTAACTTATTATTTTTGCACAGATAATCTTTGTTTTAGATAAATGAAATATCTCCTCGCTTTTTTGCCACTCCTTTTCATGATGGCCTGTGAGAAACTGCAACCAGGGCTGCCGGCAGAGAACAGCGTGCTGGATGGCCCCATTCAGGGTCTCAGCCATGCCGAAAACATCCTCCACCTGCGCGGGGATGTTGCATTCAATGATAAAACATTCCATGCCTCAAACGGACTCGGACCTGTATTTGTCGCCACCCGCTGCGGTTCATGCCATGCCGGAGATGGCAAGGGGCATCCCTTCTCTACGCTTATCCGCTTCGGGCAATCGGATAGCAGCGGAAATGCCTGGTTGCACAAAGGCGGACCCCAGCTGCAAAACAGGGCTTTGCCCGGATTTACCCCCGAACAGTTGCCTACAGGGGTGCCCTTTGCCCGGTTCATGCCACCTGCCGTTACCGGACTGGGGTTTCTTGAAGCCATTCCGGATGAGACATTGCTTTCACTGGCCGACCCCAACGATGCAAACCAGGATGGCATTTCCGGGGTGCCGCACTGGAACCGCATTCCCGCCTACGTTAGTCCAAAACCAGGGGCGGTTGTAAAGCAAGGAAGATACATTACAAGGTTCGGGCTGAAAGCAGCTGTTTATGACCTTTTTCAGCAAACCGCCTCGGCCTATAACCAGGATATGGGCATTACTTCGCTGGCTGAACCGCTCGACCCGTATACCGGCCTTGCCTCCATGCCGGAAGTGAGCCTGAACGAGATCAATGATGTGGTTTTCTATCTGCAAACCCTCAAGGCTCCGCAACCGAGAAATACCGAAGACGCAGCTGTAAGGCTGGGGCAGCAGATCTTTCAGCAAATCAACTGCTCCGGCTGCCATATTCCCGAGCTGAAAACAGGCTACTCGCCAATCGGCGCATTGTCAAACAAAACCATTTACCCCTATACCGACCTGCTCCTCCATGATATGGGGCCGGAGCTGGATGACGGCTATACCGAAGGCTTTGCAAAAACTTCTGAATGGCGCACCGCTCCGCTTTGGGGGCTCGGACTGGCGCCTGCTTCGCAGGGGGGGCGCTATTTTCTGATGCATGACGGAAGGGCTTCAAGTCCCGATGAGGCGATCCGCCTCCATGGAGGAGAGGCAGCAGCTTCCAGGCAGCAATACCTTCAGCTCACGGATGCCGAACGTACGGCCCTCATCAGGTTCCTTGAATCACGCTGATGCATAGAAAACACTTCATCCGAACCTGCTCCTGGGCAATGGCCGGAATGGCCGGCGGCCTGGTATTTCATTCCTGTGCGGCAGGCAAAAAGATACACGCTGAAATCAGCGACGGAATGCTGCTGGTCAGGCGCGACAGCCTGCCGGCATTGAAATATCCGAAGGCGTTAGTGATCCACCGGCCTGAGCTTGAGTTTCCCGTCTGCCTTTTCCAGCACGCGCCTGAACGGTTCTCGGCACTTTGGCTGCGGTGCACTCACCAGGGTGTGGAGCTGCAATTGTTCGGAGACCGCCTGATCTGCCCCGCCCATGGCAGTGAGTTCAATTCTTCGGGCGAAGTGACAGCAGGCCCGGCGCCCGGGCCCCTGCGCACCTTCACCGTAGAACAGGATGCCATATTTGTCAAAGTACTTTTAAGATGAACACCAGACCCACACCCTTTTTACTGTTTGTTTTCTTCTTCTTCTTCTACCTGGCTGCAGTGGCGCAGGTCGACAGCACACTCTTCAGGCGGGAAAAAACCGATACTGCAAAGACAGGCCTCAATATGGATGCAGTATACAGCCGGCCATTCCTTGGCATGGGTAAATTGCCGGTGGCTGTGGGCGGATACGTGGAAGGAAACTGGCAGCATGCGGGTACTGAAGGCATCAGCAACAGACACCAGTTTCAGTTCCGAAGGCTTACCCTGTTTTTTGCATCATCCATTTCAAAGCGCGTTCGGTTCCTGACCGAGATTGAATTTGAAGACGGAACCCGTCAGCTGGCCATTGAATTTGCGGCCGTAGACCTTGAATTTCACCCCCTGCTTAATTTGCGGGGCGGCATGATCCTCAATCCGATCGGAGCATTCAACCAGAACCACGACGGCCCGAAATGGGAATTTACCGACCGGCCGCTGTCGGCTGTAACGCTGTTGCCCGCCACCTGGAGCAATCCGGGTTTTGGCTTTTATGGCAAGTGGTACCGCGGCGCCTGGATGTTCGGCTACGAAACCTATGTCACATCAGGGCTGAGCGACTCGCTCATTTCAAATGCGGCCGGCCGGACCTCCCTACCCGCCCTGAAGAATGATCCCAACCGTTTTACCGGAAACGGAAACGGCGAGGTGCTGTGGAACGGAAAGCTGGCCCTGCGGAATGACCATGCAGGAGAATTGGGTGTTTCTGCCTTTACCGGGGTTTACAATACCTGGATGGCGGGAGGTCTTGAAACCGATCGGAAACGCAGGTGTTCAGCCCTTGCGATTGACTATAACCATCGCTTTAAAAAACCGGGCACCTCTCTCAGCGGCGAGTGGGTGTGGATTTCGACCGAAATACCAGCTACCTATTCACAACAGTTCGGGGCGCTGCAATACGGCGGTTTCGTTGACCTGGTGCAACCGGTATGGAGAAGGCCCGTTCTTCACTGGGATGATGCGGAAGTTAATTGCTCGCTTCGCTTTGAGTATATCGACTTCAACGCCGGAGCATTCAGGGAAACAAGGCAAGCCATCGGGGATGAGATCAGGAGCCTGATGGCCGGCATCGGTTTCAGGCCGAACCCGCAGACCATTTTTCGCTTCAACTACAGGTACATGCTGCAGCGGGATCTGCTTGGGAATCCGGACATCAGGACTGCAGTTTTCAGTTTGGGAATATCTTCTTATTTTTAATGTGTCGGATTAATTGCCGGCGCCTTAAAAAATCGCTTCCATCCTTTATGTATTAAAACCGAAGCGGGAATAAGCAGCAGGATGTCAGCAGGAAGGAAGTACCGAACCTCAACATTTCTCATTTGAGGGCTTGTTCCGAATGCCAGCGTAAAATATAATAAGGTAAAAAATCCAATGATTATCAAAGATATCCGCTGATCCATACGTCGCAGATAGATCAATCCGATAAGTCCGAGAAAAATCATCAATGTTCTGTAGGTAAATAATACAACAGAAAGCTTCCCGAAAATTGTATTGTTATTGTAAAGTTTTTGTTTGAATAAAGCCTTATTTAAATTCTGCAATGGAAGGTTTACCCAAAAGTTAAACGGGAATTCTTTTATCTGATTCGCCCTAAGTTCGTTGAACAGCTGGCTGACTATTTGAGATGAATCTTTGGAACTTCCGGGTGGAATAATTTCACCTACATGTCCTTTCCAGTGCGAAAAACCACTCCCGTTGTTCCTCGCCAGATTTTCAGCCCTTAGCAGTTTAACAGCATCACCCTTGATCAAAAAACTTTGCCGCGGCCATTCAACCTTTTGATTTTTAACAATTTGGGTAAATTGCGGATCCCATTCGGATTTAACGGAGTAGATGTATTGCATGAATGAAATTACATCAACATTCCAATTGGGGAAACCTCTCAAATCTTGAGTAAATATCAGTTTACCATGATTAACATAATTTCTTGCCGGCCATAATCCATAGGTCAGAGAAAAGCCTGTAAACAATAAAAAAAGGTTAAACAATTGCCTTTTTAATGAAAACTTTTTAAAATTAAAAAAGACTTCCATTAAAACAATTACAATAAACATCATAGCCAATTGGAGTCTGACAAGGCAGCCTAAACCTATAATAAATGATGAAATGATTAATCGTTGCGGTTGCGGCTGCTTCAGGAGGTAGATATATAAGGAGAATAGCATCAGAAAAACGCTTAATGTTTCTGAATAGCAAACCGGATTCCATACAACAACAAAAGGGTAAAGGGCATAAAGCCCGGCAGCAATGATTGCGATTCCATGTTGCTTTAGCAACTTTTCTGTAATTCTGAAGATAAAATAAACTGAGATTAGGTCAAGGATAACCTGAAAAGCTCCAACTATCGGAAAAACCTTTACCCAGTCCGGGCCAAACAGCCAATAAAACATTCCTAAGAAAAATGCATAACCGGGTGTTCGGCCGAAGTACCCGTACTCATGACCAGCATTACAGGTATAAACACCGTGCTCAATCAGATTGGTAATCGCAGTTGACCATGCTCCCGTATCTCCATCTTCAAAAATAAAATCCCGCCCAAAATAATGTTTGGCAATAAAAAAGATAAAGGTAAGTCTTACCAGCAGTGCCAACAGAAGTACCCAAAACAATTTTTTGGTTGAAATACCTTTGATCAATTCAAGGAAATGGTTCGGGATGATTTTCATTTACTTTTTCAAATATTTTCAATGACATTTCAATATCTTGTCATTAAACCTGTCAGCCAAAACTACGAATTAACATATTAAATCCGACTATGATGATTAAAAAAGGTGGCGCTGTCTGTTTTGTAAAACCTAAACTTTAGATTATATCTTTGCTTCATATAAGCACTTCAAAAACTTTAACATATTTTGACTGATGATGGAAGGTTCAGGCCATTCTGATGAAGACGATATAATTATTGTCGGCGGGGGTATTACAGGCCTCAGCGCAGCTTATTACGCAGCAAGGGCCGGTAAGCGGGTTACTGTAATTGAAGCGGGAAAATATTTCGGTGGTTTGATGAACACTTTTGAACTCGGAGGAACTCAACTGGAATGCTATTATCATCATTTCTTTACGCACGATGCCGAAATTAATCACCTGATCAGAGAGTTGGGTATTCAGGATGATCTGGTGTTTCGAAAAACATCAATGGGCATTTTCAGAAATGGGCGAATATACCCCTTCAATAATTCCATTGACCTCCTGAAATTTTCACCGGTTAGTTTGCTTGACCGTTTAAGATTTGGAATAACAGGCCTTTATCTTGGAAGATTTGCAGACTGGAAAAAATTTGAGAATGTTTCCGCAATGAGCTGGCTAACAAGATGGGCGGGAAAAACATCTTCAGCATCAATATGGAAACCCTTACTTAAGATTAAATTCGGACCTTACGCAAAAGTTGTTCCCCTTTCCTGGATGATTGGAAGGTTAAAACAACGATTTAATTCAAGAAAAAACGGGGATGAACTGCTTGGGTATCTTAATGGAAGTTTGAATACACTTTTGCAGTCATTGTTAAAAAAACTTAGAGAATTAAATGTAAATCTTGTGAACGAATGTCCCATAAATAATGTTCATCTGGAGAATAATAAAGTAAAATGGATTGAAAGTAAAGAGGGCGTTCGCTACAGTGGCAAACAATATTTGTTCACCATCCCGGGATTTGTATTGTCTGCTGTACTTGACAAAAATGCGCCGGTTGATCTGGTTAATCAGTTACGTAGCGTTAAATATTTTGGGGCTGTATGCGTAATTCTTGAGATGAAGAAAAAGTTAAGTGATATTTACTGGTTGAATATCGCTGACAGTGGTTTCCCTTTTGGAGGTATCATTGAACATACAAACTTTATCAACGCTGATAAATACAATGGAAATCATATCGCTTATCTGTCAAGATACTTTTCTGAGGATGAAGAAATTTCAGGAATGTCTAACGATCAGATAAAAACTATGATGCTGGGCTGTCTTGATAAAATCTATCCTGATTTTAAAGCCGAACAGATAAAGGATGTTCATGTCTTCAGAACAAACACAGCGGCTACGGTATGCGATTTTAATTTCTCCGCGAAAGTGCCACGGTGTGACGCTACCATTGAAAATATGTTTATTGCCAACATGAGTCATGTTTACCCTGACGAAAGAAGTGTTAATAATTCAATCAGAGTTTCGCTTGAAGCACTTAAAGTAATGAATGTTGACCATCGGGTTAATTTTAATTCCAATTCACTTTCTGCCCAAATAGGTTTCTAAAAAATGATTTCAGTTGTTATCCCTCTTTTTAATGAGGAAGAAAATATTCCTGCCTTGTACAAAAGGCTCATTGATTCAAGTAAACTTTGGGGAGAGGATTTCGAAATCATTTTTATTGATGATGGTTCTTTTGACAATACCCTTTCAATGTTAAAGGATATATGCAAGTCAGACCCTAAAATCAAGACCATTAAATTATCAAGAAATTTTGGCCATCAGGCAGCCATTTCTGCAGGGATAAAAAATGCAACAGGAGACGCCGTTGTAATAATGGACGGTGATCTGCAGGATCCACCGGAACAATTATCAATTTTTCTGAATAAATGGAAAGAGGGTTTTCATGTTGTTTACGCAATCAGAAAGAAAAGAAAGGAACCATTTTTAAAGAAACTTTCCTATAAATTATTCTACAGGTTGCTTAATTTAATCAGTGATATTGAAATCCCGCTCGACACCGGTGATTTTTGTGTAATGGATCGAAAAGTGGTTAATGTGTTGAACAGGGAAATGCTCGAACAGGGTCGATTCGTTAGGGGCTTGAGGGCTTACGCAGGGTTTAAACAAATTGGCGTTGAATATGAAAGAGACAAAAGAGCAGCTGGTGAGGTAAAATATACATTTAGAAAACTACTGAAGCTTGCAATTGATGGTTTACTCGATTTCTCGACATTCCCGCTGCGTATTGCAACTTATCTTGGTTTTCTGATCGCCCTCCCATCTTTTTTTATCGGATTATTCTTTATGATACATAGAATTTTCGATTTTAAAATTCTCGGTTATTCCCCCTCCGATACACCAGGATTGGCCTCATTGGCAGTTGGTGTATTTTTTATCGGCGGACTTATCCTTATCATTTTGGGTGTAATAGGAGAGTATATAGGGCGAATGTATTTTGAGGTAAAAAAGAGACCCTTCTATATCATTGAAGAAATAACTTCTTATGAAAATAATTCGTAATAAGTATTTCATAGGACTAACCGGAATTGTTATTTCCGTAGTTACCGTTATATATCTTTTTATAAATTATGATATCAGCAGGTCATTAGCCTTAATATCTAAAACATCATTTACGGTGATTGCCTCAATGATTAGTGTTTATCTGGCTTCATTTATCTTTCGCACGCTAAGATGGCGACTGATGCTGAATAATATTGCCGAAATAAAATTTCCAATTCTCCTGAAAAGTATTTTTACCGGATTTGCATGCAACAATGTACTTCCAGCACGAGTTGGTGAATTAATTCGTATGAAGCACCTGAATTCATACAGTCAGGTAAGCAATACATCTGTGCTGTCATCAATCTTTATTGAAAAAATACTTGATGCGGTTGTTTTATTGTTTTTTCTCACCACAGCAGTATTTCTAAATAAAGATCTGTTTACTGAAAAACTCTCATTTAATCCTCAGTTATTGTTAATTATTTCAATTCTATTTTTATTGTCATTTTTTATGTTCAGGAGTAAAATATTAAATTTTGCAAAAGCCTTTATCAATAAAAGAGGTAAACAGCCGGGTTCAATTCTGGTAAAGATTCATGATGCATTTGGATTTGTTTATAATAGTAAAACGTTCTTTAAAGTGTTAGGGCTTAGTGTTGTAATCTGGCTCATCGAGGGCTCTGTTTTTCTCATTGGTATCTCCGGCCTGGGTGTTGAAAAATCGCTGTTAAGCATCAGCCTGCTTACATTGTGTTTATTGAACTTTAGTATCCTAATCCCTTCTTCACCCGGTTATATTGGTATTTTTCAGGCGGCAATTTTATTCTCACTTTCAATTTTTGGAATTGATTCCTCACAAAGTCTGGCGGTTTCCATAATTATTCATGCATGCCAGTTTCTTCCGGTTACGATTATAGGTTTACCAATAGCAATTTATGATCTGTTTTTGCCATGGGTTAAAAGTAAACGACCATAAAGCGCAAATTCTTTATACAGATCCAACCATCTTTTTTTCGTGCTTATTCATGGGCCCTGCGGTTAAAAATCAGATAGCCTGCTGTAAAAATAACCGAAAAAGGCGTTTTCTCATCCTGGTAATAATTTACACTCACGGCCACCGGAGCAAGTGGGGTATTGTAAACCAGCGATGCCGAACCGGTGAAAAAGCGTTTTTCAAAGGCATGTCCGAGATAAGCCTTTCGATCAGACGTTTCAAGAATTTGCCGGTAAGGCTGAAATAAATAGGCTTCGATGCGCAAATCAAGCCTTCCGGTAAATGGAAAAATCAGCTTGGCCCCACCGGCAACAAACTGGTGGGCTCTGAAATTGGGTAAAAATATAGTTTGACTTTCAGGAATCGGCGTGAAAGCCGCAGCCTGCAACTGGGTTGAAATATAATTGTTGAACAGTGGCTGGTTGCTTATTACAGCTTCGGCGAAAAGTCCAACCCTTGCCCAGCCCGACCGGTTCAGGAATTTGTCACCCCTTAACCTGATCCGGTAAAAAGCATGACGCTGGCTGAAATAAAATTTTGATGAACTGGTGCTGCCTGGAATATTTTCCTCTATGCCATTAAAAATCCGGCAGGAAAACAAAAAAGCGCTACCCTCGTTTGCAAATTGCTTCCGGTTTAAACGATCTCCTTCCAGTTGCACCTGAATTGAATGATGCCCGAATATGGTGCGATCGGCCGTATCGACCGACAGAAATTGCTGGGTCTGATAATAATCATCAACCATCCTGGCCTGTGTGATGCCGGTTCTCAGTCTTATTCTGTTACCAAACGGTATAGCCAGGGCTGCGTGCCACGCTCTTTCATATTGAATCAGGTATGAAGGTCGGGTATCTTCGAAAAAAGTGCTGGCACTGTTGAAATAATCGAAATTGTTCAGGGTGAAATTGGTTTCCAGTAAAAATGGTAATCTGAATGGGAAATCAATTGTGGCTTTTAGTTGTGCCGAACTGTAAAACTTTCCAAAGTAAGCATTACCATCGGCCGTAATACCCAGATAACCCAACCGTTTATAGCTAAGGGCAATAAAGCCCATGTTTACAGGCCTTGACGAAAATACACCACCAAACTGGGTAAGTATATCCCTGTCGGTTTTCATACGCAGCCGCAGTTTGTATTTTCCGGATGACTGCATTTCTGCTGTGGGAAAAATTTTGCTGATTCTGTCGTCAAGTGCCAGCCTGAAATAATAGGGTCTGAGTTGTTCTGTACTCAGTGACTTTCCTTCTGCCCTCAGGATCCCTTTCACATACGAAACCTGACTTTTATCAAGGCCCTCAATCTGAACCGATGTAAAAAAAACGTCATTGGCTTTTTTGCTAAAACGCTCTCTGTAGTTGTTTCTTTGCAAACTATCAACCCTGCGGGGTATCATCTGTTTGATGATGTCCATTTTTCGCAGGGTGGCAGTATACCCTGAGTCAATCATGGTGCGTGACTTACTGAACTCCAGAATTTGAACCCTTGGCAATACGGGTCTTACAATCAGCATATTCTCTGATTCACAAACTGATGTATAACTGGTACGCTCCATTACCATGTTTTTAATCTGTGAAAAGATGTCATCCTCTTTGGGTGGAGTCATTTCCGCTACCACGGTGCTGCCAATGATTATATCAGGCAGAAAATCCGTGTACATAACATCGGCAGGGAAGTTATTGTATAAACCCCCATCGAAAAGGAGTTTGTTTTCAACCGTAACAGGTTTAATATAAAAGGGATAAGCACTACTTGCCCTGAGCGCCTCTCCCAGGTCGCCCCCGCTGAAAACAACTTCTTTTTTATTGTGAATATCAGCTGCTACGCATCTGAAAGGCACAAAAAGGCTGTCGAAATTATAGCCTGCAGCAGCGCTGGCTGCAGCAGTGTATTCCATCATGGCGTAATTCATATTAACCGGACTAATCAGGTTAACCGGGGGGCGATAATGCAGGGCAGAATCAACGTAGAACTTCAGCGCTATCCAGCTCGCATTTTCAGGGGCCTTCCTGAAAAAATAAATAAAACGGCTATCAATCCTTCCGGTGACAAGTTTTTCAAATTCATCTGATAGGATCAGCTTTTCGATCTTATCCGGCGGGTACCCCATTGCGTACATGCCTCCAACGAGCGCTCCCATTGAAGTACCGGTGATAAAATCAATGGGAATGTTGTTTTGCTCAAGTGCCTTTAAAACACCCACATGTGCCACCCCGGCAGCTCCGCCTCCGCTGAGTACCACCCCTACTTTCTGCGCTTGCAGGCAATGAGCAAAGGGCATGAGCAGCAGAAGGATCAGGGCGATGGCCTTCATCGGTAAGTTTGTTTACACGAAATTACTGAATGGGCAGCTGTTCTGTTTGAACAACCGATTTTTCCCTTCCCAGTTTTCTTCTAACCCTCAGATAAATAAGGTACATGGCGGGTACTACAACCAAGGTCAGGAAGGTTGCAACGATCAAACCGTAGATCATGGTCCATGCAAGCGGGCCCCAGAAAACAACATTGTCGCCTCCGAGGTAGAAATGGGGCTCAAAATGCGCAAACAGAGCGGCAAAATCAAGGTTAACACCTATGGCAAGCGGAATCAACCCGAGAATGGCGGCAGATGCGGTAAGAATTACAGGCGTCATCCGTGTTGCGCCTCCATCAATAATAGCCTGCTCTGCAGGTACACCGCGAGCCCTTAACTCATCAATAAACTCGATCAGCAGAATTCCGTTCCTGATCACAATGCCTGCGAGAGAAAAAATGCCAACGCCGGTCATCACAATCGACATGGTTTGGCCGCTGATGGCATGGCCAAGAAAAACGCCGATCAGCGAAAAAATAACGGTGGAGAAAATAAGAAACGGCTTAACCAGCGAATTGAATTGGGTAACCAGAATCAGAAACATAAGCGCAAGTGCCCCCAGAAAGGCCGTACCCAAAAAGTCGGAGGTCTCTTTCTGGTCTTCCTGCTCGCCGGTCATTTTAATCGAATAGCCTTCAGGCAGTTCAATGCCGTCAATCACACTGTTTATCTGCTGCACAATGGCGTTGGCAGTAAAACCGGTGATAACGTTTGATGAAAGGGTAAGCACCCGGTGCTGATTTTTCCGGTTGATTGAACTAAAGGCTTCGTCGTATTGCACCGTTGCCACTGAGGATACAGGCACCGATTTGAACTGCCCGGTGGCCATATCCATAAATGAAATCTCCATATTCAGCAGATCATCAATTTTGTCGCGGTATTCTGGTGCCAGGCGGATGTTGATTTCTGCATCATCATCAACATCTCTGAACTTTGAAATTTCTCGGCCATAAAGGGCTGTTCTTATTTCGAACGCAATCTGGGCCTTGCTCATTCCCAGCGCCGCAGCCCTGTCGGCATCAATTGATACAATGATCTCCGGTTTGTTGCGCTTAAGGTCCGACTGAAGATCTTCAATCCCTTCAATCTGGTTTTGCGTTATGCCGCTGCGCACTTCTTTTTCGAGTTTTTGCAGCTGATCAAAGTCATCGCCTGAAATTTCAATGTTGATGGGTTTACCGGTGGGCGGACCATTCTGTTCCTTGGCAACGGTAATGCGCGCACCGGGCACCAGTCCTTTAACATTCCGCCGGATATCTTCAAGGCATTCAGCAGTTGAAAAGTTTTTCCGGTGACCAAATTCAACAAAGGCAACAGATACCTTGCCCTTGTTGGGCGTGGCGGTGCGATCAGGATTCTGCGGATCACCAGCGCCGATACCAACGTTTGAAATAACTGATTTTACATTCGGATTATCTTTGCCAATTACCTGATAAACTTTGTTTTCAACTATACGGGTGGCTGAATCGGTAACTTCTGCATCGGTTCCGATGGGCATTTCAACATACACATAGGCGAAATTTGGCTGTCCGTCAGGAAAAAAAACCGGCGGCTTTCCAACTGCTCCAAATATGATTATTGAAAAAATAAGCAGCACAAAAACTCCTATCAGGGTCCATACCGGCCTTGAACCTTTCAGGATGGCGGCAACAAGGTGCTTGTATCTTCTGATGACAGCCGGCCACCATTTCAACTGAAACTTTTCAGTTGCCGGCCTCAATAGATAATGATTAACAGGGGTGAGCAGCAACAGCAGCAACGACAGATTGCCCAATGCCGGATAACCGGCCAGATGCGCAAGTAAACCGGTAATTCCGAAAATCAGCAAAGGCTTTTTCATAACGGAAGCCGGAACTTTAGTACTGTGATCATCTTTTTTCATAAAGCTCACGGCAAACACCGTATTCATGATAAATGCCACTGCCAGTGAAGCAAAAAGAGTCAATATCAGCGTAATGGGTAGGTATTTCATGAAATCACCTACCAGACCGGGCCAGAAGAGCAGCGGGATGAAAGGAGCAATGGTGGTAAGTGTACCGGCCAGTACTGGAAGAAAAACCTCACCGGCGGCCGCTTTGGCCGAGGTTACCAGGTCGAAATGGTATTTATGATAGATCCGGTGGGTATTTTCGATCACTACAATGGCATCATCAACAATGATTCCCAATGCCAACAAAAAGGAGAAAAGTACAATCATGTTCATGGTAAAACCCAGCGAAGGCATGAACAACATGGCGAGTAATACCGAAAGCGGGACCGACAATCCGACAAAAAAGGCGCTTTGCAATCCCATGAAGAACATCAGAATCAACACCACCAGGATAAAGCCAATGATCACCGTATTGATTAAGTCGTTGAGGGTTGTTTTGGTTTCAACGGAGGTATCGGCGGTTACGTTGACCTTAAGTCCGGCAGGGAAGCGGTTCTTTTGATAATCCTCAATAATCTCCTTAATCTGGTCGGCAGCATTGATCAGGTTCTCGCCCGAACGCTTAATTACATTCATGGTGATTACAGGTTTTCCATCCAGCCGGGCGAAATCCTGTTTTTCCTTGTAGGCATCCACCACCTCGGCAAAGTCTTTCAGGTAAGCAAGATTACCTCTGCCTGAACGAATCAAAACATTACCAATCTGCTCAACTTTCGCGAACTCGCCCCTTACCCTCAGGGTTCGGCGGAGTTCATCAATACGGATTTCCCCACCGGAGATGTTCACGTTTTCGCTGGCAACGCTGCGTTGAATGTCACCAAAGGTGATACCCAGCGCCTGCATCCGGTAAAGGTCAATGTTTACCTGCACTTCACGCTCAAGCCCCCCGATCAGGTCAACCCTTGTGATTTCAGGCAGTGTCTCGATTTTATCCTGAAGGTCTTCGGCATATTTTTTCAGCTGATCAAGTGGATAATCTCCCGCCACATTTACATTCATGATCGGGAACTCAGAAAAATTTACCTCCTGAACATTGGGATCCTTATCCAGATCAGAAGGCAGCTCAGTTTTGGCTTTGTCAACGGCATTCGATACTTTTTGCTTGGCCACATCAACATCAATACCGGTATTGAATTCTACTAAAATAACCGATACATCCTGGATTGAATTACTGGTGAGTTTCTTAATGCCTGATATACCTTTGATCTCTTTCTCGAGCGGCTTGGTGATCAGATTTTCAATGTCTTCAGGACTTGCCCCCGGGTAAATGGTAGGAACATAAATTGTCGGGATTACAATATCCGGAAAGTTCTCCTTCGGGATGCTTTGAAATATGACCATCCCGGCCAGCGAAATCAATACCGTAATAATGTAAACCGATGTTCGGTTATTGATGGCCCAGTTGGTTGGCCTGAAATATTTGATATGGTTCTTTTCCATAGTAGGTGCTGTAATCTGGTAGTTTGATCAGAGGGTCGTGATGGCCTGACCATCAACCAGATCCTGATAACCATTGCGGATAATCCTGTCGCCTTCACGCAGACCTTCGGTAATAACCACCCTGTCGCCGTAAGAAAGTCCTGTTGCCACATATTTCTTTCTGGTTTTCATGGCCGGTTTATTTCCTTCAGCGGTGAGCACATAACTGCGGCCATCCTGATCTTTGCGAATCAGGTTTGAGGGGGCACTGATTGCTCCCGTGATTTTTTCATCATTGATGGATACACTGGCCAGCATATTGGGTCTGATGTTAGTGTTTTCATCAACCTTGATGCTCACCTCAACGGCAAAAGTGCGCGACATGGCATTCACCACCTTGGAAATGAAACTGACCGTACCTTGAATGGTATCTTCTATATCTTTCAGGTAAATGCTCACCGGAGCACCCATCTTCACCTTGCTGATGTATGAATCGGGCACCTTGAGTATCACCTTCATCCTGTTGTTGTTCACTACATGAAAGGCACCATTGAACCCGGGAGAGGCAAACTCGCCGGGCTTCACGTTTACCTCATCTACCAGTCCGTTGATGGGCGATTTTATCCGGGTCATGTCGAGTTGAGCCTGGGCTGAAGAAAGACTTTTCTGAAGCGATTCATACTGCGTTTTTGCCTGCAGAAATTGTATTTCGCTGCCGATTTTCTGTTTCCACAATCTTTCCTGTTTCTCAAAAGCCGTTTTGGCCAGGTCAAGATTGGTTTGCAGTTGCGCAATGCTCTCACGTAAGGCCCTGCTGTCGGTTTCGGCCATTATCTGTCCCTGACTAACCCTGTCGCCTTCTCTTACAAGCACCTTGGTAACCAAACCAGGAATACCGGGTTGAACCGCGATATGGTCTTCTGATTCAACGGTTCCCTGCAGGTCAATGTAATGATTGAAATCAGCAGCGCTGATGGTTTCAAGCGCAACCAGCTTGGGTTGCTCGGCAATGGCGGCAGTATCCAGCAGGGCAATTTCCTTTTCGAGTTTGCTGATCAGGCCCTTGAGTCTGTCTGCTTCCTCTTTGTAGGCAGCCAGTTCTTCCTTTTTTGACTGAAGGTCTGATGGCTTGCCGCAGGCGGAAATAAGAAGGATCAGTAAAAGATATGATGCGTTTTTCATGGACTGTAAAAACATGTAAGTTGGTATTTAAAATTTGTTCAATTGTTTATCGAGGTTAACACGGGCATTCAATAGCTGAGTAGCACTGCTGATGTAATTACCCTGGGCATTTAGCAGCTCATTTTCGGCTTGCATTAATTCAATGCTCGACCCCACACCTTCACGATATTTTACGGCCGATTTATCCCTTATTTTCCGGGCAAGTGCAACGCTTTCCCTCGAATTGTTGAATGTATTGAGTGCCGACCTGAATTCGCCAAGTGCCTGGGCCGACTGCAGTGAATAACCTTGCATGGCCTGTGTTTGTTGTACCCTGATTTTTTTCAATTCAAGTGAAGCCTGCTGAACCCGCGAGCGCTGGCTGAATCCCTGAAACAGGGGCACGCTAAGATTAACGCCCAGGATATTTCCGCCTGTAACCCTGAAATCAGCCTTGCTGAGCATGCTGAATTCATCACCAACCCTGTTTTCGCGCCATGAATAAAAAGTGCTCAGTGTGGGCAGGTAGTTGGCCATCATTCGTTTGCGGCTAAGTTCCTGCAATTTCAGTCCCGACGAGATAAGCCGGCTGTCTGCACTTTCGTTGAAATCAAATTTTGGTTCTGATTCCATGCCCAGCGAGGCGGATGCCAGCATCGCATCAAAAGTATCCGTTAATTCTATCGGGTTTGCCACATCATAACCCATCTGAAATTTCAGCATTTTTTCTGCCAATACGAGTTGCTGTTCGAGCGTGCTAAGGGTTGTACCGAGGTTGTTTTTCAACAGGCGTAGTCGGTCTACATCCAATTCTTCTATAAAGCCTTCCTTATAAATTGCATCAGTTTCTGTTATTGACTGCTCAAGAGTTTTGAGACTTTCTTGCAAAATCCGCCGATTTTCCTTCAAGGTCAGCACAAGGTGATAGGCCCTTGTAACCCCTTCTTTTACCTCAATCTCTGACTTGCGCAGGTTGTTCCTGGAATATTCTACATACGTTTTGGCAGCCTGCAGCCCTACAAGGTATTCGCCGTTGAATAGCAGCCAGGATGCCGTATATCCGTAGGCTACATTGTATTTAATACCGAATGGCAACCGCAGGTAAGTGCCGGGCGGAGCCGACGGATCAAAGGCGCCTGCAGGAATTACGCTCACAGGCACCCTGATGAAGTTCTGAAAGGAGGCTTCTGCGCTCAGCTGCGGAATGCCTGAGCCACGTAGTTCAGTCACCTTTTTCTGGGCAATCTCTATATCGGTTGCGGCATTGGTCACCGTATAGCCGTTTTTCATGGCAAATTCAAGCGCCTGGGGCAGATTGAACGCCCGGTTGCCATTTTGCGCCAACAATGTGGCTTGCAGCAATAAGGTCAGAAAAAGCGTTAAATTTCTTTTCATATCAGGAATGAGGTTGCATTTGTAGGAGTTTTTCCTCGAGATAAAGCAAACCGGTTGGGTTGCAAATGCCGCGCAGATGATATTTCAGCGTTTCGAAAAAGATAGCGGTTTCGCTGATGGCCGCCATTGGAGCCCTCCCGTGTTCGGCCAGCAGGTTAATTTTCATGGAGTACAATCGGGCAATCAGTTCAGGTAACACATCTTTTCTGTATAGTCCTTCGCTGATGCCCCTTATAATATTTGCGGTAATGGTTTCAATCAGGAAACGGCTGCGATGATTTTCCAGCCTTTGCCATGCTTCCGGATAATATTTCTGCATTTCGTAAAGTGTTGCCGGATGCGTTTGCTGAAATTTTGAAGAGGCATAACGTGTGATCTCCCAAAGTTCATCAATCACATTCAGACTTTTTCCCAGTATCTCACTAATGGCGGATTCATCTCCTTCTATTTCACGTTCCACGGTTTTTACCACCAGGTCTGATTTATCAGCAACATGTTGGTAAAGTGTCTTTTTTGAAATGCCCATTTCCCTGCATAAATCATCCATGGTAGCATTCCGCAGTCCACACCGCATGAACACACTTCTCGCCCGTAAAAGAATCTGCTCGGTTTGGGTTTTCACAGGCGCAAATGTAAAAAGTAAATTGAATCAGGAAACATTTATTTTAAATTTCGTTTCCGCAGTTTTCTGCGTTTCTATTCAAAAAATTATCTTTGCCCTCCACTGACAATAAAGGGAGAAAACCGCTGTAAAGAGCTTCACAGGCTTTTTCGGAGTTAAAGATCAAACACAATTACATTAAGAAATGTTGAACGCTGACATCAAAAAATCGTCCACGCCCCATGCGGATGTTTATACCCGCAATGATCATTTTAAACTTCAGCAGGAGCGTCTTTTTTCACGAACCTGGCACTGGGTGGCCGATGAGCAGGATCTGAAACTTGAAAACCAGGTGCTTCCCCTGAAATTGCTCGAAGGCTGCCTCGATGAGCCCTTGTTGCTCACACGTGAGAACGGACAGATGCGTTGTATCAGCAATGTATGCACCCACCGGGGCAACCTGCTCATTAAACATCCGGCACAGTTAAAAAGTCTGGTTTGCCGCTACCACGGACGAAAATTCAGTCTTGACGGAAAATTCAGGCACATGCCGGAGTTTCAGGAGGCCGAATGTTTTCCATCTGCATGCGATGATTTGCCGGAACTCAGGCTTGAAAACTGGAACAATCTGTTGTTTACTTCATTGGATCCGGCTTTTCCTTTCTCTGCTTTGATGAACGAAATGAATGAACGCATCGGCTGGATGCCCCTGAAAGATTTCCGCTATCATCCTGAATTTTCGCAGGATTATCTGGTGAATGCCAACTGGGCCCTTTACTGCGACAATTACCTCGAAGGTTTTCATATCCCCTATGTTCATGAAAGTCTGAACCGGATGATTGACTACCAGAGTTATACCACTGAACTTTTTCCATGGTCGGTGTTGCAGCTGGGCCTGGCCAAAGGTGGTGAAGACAGTTTCGATCTTCCAATAACTGCGCCCGATTCGGGCAAGAAGGTTGCCGCCTATTACTTCTGGGTTTTTCCCAATATGATGTTTAATTTTTATCCCTGGGGCTGCTCGGTAAATATTGTTAAGCCACTTGGTGTTTCGCTCACCAGGGTATCTTTCAGAACCTATATCTGGAAGCCTGAAAAATTCAATGTGGTTGCGGCTTCCATGCTTGAACGTGTAGAACGGGAAGACGAAGACATAGTAGAACAGGTACAGCAGGGGGTTCAGTCGCGGTTATACAACCGGGGCAGATACGCTCCGTCAAGGGAGCAGGGTGTGCATCATTTCCACTTGCTGCTTGATAAGATGTTGAACTAGGTAGGGCCTACTGAAAAACACTCAATGAATTCAATTTAAGTAGTTTAATAACCGTTTGAGACGATTTAAATGCAAGGTTTTTAGGGCTGTTTGTTTAACCCGGTTTATGCATTAGAAGAGCAACGCTCTAATGCATAGCGCATTGGCTATGAGCGCAGCAACCGGGTTAACCGCGATGAATCGCAGATTCCTTCGGCCCTTGGGGCAATTTGTGCAATTCTATTGCATAAATTGGGTTTAATTCCTGTGCAGATGACCTTTTAAAATCTTAATCATTTCGTTAGCCAGAAATACACAATCTGCTTCGTTGCCCGCGGCTCGCATCTGCCGCATTTATCTGGCGATGCTGCTGCGCGGTCTGACTTTTTCAGCAGGTCATAGGTACGCAAAATTCTGCATCCTTGTCGTTTATCAAAGCCTGCCCAATGAAATATTCAAACCAATTCAATAACCCCGAATGGCTTTTCGGGAGGCTCTTACTTCTTACCCTTCATGTCCTCAAGCGCTACTTTCGCTTTTTCATTTTCCGGATCGATGGTCTTTACCTTTTCCCAATAAATTTTTGAATTGGCAAAATCACCGGTCAGATAGAAATAAGCGCCAAGGTATTCAAGTGATTCGAGCAACTCTTTGCGATATTTTACCGGGTCGGCTTCTGTAAGCACAATCAGTTGTTCGTAAAAGGGTCTGGCCAAACCTTGTTTACCATCAGGATCAAGACTGGCGTTGGTTCTGCCGCGCCAGAGATAGCCAACAGTTAGTTTAGGCTGCGTTTCGGTAACTTTCATAAACGCCGTATCGGCTTTTCCAAACTCCTTCAGATTATAGTAGGATTGCCCCATCCGGTAATAATCATTGGTAATGGCCTTACCTGCTCTGATTTTTTGCTGATAGGCCATTACAGCCAGATCGTGTTTTTTCATCTTGGCATAAATGCCGGCCAGATCACTGAAAAGGTCAACCTGAGATGAATCTTTTGAAATGGCTACCTTCAATTTCTCAACCGCCAGAGAATCCTGTCCTGAAGCGGAAAGCAATTTGCCGTAATACGCATAATCTGAAGGAAGAAGTTTAGATTCAGGCTGGCGGGCAAAAAATTTATTGATGTAAATCAGGCCATTCTGATAGTCTTTGGTTTCGTATGAGGCATAGGCCGCAAGACGGTTAAGCAGGTTCCTGGTTGTGTCTGACTGCCAAACCTCCTTTATCTGATTCAATGTCTGGGGATATTCTTTGGTAAGGAACAGGAAAGACGCATACCGGATTCTTGCATAGAGATTGCTGGCGGATAGTTCAAGGTACTTCGCATAGTAATCTTTGGCTTCCTGATAGCGCTGCGCCCTTGCAAACAACTCACCGAGTTCGGCGTATGCAGGTGCAAAATTCGGGTCAATCTGAATGGCATCCTTATAATATTCAAGCGCACCTTTGTTTCCATCCTTACCCGAATAATTTCTGGCCCTCATCCACAACTGACCAATGCGCAATATCGCCAGCGGCGATTTAGGATCAAGTGACTGGGCTTTTTCATAATAGCGGATAGCGCTGCTGCCATCATTATTTTCAAGATAAGCATCACCATTCAGAATCTGGATCTCAGGATTCCTGAAATCTAACTTCTCTGCTTCCTGCAACAGCGCAAATGCAGCAGGGATGTTTTTCTTCTCAATACTGATGTGGGCTTCGGCAATGCGAATCAATACTTCTGCGTTTTTACCGCCGGCAGTTTTAATAGCTTTTTCAAACATTTGGGCACTCTCTTCCTGAGCTCCTGAAATTTTTGCGACGATTCCGATACCGGCGTAATTCAGAGGATTGTTCGGTTCATTTTGCACCCCCTGAATAAAAAGCGCCTTTGCCGAATCAGTTTTTTCAGCCTCCAGCACATTTCGTCCAAAGTAAAACCAGTAATCACCCTTACCCGGATTCTTTCCAATCAATTGTTTAAATTGACTGCTGGCTGCGTCGTATTGCTGATTAAGGGTCAGTCGGCGGGCTTCCTCAAGCGACTGAGCGCTGAGCTGATGAGAAACAGAAGCTGCAGAAAAAAGGATGAGCAATCGGATCGTAAATTTCATGCTATTCATTGTTAACATTGATCAGTCTAATGGGTGCGGTAGCGGGTACAAGTCCGGATTTCAGCACAATACGTTGTCCGATATCGCCGGCTGTGAATGCGGCAAACCCTGTACCAACTCTAACACCAAGTTCTCTGCTTATGATATTTATTTCACGTTTAAACGGATAATCACCAGAGGCTATATAACCCTGATAAGGCTGAAAGTAGCCAAGGGCAGCGGTGGGATCATTCTTCGAAGAGATCCCGGCAACCTTAATCTTCTTTAAAAAAGCATGGCTAACAGTATCTTGCGGATCACTGATCCAGTTAGAACCGATGATTCCGATGGCGTGTCTGTTTTTTTCGACATAACTCACCACTTCCTCATTTGATTGAAGCGCAAAACAACCTGCAGGAAAAGATTTCAGGCCAAAGGCTTCAAGCACAAAACGGGCGTTACCCGAGCGGTTATGGTCAAAAACAATCCGTATCGAATCTTTACTTTGCTTCGAATTAATCTGGTTCCAGGTATGGGTCTTACCGGTAAAAATGTCACTCAGCAAACCATATGACAAATTAGTATCGGGATTGGCGGGGTTAACGATAAACGCCACACCATCGTAGGCGATTTTAGTGACTTTCGGATAGCTTTTTTTTGAGGCGAAAAAAGCGTTTTCTTCAGCTGTCAGACTGCGACCGATGACCAGCAGACGCATTGAATCATTCTTCATCAGGTCAATCAGCTCGCCTTCAGGTGCATAGTATGGTTCAATCAGTGCATCCGGATAATGAGCACGGAATGCAAAGACTTCAGCATCTATGAGTAATCTAAAGGTTTCATCCACCCCAATTTTGGCATTACCGCGGGTGGTACTTTCCTGCTTCGATGGATTCCAGCAGGAGATTTGCAACAGTATCAGGCCAGTCAGCAGGAAGAAATGATAATTCTTAATCCCTGTTTTCATTGCTTTCCGCTTTTCTTAACATGAAGTGCCTTGCAATTCGATAAAAACCATAGAGAACCATAACAATTCCGAGCGGTTTACGGTAATTAGCTTCTATTAATCGTTCAAACAAATTGCTAAAGATCAGTGAAGCACCGATGGCCAGGTAAAATAATATTGCCAAAAGGCTAACCCCTTGCCAGAACCGTTTCAATCAGCGCAGGGTGAATTTAATCGGAAGATTGTATTGTACCGGCACGGTTTTACCGTTTTGCTTCCCGGGTTTCCAGGCGGGCATACTTTTAATTACCCTGAGGGCTTCTTCGTCGCAGCCTCCCCCGATACCTTTCAGTTTTTGCACGCTGGTAATCTCTCCTGACCCCTGCACCACAAAGGTTACATAAACAGTACCAGTGATATGACTTTCACGGGCCATGGCCGGATATTTCACATTCTTCTGCAGGTATTCCATCAGTTTTTCCTCTCCGCCCGGAAATTCAGGCATCTGCTCTACAATTGTAAATATTTGCGGTGCAGCCTCTTCAATAATTTCATTCCCTGTTCCCTCATCCGGAAGGTCAACTACCCCTTCTGTTCCTTCCTGTGTTGTTTTTCCCGCATTGGTTATTTCCTCCTGCGGAGGCGGAATATCTTCTTCCTTGATGGGTTCCTCTGTTACAACAGGAGGCGTGAATTTAATGGTTTCCTGCACCGGTGGTGGAGGATCCGGTGGCGGTGGTGGTGGTGGTGGTTGATCCTCATCTAATGGCGGGGGTTCCTGCAGCATATTCAATTCAACATTCTGCTGCATGGCAACCTTATCCATTGCGGCATTTATCAACTCCATGATAGCGGGTATGCTCACCGCCAGCAGAAATATGGCGAGTGAAATGACAAAAGCAGTATTAATATGCTTGTTGTACTTTTTCCTTAACTCGTATGCACCGTAATCCTTGTTACGGTTTTCAAAGACAATCTCATCGAAGTCTTTTATTATAATTTGTTCAGCCATAACCCAAAAGATTATTTCGGTAGTTATTTATAGGTATTTGCGTTGGATACCATCAGGTTCTCCACTTCGTTTGACTCTAGCAGGGCGTAGCTGCCAATATTGCAGATAGCCATTTCATCGAGGGCATCAACGATGTTCTTGTACTTGGCTTCTTTATCGGGTTTGAGCAGCACAATAAGGCTCGAGGCCTTGTGTTGAGCTCTGAAAGCCTTAACTTTTTCCTTATAGTCTTCTTCTTTCAGCTTGCCATCTTCCACCTCTTTCTTCCAGTCTTCAATTTGCCTGAAAGCATTGTGACGCTTGTTATTTTCGGCAATCAGTACCTTTCTGATACCATCCTTGCTGAAATTACTTTTATTCAGCGCAGGAAGGGTTTTATTGGGATCAGCCACGCCGAAATACCAGTAGATCACATTATCTTTTGTCAGAATCATATTGAGCGTATGTTCTGCGGGCACCTTGTTCTTCTCTTCCTCCTTTAGATCCTTGTCCTTTACAGGCATATTGATCTCCATTGCCTTCGGTTTGCTGAAGGTAGTGGTAAGAATAAAAAAGGTAAGCAGCAGAAATCCAAGATCCACCATCGGCGTCATATCAATGCGCGTTGATGATTTCTTGGCACGTTTCTTTTCGTGTTTCTTTTTACCCCCGCCACCTTCGTCGGTATTCAGTTCTGCCATGTTTTCGGGCTTAGACTAATTGTATAAACGAATGTTGTGTGAAAAAATTTTGTTATTCAGCCGGACCAGTTTCCATATTGGTAATCAGGTTGAATTTATTCACCTTTTTTTCCTGAAGAATGTCCATAACCCTTCTGATTACCGGATAACTTGTTACCTGATCACCTTTTATAGCCACCCTGAATTTTGGTGCACTGATTCTACCGTGAAAAACCCAGTCGCATAATTCACAAGAGGCAGAGTCAGCAGGTATGCCTTTAAACTGATTCTGGATAGCTTTCTTCTTTTCTGGAGACCCGGCATCAAGATAGGAGGCCAGTTGATTCATGGGTACCCCAAAGGATGCCATGTTCGAAAACTCTTTTTTCTGCTCCTCAGTAAAAGTGATTTTATACTTTTCACCCATCTTCTCAAGCACCTTTCTTCTGGTCTCCTGTCCGGTAATCGTAAAGAAAACCTTATCTTCCTTATCAACCAGTATCATCATAAGATCTTTATCCGGTATAATAAGGTCAGACACCGAAGAGGGCATATCAATTACCGCAGCTTCTTCAGCGCGAAACTGAGAGATCAGCATGAAAAAGGTTACCAGCAGGAAAGCCAGGTCAACCATCGGCGTCATGTCGATGGACGGACTGCTTTTTGGCATTTTAATTTTAGGCATCGCCGGCGGGTATGAAAATGCGGGTTATTTAATATTTGATTCCAGCGTTCCTACAAGGCTGTAGCCGGATTCATCAATTTTATAGGTCAGGCTGTCAATTTGCGTACTGAAATAATTGTACATGATGATTGCCACTGTTGAACCGGTAATACCGAGTGCAGTATTGATAAGCGCTTCTGAAATACCGTTCGCAAGCGCAACAGCATCAGGAGCACCTGCCTGTGCAAGGGCCGAGAAGGCCTTGATCATCCCGAGAACCGTGCCGATCAGACCTACCAGCGTAGCAATGGAGGCGCATGTAGAAATGATTACCAGATTTTTCGATAACATCGGAAGCTCTAATGAAGTAGCCTCTTCCAGCTCTTTCTGGAGCGCTGCTACTTTCTGCTCTTTGTCAAGACTGTTGTCTTTGATCAGTTCGTGGTATTTAGATAGACCTGCCTTCATTACATTGGCCAGTGAACCGCGTTGCTTGTCGCATTCAGCAATCGCAGCCTCAATCTGGTTGTTATTAATCATCGTTTGCAGATTACGGATGAATACATTTAATCTTCCCTTCCCTTTGGCCTGGGTTAGGGTGAGGAGTCTTTCGATGGTAAAAGCGATGATAATAACCACAATTGACATCAGAATGGGTACAATGAACCCCCCTTTGTAAATGATTCCCAGGGTGTTTTCCGGATGTCCGAGTTCTGGGCCGCCTTCTGAAAAATTGCTGTCGGCTCCCAGTACAAAAACGTAAACCAGAGAACAAACGATCAGCGACAAGGCAATGACCGAAGTGGCAAAGAATGAGCCGAGGCTGCTACCGGCAGAGTTGGATTTGCTCATAATTTCAAGCTGTTTGAAGAAAAATTAAGTTTATGGTTTGAATTGCGGGCAAATATATAGAAAGTTCACTTCAAAAATTCGCACAGTAAATTCATTAACGATTAAGTAACTTTTATGTATTTGTTAGATTGAAATCTGTTTTATACTTTTGCGCAGGCAATTGGGAAGAGGGACATCGTCCCTTTTTTTATTAAGGCTTCAATGATCAACCAAGCGAAAGTGACGGAGCTCTGCGAAACGTTTCTTAAGGATTCTGAAAACTATCTTATAGATGTGAAAGTGAGTCCTTCGAATCGAATCATGATACATATTGGTAACGACAATCATGTATCCATTCAGGATTGTATAGCCCTGAGTCGTTTTATAGAGCGGAGTTTTGACAGAGATCGGGATGATTTTGAGCTTGAAGTTTCCTCGCCGGGTATTGACCAGCCTTTTAAGGTACTGCGCCAATATCTTAAATACGTCGGTAAGGCCGTTGAGGTTAAGCTCAACGATGGTACCATTGTGAAGGGAACCCTGCTTGAGGCGGATGCTGAAAAGCTTTCGCTGCAGCAGGAACAAAAAAAAAGGCAGAAAGCCGCAAAAAAAACGGCAGAGGATGACCAGGTGCTTAATTTGCTTATGTCTGACATAAAGGAGACCAAACTGAAACTCATATTTTAACAACCATACAAGTCAATGGAACATGCAGCGCTGATTGAATCATTTGCAGAGTTCAAGGAGTTCAAGAACATAGACAGGGTAACCATGATGGGTATCCTGGAGGATGTGTTCCGCAATTTGATCATCAAGAAATACGGATCGGATGAGAATTTTGATATCATTATCAATATTGATAAGGGAGATCTCGAAGTCTGGCACAACCGTGAAATCGTTGAAGATGGCACAGTGGAAGACCCGGCCAAGCAAATAGCTTACGCTGACGCTATTAAAATTGAACCCGACTTTGAGGTCGGCGAGGAAGTTTCAGAGGAAGTAAAGATCAATGATTTCGGACGCAGGGCAGTACTTGCTTTCCGTCAGAATCTGGTGGCAAGAATTACGGAACTTGAGAAAGATTCAGTTTACCGAAAATACAAGGATAGAGTTGGAGAGATTGTTTCAGGAGAAATTTATCAGGTTTGGAAAAAAGAAGTGCTCATACTGGATGAAGACGGCAATGAACTGATCATTCCAAAAGCCGAGCAGATTCCATCTGATTTTTTCAAAAAGGGTGAAACTGTCAGGGCTGTTGTTTTGCGTGTTGATATGAAAAACAATATCCCTCAAATTATTCTCTCACGAACATCTCCGGTGTTTCTTGAGAAATTGTTTGAGCAGGAAGTGCCTGAGGTTTTTGACGGACTGATTACCATTAAAAAAATTGTTCGGGAACCTGGTGTAAGGGCCAAAGTCGCTGTTGAAAGCTATGATGACAGGATTGATCCGGTGGGCGCCTGTGTTGGGATGAAAGGATCAAGAATACATGGTGTTGTGCGTGAATTGCGCAATGAGAACATTGATGTAATCAACCATACCAACAACAATACGCTTTTTATCACGAGGGCGCTGAGTCCGGCAAAAATTACCTCTATTAAACTCGATGAGGCCAACAAACGGGCTGAGGTTTTTCTGAAGCCTGATCAGGTTTCACTCGCCATCGGAAAAGGTGGATTGAACATTAAGCTGGCAAGCCGTTTAACAGGCTATGAAATAGATGTGTACCGCGATTCTGAGGTTGATAGTGAAGATGTTGACCTCGACGAATTCTCAGATGAAATTGATGGCTGGATACTCGATGAACTCAAAAACATCGGATGCGATACTGCAAAAAGCGTATTGGAACTGCCTGTTGATGATCTGGTAAAACGCACCGACCTTGAAGAGGAGACCATCAAGGAAGTAATCAGGATTCTTAAAGCCGAGTTTGAATAAACGTCTCCTAAAGAAAACCAAAACCTGCGAATGTCAGAAGCAACACAAGTAAGAAGAATAAGCAAAGTAGCCACCGAGCTTAACGTGGGTGTGCAAACGGTAATTGATTACCTGACCGGGAAGGGTTTTGACGATGTTAACCGTAATTCAAAAATCAGCGATGACATGTATACGTTGTTGCTGAAAGAATTTGGTTCCGAAAAAAACGAAAAAGAAGAGAGTAAGAAAATAATTCAGACCCGACTCAAACCGAAAGAGTCGGTGGTGCTGGATGAAACAGCGACCGGCCAACGTGCGGCTGATCCGGACAATGAACCCGATGAAGTGTTGATTAAAAACATGCCTTCTGCGGTCGAAAAGATACGTCCGGAAAAACCTGTTGAACCAATCGCGCCTGTTCAGTCGAAAGCAGAGACTGCTAAACCCGAAGATAAAAAAACCGATGGTGACCTGATAAAAGTATCTATACCCCAGGCAGAATCACCAAAGGTAATCGGAAAAATTGACCTTAAATCACTCGGGAAACCTAAAGCTAAACAAGCAGTTAAAAAAGAGGAAGCACCCCAGGTACAACCGGCTCCGCATCCAGAATTGCCTGCTCCTGTTCCACAGCCTCCTGCTGATGTACCAGAACCTGTGATCCCTCCTGCGCCCGAAAAAAAGCCGGAAACAGAGTTCTACCGTGTCGAGCGTGAAGAGCTCAAGGGGCCAAAGATTCTTGGAAAAATCGAACTCGCTCCTGACCCCCCAAAAAAGCCTGTTGCTTCGTCCTCGGGTACTGGTCTGGCAGCTAAAGATGCCAAGAAAAAAAGAAAGCGGATAGGTCCCGGTGGTGGAGGCACCCCTGTTCCGCTGAGCCAACAGAATCAGCCACGCGAACGCGGTCCCAGACCAGGCGGCCGCCCTTCAGGCCCTCCGCCACGCCAGCAGCCGCAGCAGCTCACAGAAGAAGAGGTTCAGAAGCAGATCAAGGAAACACTTGCCCGTCTGAGTGCCGGAAAATCCAAATCAAAATCTGCAAAATACCGTAAGCAGAAGCGGGAAGATTTCCGTGCTGCTCAGGAAGAAGCGGAAATTGAAAATCAGGAAAAGGTAATCAAGGTTACCGAGTTCGTTTCGGCCAGCGAACTGGCCAAAATGATGAACATCTCGGTGAACGAAATCATCAGCACCTGTATGTCGCTCGGTTTATTTGTTTCGATTAATCAGCGACTGGATGCTGAAACGCTTACCATTGTAGCAGAGGAATTCGGCTACAAGGTCGAATTTGTGAGTGTTGAGGTACAGGAGGCCATCAAAGAGGAAGATGATACCCCGGAAGATCTTAAACCACGCCCGCCAATTGTAACCGTGATGGGTCACGTTGACCATGGTAAAACATCACTGCTCGACTATATCCGGAAGGCTAACGTTATTGCCGGTGAAGCAGGGGGTATCACCCAGCATATCGGTGCTTACAACGTGATGACTGATAATGGGAAACGGATTACCTTTCTTGATACACCCGGGCACGAAGCATTTACAGCCATGCGCGCGCGAGGGGCTCAGGTTACCGATGTGGCCATCATAGTGGTTGCCGCCGACGATAGCGTAATGCCTCAAACAATTGAGGCCATTAACCACGCCCAGGCAGCTCAGGTGCCCATCGTTTTTGCGATCAATAAAATTGATAAGCCCGGAGCCAATCCGGAAAAAATAAAAGAGCAGCTGGCCAATATGAATATCCTGGTTGAAGACTGGGGTGGTAAATATCAGAGTCAGGAAATAGCTGCAAAATCAGGTAAAAACGTTGATGCTTTGCTTGACAAAGTGTTGCTTGAAGCAGAGTTGCTTGATCTGAAAGCCAATCCAAACAAAAGGGCTGCAGGAACTGTCATCGAGTCATCACTTGACAAGGGTAGGGGTTATGTAACCACGCTGCTCGTTCAGTCAGGAACTTTACGCATTGGTGATGTGGTGTTGGCCGGAGTTTATTCTGGCCGTGTTAAAGCCCTCTACAATGAGCGTGGCAGTCAGATCAAGGAAGTCGGACCCTCAATAGCAGTTCAAATGCTCGGACTTAGCGGCGCCCCTTCATCCGGTGATAAGTTCAATGTAATGGCCGATGAACGTGAGGCACGCGAAATTGCTAATAAACGGCAGCAACTTCAGCGTGAACAAGGCATCCGTACCCAGAAGCACATCACACTCGACGAGATTGGCCGCAGGATTGCCATCGGAGATTTCAAGGAACTCAACATCATTATCAAGGGTGACGTGGATGGTTCGGTTGAAGCGCTTTCAGATTCTTTGCAGAAACTGTCAACCGAAAAAATTCAGGTGAACATCATCCATAAATCAGTGGGTCAGGTTTCTGAATCAGATGTTTTGCTGGCATCAGCTTCAAATGCCATCATTATTGGATTCCAGGTCAGGCCTTCTGTTTCGGCCCGTAAGCTGGCTGAGTCTGAACAAATAGACATGCGTTTCTATTCGATCATTTACAATGCCATCGAAGAGATTAAGCTGGCAATGGAAGGCATGCTCGCCCCTGAATTTGAAGAGAAGGTTGTATGTAATGTTGAGGTGCGTGATGTGTTTAAAATCACCAAAGTTGGTACAGTAGCTGGTTGTTATGTGCTCGAAGGGAAAATTTCACGTAACACTAAAATAAGACTGATTCGCGACGGTATTGTGCTTTATTCAGGTGAATTGGGTACACTCCGCCGTTTCAAAGATGATGTTAAGGAAGTTGCTGCCGGATATGAATGCGGTCTCAACATCAATAACTACAACGATATCAAGGTAGGTGATATCATTGAGGGTTACGAGAATGTTGAAATAAAAAGGAAACTCTGATCCAATCAGGGCGTCTGAATAAAATCCCTAACAATAAATGATCCGGGAAAGTTTGTCTGGATGGTTTTTTGAAGCTTTCTTGCTTCTGCCTTAAACCGGAAATCGCCTGCCCGCACTTTGAAATTGGGCTGCTGATAGGTAAGGTAAACCGGTACACCCGGAAAAGCAACCTCAAACTCCTGTAAAATGGCCGCTGCGCGATCTTTGGCATTATTACCCGCATCTGAAAAAACTTGTACCCTGTAACCGTCAATGCCAGGTGAGGCATAATTTTCCGCCCGGTACTTTTCCATCAACGCTTCCAGACCGTCAGGTTCAATATATGTAATCTTTCCCTGCGCCTGAGCTTTTATTGCTGTAGGGCATCCCAATAAGAAAACTGTGAGTACCGAAAGGATGATTTTCATGCCGCTAAGTTAATCTTTCACCCGATTTGCTTATTTAAAGTAATAAATCTATTTATACTTCCAGTAGCGCAGGGTTGATATCCGCATGACCTGAAAAGTGATAGGGCAGGGAAGTTCAGCGGATCAACCAGCGCATTGATCAGAAAGAAACCTGCTTCAGCCGCTTTTCTCTCCAACAATTTTATACAGGCTGATCCAATGCCACCCCGCCGAAAAGTCATTTCAATGAAAATACCTATCCAGACCTGACTTGAATTTATATCTGCATCATATAAATCGGCAAGACCGACCACCTGGTCATTAACCTGTAAAATCCAACGGCTCTGTTTGTCACTGATCAGATCAAACGGTTGGCTGATCAAAAGCTCAAGCTCTTCAATGCTGGGTGTTGGCAAACCGGCAGAAAATATCCTGTTCAGCGGGTCAGTTTCGACCTTGAAGAAAAATGGCAAGTCATCAGCGGCTGGCATCCTGAGCATCGCCCATCTTTCAACCTCACCCGGGCCAGGTACCTGAATCAGAATTTTATCGCTATCCATCGCGGGTATCAAAAGTAATGATGTTGAATCAGCAATTACTAATTCACAGATCCTAATTCAATTGATGGTAAGCTTTACAGCATTTTGCAGAAATTTTGTTCAGGTAAATTTATCCCAAATTACGCATTTGAACTGCGCAAACGATAAAGAACCTGCATATCATTTTTTTACAAAAAATTTATAACAGTTTCTAAATCGTGATTACCCTTATAAAATCATTAGTTCAGCACTTTCGTGCTTTCTAATGATTAATTCGGGTTTATTTAATAAAACCATCTTATTGCTTTAATTAGGTTTAAATATTACTTTCGCGCCGGATTTACGGGGAACAATTCCTACAAAAAAAATATTTCAATGGCTCAAAGTACCGGCAAAATTGCACAAATCATTGGTCCTGTTGTAGACATCAGTTTTGATACTGCAGTTAACAAACTACCCAACATTCTCGACGCGCTTGTTGTGACACGCGAGAATGGTCAGCGTGTAGTTCTTGAGTGTCAGCAACATATTGGCGAAGACACAGTAAGGGCAATCTCCATGGATTCAACCGACGGGTTAAGCCGAGGTATGAATGTGGAAGCACTCGGCAACCCAATAACGATGCCTGTTGGTGATCAGGTAAAAGGGCGTCTTTTCAATGTGGTTGGTGACGCCATTGATGGAATCAGCCAGCCTGACCGCACTGCAGGGTACTCGATTCACCGGGATCCGCCAAAATTTGAAGAGTTGAGCACCTCAGCCGAAGTGCTTTATACAGGTATCAAGGTAATTGATCTTATTGAGCCCTATGCAAAAGGAGGTAAAATTGGTCTTTTCGGTGGTGCCGGTGTAGGGAAAACCGTATTGATTCAGGAGTTGATCAATAATATCGCCAAGGGACACGACGGTTACTCCGTATTCGCCGGTGTTGGTGAGCGAACAAGAGAGGGGAACGACCTTCTGCGTGAGATGATTGAATCGGGCATTGTAAAATATGGCGATGAATTCAAGCACAGCATGGAACAGGGCGGATGGGATCTTTCGAAAGTTGATATGAACAAATTGAAAGAGTCACAGGCTACTTTCGTGTTTGGTCAGATGAATGAGCCCCCCGGAGCAAGAGCAAGGGTAGCTCTTTCAGGTCTTACAATGGCAGAATATTTCCGCGACAGCGATACTGAAGGCGGCGGTAAAGACATTCTATTCTTTATTGATAACATCTTCCGTTTCACTCAGGCCGGTTCAGAGGTTTCAGCCCTTCTTGGACGTATGCCTTCAGCCGTAGGTTACCAGCCAACGCTCGCAACTGAGATGGGTCTCATGCAGGAGCGTATTACCTCGACAAAGCGTGGCTCAATCACCTCCGTTCAAGCTGTTTATGTACCTGCAGATGACCTTACCGACCCGGCGCCGGCAACTACCTTTGCCCACCTTGATGCAACTACGGTATTGAGCCGTAAAATTTCAGAATTGGGTATCTATCCTGCTGTTGATCCGCTTGATTCTACCTCAAGAATTCTTTCGCCCGCCGTTGTTGGAGAAGCACATTACAACTGTGCCCAGCGGGTGAAAATGATCTTACAACGCTACAAGGAACTTCAGGATATCATCGCAATTCTTGGAATGGATGAGCTTTCAGAAGAAGATAAACTGGTCGTGAGCAGGGCTCGCCGTGTGCAACGCTTCCTTTCTCAGCCTTTCTTCGTGGCCCAGCAGTTTACAGGTCTTGAAGGTCGTTTTGTGCAGATTGAAGACACGATAAAAGGCTTTAACATGATTATTGATGGTGAAGTGGATGAATATCCTGAAGCGGCCTTTAACCTGGTCGGAACCATTGAAGAGGCCATCGAGAAAGGTAAAAAACTGCTGGCTGAGGCTGCCAATTAATTGCAGGTTATGCATCTGGAGATCATTACACCCGATAAGAAACTGTTCGATGATCAGATCAAGTCTGTTACCGTTCCAGGAACAGACGGATCACTGGGTATCCTCGAACGTCACGCCCCGCTAATATCCGCCTTGAAAAAGGGCGTGGTGAAGGTCACAGATCATACTTCAGCAAAACACCAGTTCGAAATCAATGGCGGTGTTGTGGAAGTGCTCAACAATAAGGTTATTGTTTTAGCTGAGTAAATCAGTTAAAACTTGAGCAGTTCGGGAGCTCGAACACAATCAGTGGCTCCGGTATGACAGACGAATTTTACATGAAAGCGGCGCTCGCTGAAGCGCTTAAAGCCTATGATGCCGACGAAGTTCCCATCGGCTGCGTTATCGTCTGGAACAATCAGATCATCGCAAGGGCATATAACAGAACAGAGCAGCTGCAAGATTTCACTGCACATTGCGAAATGCAGGCCTTCACGAGCGCCGCTGATTTCCTTGGTAACAAGTACCTGAATGAATGTTCGCTTTATGTTACCCTTGAACCATGTGTAATGTGCAGTGGTGCCGCATTCTGGACTCAGATTGGTAAGATTGTTTTTGGGGCATACGACCTTAAAAGGGGCATATCAGCCTACTCAGAAAAAATACTACACCCCAAAACCTTGGTTCAGGGAGGTGTTCTGGAATCAGAGTCAGCCGCGCTGCTCAGTAATTTTTTCAGGGGCAAACGAAAATAAAAAAGCCCCTCCTGAGGAGGGGCCTGTATGTCTGATGTTTTGCAGCGATTAAATGACTTTTTCGCGAATTCTGGCTTTTTTTCCTTTCAGTTCACGGATGTAATAGATTTTAGCTCTCCGAACAACACCACGTTTGTTAACGTCAATCTTATCAATAAAGGGAGAGTTATCAGGAAAAATTCTTTCAACGCCAACACCGTTTGACATTTTCCTCACGGTAAAGGTTTTGGTCACTCCAGTGCCCTTGCGTTGAACAACAACACCCTGGTATTGCTGAATTCTTTCCTTGTCACCTTCCTTGATTTTAAAGTGAACGGTTACAGTATCTCCTGCCTTGAATTCGGGCAGTGTTCTTTTTTCTGTTAACTGACTGGCAATATTGGCGAGCTTATCCATTTTCTCTTTGTCAAATAAGGGTTCCTGAAAAAGGAGTGCAATATTAGTAAAACTTTTAATACGAATGAAGTTGACCAAAAATTATTCTTTGAATAATCCGGGCCTTCTTTCCCTTGTGCGTTGAATGGCCTGCTCATGTCGCCACTGCTCAACCATTGCCGTATTGCCTGATAGCAATACATCCGGCACTTTAAGTCCTCTGAAATCAGCTGGTCGCGTATAAACAGGTGGCGCCAGCAGATGATCCTGAAAGGAGTCGGTGAGTGCTGATGTTTCATCTGAAAGCACCCCGGGCAGCAGTCTGATTACTGCATCACAAACAACTGCCGCAGCAAGCTCGCCCCCCGAAAGCACATAGTCACCGATAGAGATTTCCCTGGTGATAAAATGCTGCCGGATGCGCTCGTCAATACCTTTATAATGTCCGCAAAGGATGGCCATGCTTTTGAGGGTGGAGAGCTGGTTAGCCAATGGTTGTGTAAGGTGTTCCCCATCCGGACTCATGTAAATAACCTCATCGAATTTTTGATGTTCCTGAAGTTTCTCTAGGCAATTTACAATGGGCTCAGGCATCATCACCATGCCGGCTCCTCCGCCAAAAGCATAATCGTCAACACTCCGGTGCTTATTGGTGCTATAATCGCGCAGATTATGGATGTGCAAAGCAACAAGGTTTTTCGCAATGGCTCTTTTTAAAATGGAATGTGAAAAAGGGCTTTCAAGAAGTTCAGGTAGTACCGATATGATGTGAATTTGCACAGCACAAAATTAAGGAGGATTTGCCGTAAAATCTGGTGTCATCGTTTGTTTTCATACCTCAGCCATTGGAATATCCATTCGGCGACGGTTAATTCTAATCAATGACCAGCATTGTAGTGAGAGATAGGGCGGAGGGGCAGGCGATTGGTTTACAGCTTATATAATCGTAGTCGCAATTCGCTGTATGAGATGTCTCTTCCTTAGCTATATTTGCCGATTAAGCCAACAAAATGACTGATATCCGCAATAACTGGACGAAGGAAGAAATTCTCGATATATACAATACGCCGCTGCTGGAACTGATTTTCAGGGCTGCGCAGGTGCACCGGCAATACAATAAAGGGTCGGAAGTGCAGGTTAGTTCGCTGATCTCTATCAAAACCGGCGGATGCCCCGAAGATTGCGGTTATTGTCCGCAGGCCGCCCGATACAATACCGGCGTTGATGTTCATAAACTGATGACCATTGAGCAGGTAACCAATCTGGCCGCAAAAGCTAAATCAGGGGGTGCTTCCAGGGTATGCATGGGCGCCGCATGGCGGGAGGTAAGAGACAACCGTGATTTTGATACGGTGATTGAAATGGTGGGTGCAGTAAATGCAATGGGTATGGAAGTTTGCTGCACATTGGGGATGCTTACCGAGCTGCAGGCCCGCCGTTTGGCTGATGCCGGTCTTTACGCCTATAACCATAACCTTGATACCTCTGAAGAGCATTATGAAAATATCATTCATACCCGCACCTACGACGACCGTTTGCAAACCTTAAAAAATGTTCGCAAGGCTAACCTTACAGTCTGCTCAGGAGGTATAATTGGTATGGGAGAGTCGGTTGAAGACCGTTGCGGAATGTTATTTACCCTGGTAAATCTTGAGCGGCATCCCGATTCGGTGCCCATCAATGCATTGGTAGCGGTTCAAGGCACGCCGCTTGAAAATCAAAAACCTGTTCCGGTTTGGGATATGGTGCGCATGGTTGCCACAACGCGTATTGTAATGCCGCGCACCGTGGTGAGGCTGAGTGCCGGCCGCCAGCAAATGTCACTCGAAGGGCAGGCATTGTGCTTTCTGGCAGGCGCCAACTCAATATTTACCGGAGAAAAACTGCTGACCACACCCAATCCTGAGTTTGATGCCGATATGGAAATGTTCCGCATTTTCGGCCTTGAGCCCAGGGCGCCTTTCAAGGATAAGCAGCCTGCAGGTCAGGAAACACTGGTAGGATAGCGTTTATTACCATGTCAGATGCAGGCCAAACCCTGGAAGCACTGCTCAAAAAGAGAAAACAGGAAGGCCGGTTGAGGAGTCTCCTGTCAAATGATCAGCTGACTGACTTTTGTTCAAATGATTACCTTGGCTTCGCCCGAAATCCTCTCTTAGCCCAACTTGCTGAGCGGTTAATGCCAGATGATCCGCAACGGATAAATGGATCTGGCGGTTCAAGGCTAATCCGCGGAAATTCAGCCTATGCCGAAAAAATGGAACAGCAAATTGCCTGCTTTCATCATGCAGAGGCTGCGTTGTTGTTTAATTCAGGCTACGATGCAAACCTCGGGTTCTTTTCATCGGTTCCGCAAAGAACAGATACCGTATTGTATGACCGTTTGATTCATGCCTCGATACGCGACGGAATAAGACTTTCGGGTGCTAGAGCTTATGCTTTCAGGCACAATGACGTAGAGGATCTGCTGCGTTTGAAGGATCGTGTTTCCGGTAACGTATTCGTAGCTGTAGAGAGCGTATATTCAATGGACGGAGATTTAGCTCCGCTTCAAGCCATTTCGGAGGTGTGCCGAAAACAGGGCTGGCATCTGGTGGTAGATGAAGCGCACGCAATTGGTATTTTCGGACAATCTGGCGAGGGACGGGTAAACCGTAAATTGGCAGCTGATTGTTTTGCAAGGATATATACCTACGGAAAGGCGATGGGAGTCCATGGTGCTGCAATTGTCGGTACATCGGTTCTTCGCGAGTACCTGATCAATTTTGCCAGGTCTTTTATCTATACCACAGCCCTGCCCACACACTCAATTGCGTTGATTGAAGCGGCCTATCAATTGCTGCGTGAAGATGCGAGTGCACGTGCACAATTGCATGAATTGATCAATTATTTTCAGGTTAACAAACCCGGTCATTTAAATATCAATTCAGGAGCATCTGCTATTCAGACCCTGATTACTACAGGCAATGAAAACACCATGAAATTGGCAGGGCAGTTCAGAAATGCAGGACTTGATGTGCGCGCCATCCTGAGTCCTACCGTACCGGCAGGGCAGGAGCGGCTGCGGATCAGTTTGCATGCGTTTAATTCAACAAAAGAAATAGGTAGCCTGATTGAACTGCTCAATCGTATACCGATTGATTCGAAGGTAAAGTAGTTCTTCAACCCGCCCAGTTTTCCCTGTCGAGACTTCTGAGCTGGATGGCTTCAGCCAGGTGCTGAAGATCAACTTTCTCTGAATACTCAAGGTCGGCAATGGTGCGAGCTACCTTGAGTATACGGTCGTAAGCACGGGCCGATAGCGACAGGCGCTCCATGGCGGTTTTCATAAGTTGATTACCGCTTTCTCCGATTTTGCAGTAATTACGCAGCATTCTTGAATTCATCTGGGCGTTGCAGTATATGCCATCGAGATGATCGAATCTTCGCTTTTGCACATCACGGGCTGCTATAACCCTGGTTCTAATTGACTCACTGCGCTCTGAGCTGCGCGATGCCGTGAGTTCATCAAACTTAACGGGGGTCACCTCCACATGCAGGTCAATCCGGTCAAGCAACGGACCTGAAATCCTGTTGAGGTATTTCTGAACTACACCGGGCGCACAAACGCAATCTTTCTCAGGATGATTATAATAACCACACGGACAAGGGTTCATAGAAGCCACGAGCATAAAGCTTGCAGGATATTCCACTGTAAACCTTGCACGGGAAATAGTAACTACTCTGTCTTCAAGCGGTTGTCGCATCACCTCGAGCACTGTGCGCTTAAACTCCGGCAATTCATCGAGGAACAATACCCCGTTATGGGCCAGTGAAATCTCACCGGGTTGCGGATGACCTCCCCCACCGACCAAGGCTACATCACTAATCGTATGGTGCGGGCTTCTGAACGGTCTGCTGGTAAGAAGTGAAGCATGCCGGCCGATTTTTCCGGCCACTGAATGTATTTTTGTGGTTTCAAGGGCTTCTTCCAGTGAAAAGGGAGGTAATATGCCGGGAAGCCTTTTGGCCAGCATGGTTTTACCGGCACCGGGCGGTCCTATCAGAATAAGGTTATGCCCCCCGGCAGCTGCAATCTCAAGCGCCCTTTTAATGTTTTCCTGCCCCTTCACGTCTGAAAAGTCAACTTCCCCTTCAATGGAGGTAACCTGGGTTAAAGCTGTCTGATCAGGCTCAGCAGTTTTTAGTGCACCACGACCACATAAAAATTCAATAACTTCTCCCAGGGTATTCGCCCCAAGCACTTCCAGTCCGCTTACAATTGCTGCTTCCCGCACGTTTTCTGCGGGCACAATCATGCCTTTGAAACCTTCCTTCCGTGCTTGCACAGCAATAGGTAATACCCCGCGCTGGGGCAGTAAAGTCCCGTCAAGTAAAAGTTCGCCCATGAAGATATAATCAGGTATCCGACCCTCAGGTATTTGATCTGAAGCAGCCAGAATTCCGATGGCGATTGGCAGGTCAAACGACGAACCCTCCTTACGGATGTCGGCAGGAGCCATGTTCACCACAATTTTCTTCCCGGGCATGCGGTAGCCACTTTGGTTAAGAGCTGATTCAATTCTTTGCTGACTTTCTTTAACAGCACTGTCGGGCAGGCCAACAAGAAAGAATTTAATACCCTGCGCTACTGATACCTCAATGGTAATGGTGGTGGCGTTGATGCCATAAACGGCACTGCCGGAAACTTTAACAAGCATAATAGATGCATTAATTGATAAATAATAAAAGCGTAAATTCCGTTAATTGGAGTAAAGATAACTGATTTAGCAGAATATAAAAATCTGAAGATAAAAATTATTGAGAAAAATCACAAAGTCTGTTCAATGCCCTGAATCAGGCAATGGATCACTTTGATATGTATTTCCTGCACCCGGTCGGCATAGGCAGTATGCGGGGCTCTGATCTCAACATCGCATAAGCCGGCCAGAAGACCTCCATCTTTCCCGGTGAGGCCAATCACCTGCATGTGAAGGGTTTTAGCCATTCGGGCAGCGGCAACAACATTAGCGGAGTTACCGCTGGTGCTGATTGCGAGTAAAGTATCGCCCCTGCGCCCCAGTGCCTGAACGGCCCGGGAGAATACATGCTCATATCCATAATCATTGGCCACGCAGCTCAGATGTGACGCATCTGAAACAGACAATGCAGCAATCGGAGCCCTGTCGTCACGAAACCGTCCGCTGAGCTCTTCCGCAAAATGCATCGCATCACACATGCTGCCTCCGTTACCGCAGGATATGATCTTACCGCCTTGTCTGATACTTTCAGCCATGATGGCGGTTGCCTCTGCTATGCGCTCAAAATTAACGGGGTCTTTGATGAATTGCCGGAGGGTGTCGGCTGCTTCAGCAAACACCTGGCTGATCATGTCGGTATTGTTTTTCATTCGTAAGGGATGTAAATGAAACCTGCGGAGGTATCGTCCAGAATCGTAAACAGACAAATGTAGTCTTCAGGGTTTTTATAATGGCTTTTAAAAGTTTCAAGATTGTTTTCCGGAATTATTTGCCGGCGCACAAATTCCTCAAGGGTTGAAGCAAAAATGCTCCAGTCGAGTGCCAGCTCTTCCTTGTCAATGATCATTCTCCCCAGATTAACCGGTTCACGGCTGGCAATAAATACGGGATATCCTGAAACCTTACCAGAGATAATCTCTTGTGCAATTTCACGTACCGACTCCTTATAAATCGCCATGTTTTGTTCAAGGTTCCTGAGTATTTCCTTGTTTTTATCGAGGTCAATCATTTTTAATGAGTGGGTGTTTTCCGGCTTTGATATTCGCGCAGTTTAACATATTTTAAAAAGGTGTACCAAGCGGTTAAGCGGGCTATCTGATACCCGGCAAAGCCATCAAGAAACCCTGCACGAAGCACATAATCTCTGAAAAAGGCGAAACACGGGCGCACCAAAATCCTGAAAAGGCCTGCATTTTTTCCTCTGGTTAAATAAGCTTTGGCAGCAAGGGTTGAGAAATAATCAAGTTTACGAATATGTTCATCAACTGAATAGTATGAGTAATGATACAAATCACCCTCGATCCAGCTATCTGCAAGGCCCTCTCCAAGTTCAAGCTTGTCGTGCGGATTGATTCCACCCCATCTGGCTGCACTTTTTTTCACCAGGCGGAGTTTGGTATCCGGATACCAGCTGCCATGCTTTATCCATGTTCCGCAATAATTACTCAGCCTGTTGAAGCGATATCCCCCGGCAGGAAAGCCCTGCTGAATGATTAACTGTATAGATTGTTTCAACTGCGGGGATACTTCCTCATCGGCATCCAGCGCGAGTACATATTCTTGAGCAGCCTGGCTGAGCGCAAAATTCTTCTGCTCTATATGCCCTTTAAAGGGATGTGTGATAAAGCGTACCTGAAATTGTTCGCATATCTGCCGGGTTGAATCTGTTGAGCCAGAGTCAACCACAACAATCTCTGCCGCAATATCTTTTACAGACTCAAGACACCGTCTGATGTTGCGTTCCTCATTAAGCGTAATGATAACTACCGAGAGCCTTACCATTGAATGCCCAAAAGTAAGGCTTCAGACCTTAAAACAGTGAAAAATTATAGCCTTAGCTGATGCGCCTCTCAGGTAAGCAGGGTCTCGAGCATTTCGATACCTTTATTAAAATTACTGATTTGGCCGGCATCAAGCTTTTTTTGCGAAAGGTTTGAATTAACGCCTTTGAGAACATCCAGAAATGATGGAATATTCACTTTGTTGCTCTCAAGCTGGTTCTTCAGGGCCGCTTTAATATTCATATCTCTGCTTTCATCATAAAGCTGCACAATTTTTTTCAGCAGTAAAACTTCCTGGTTATTCGGCGAATCTGAAAAACCTATTCCCGGAAGCTGAACCTTCTGATCTATGGCATCTGATTCACCGTTGAGGTAACCAATTAAATTGTTCAGGTCAATGTTAAAAATTCCGGCCAACTGGTTTAGCCTATCAAGGTTCAGCCGCGTGCCGCCTCTTTCAATTTTGCTATATGCTCCTATGGTAATGCCGAGTGCTTTGGCAACGTTATCCTGACTCATTCCCTTTGAGATCCTAATTAGTTTTAGTCGCTCACCTTGCTTTTTCATAATAAATAAATTTGTCAAATTTAAATTAATTCATGATAAGTTTATTTTGCCGGAGAAAAATTATCAGCTTATTTTTTCCGGATGATTTCGCTACAAGCTTATCTTCCTTTCCACTGTGGTGTTCTTTTTTCACCAAAGGCTTTTAACCCTTCTGCAGCATCCTCTGACTTTAATAATCCTTGCAACTGCTCATAAAGATAAGCATGTTGCACGTCTGCTGGTAAATTTTTGATGGCATGAAAAGCTTCCATCCCTTTTTGAATCGCCAGTGGGGCTTTGGATGCAAGTTCGCGGCTGAGTGCCTCAACCTGATCATCAAGATCACCGGCAGCAACAAGTTCTGTGATCAATCCTGCAGTCAGTGCCTCAGCGGCACTTAGTACCCTCGCCCGCATGCACCAGTCGAGAAGGGTTCTAGCCGGCATCAGGGGCATCAGGCTGGCCATCACCTGAAAAGGCCATAATCCGCGGTTTACCTCCGGAAGCCCGAACACGGCCTGATCGGCAGCAATTACATGGGTACATCCGCCCAACAAAAGAAAGCCTCCGGCATAAACAGGGGCATGCACCTTAGCAATACAGGGTTTGAACAATTGAATAAATGCATCACCGAGCCGAACCTCTTCCATTGGTTCCGGAACATCAGAAACGGGAGGTGTTTCATTGCCAGCCAAGGCCTTAAGATCGGCACCGGCGCAGAAAACTGAACCGTTCGCCTTTAACACTACTACCCGAATTTCACGGTTGTATTTGGCATGGGTCAGAGCAAATGCGATTTCCCGCATAAACATTGGGTTCATTGCATTTTTCTTTTCCGGCCTGTTCAGTGTGATGGTGAAGCAAAAATCACTTAGGCTATGCAGCAGGTAAGCAAACCTCACCTTTCCCAGATTTTCTGTTTGTTCAGCAGTGTAAAACATGAAGTCGAAAAAGCGAAGATATAAATTGACACCTTAACTGGCCTGTTAATTTCATGTTTTAATGTTTGGTGTAGCCGTTCAGTTATCAGGGCAGATGCCGGCGCCTGAGGAAAATTATTCGAGCACCGGATGTAAAAATATCCTTACAGATTCGCCTCATTTCTTTCATCTGCAAGTAAG
>JBIICM010000037.1:0-16845 GCA_044238875.1 Flavobacteriales bacterium | reverse complement strand
AGGATGCTGTATTGGGTAAAATTTACATGGCCTCTGACGTTAACATCGTTGCAGGGCACCTTGTAAATGCGAAAAACGGACGTGTTGTTGAGCGTCTGGCGCAGGCCATTGCAATCAAAGAGCAGGTTATACTGAAACGGTATCATTCGATTAATTCAGAAACCATTTCCGACCGTTTGGTTGAACCATTCGGCTTTACCGACAATTATCACACAGTAATGGCTTTTGAGATCAAAACGGGGATTAATAAAACGTATCATCTCGATCGTATCACAGCTGTTGAGTTTCACAACAAACCTTTTATCCACGAAGACCAGCATCAGCAGCAAATACCAGATGCTTTCGGTTTTAGTAATAACGGCAAGCAGCATGAGATAGAGGTCGATCTTCCGCTCAAAGCCTATCTGCTTTTAAAAGACGAATACCCCCTCACTGTACCCTACATTAAATACAACACCAAAAAAGACTGCTATGAACTGCGTATCACGGTAAACAACCTCAAACCCTTTGAGCGCTTCATGAGGGGCCTCAGGGAAGCTGAGGGAGGCGATTCGGCAGTTCATAAAAAAGTATCACCCAACTATCATTCATCCCCCATCAAAAAACGTAAGTAGATGTTTCAACCCACACAACATAAAACCGAACTGAAAAACATCGGCGAATTCAGCCTGATCAGACACCTTACCGAAAACATTACCCTTAAAAACCCGGGCACCCTGAGGGGCGTAGGTGACGACGCTGCCGTGCTAAGGCAAAAAGAACGTGACATACTTGTTAGCACTGATATGCTGCTCGAAGGAATTCATTTCGATCTGACCTATGTGCCCTTAAAGCATCTTGGTTACAAAGCTGCAGTGGTTAATTTTTCCGACATCTATGCCATGAACGGAAGGCCTGAACAACTGACTGTTTCACTGGCTTGCTCCAACAGATTTCCGCTTGAAGCCCTTGAACAAATCTATGAGGGGTTGCTGCTGGCCTGCAATGAGTATGGTGTAGATCTGGTGGGGGGAGATACCAGCTCTTCAAAGGCCGGATTGATTTTAAGCCTTACAGTAATCGGATCAGTGGAAGAAGGAAAAAGTGTTTACCGTTCAGGCGCGTCTGCGGGCGATTTGATGGTCGTTTCGGGCGATCTTGGCGGAGCTTACATGGGGCTGCAACTGCTTGAAAGAGAAAAATCCGTTTTTATGGAGCATCCTGGCACGCAGCCTGATCTTGAAGGTTATGATTATATACTTCAACGACAGCTGCGCCCTGAGGCTCGCCGCGATGTAGTTGAATTGCTGGCCGAAACAGGCATCAGGCCTTCCGCAATGATTGATGTTTCAGATGGGCTGAGCTCTGAGCTTCTTCATCTTTGCGAACAAAGCAATACCGGTTGCCGTCTGTTCGAAGATAAAATACCGATTGATCCAACCACTTATAACCTGGCGAGAGAATTTGGCATTGACCCTACCGTTTGCGCCCTGAATGGCGGCGAAGACTATGAATTACTCTTTACCATCAGGCAGGCTGATTACGATAAAATCAAGGGCAATCCGCTTCTTACGGTGATAGGCTATATGACCCCTCCGGAAGAGCAGCAATTACTCATTGATAAGAGCAACGGTCAGCATCCGGTTATCGCCCAGGGATGGAGCGCATTCGGGAAAAACGAAACGGTATAAAACCCAATTGCATCACATACCCGGAAATGTATTCAGGCGATACTTTTTACGATTGAAAAGTGCATGCCATAATTTATGTTAAATCGGTACTTTAAATTTGTAAGGTTCAAATGCAATGCGTTTGAATTAATTGATCTGACACGGTAACATTTCAAAACAGTTTTGCGAATAAGCAGGCATTGTTGATGAATCTGTCAAAATGCCGAAAGCATTTCAAACACAAAATATAAAACTCAGGTCATACAGGAGATTTCTTGACTTTCTGCTCATCAGAAAAGCAAAGCGGGCGATTGGTGCAGAGAATCTGCAGGCTCTTCAACGCTTTAATCTCTTCAGGACATTTTCACTGATTGTTTTCCTGATAGGATTTATGCTCTGTGCCCAGATTCTGTCAATATTCGGAAACTTTGATTTTGTTACAACTGCAGTAACTGTGCTTACAGTGCTGATTGCGGTGAATTATTTTCTGCTCAACTACCATAAAAATTTTCGCTTTTCATATTGGATAATCATCAGTGCATCGCTGCTTGTGCTGCACATTGTTAGCTATTATTCAGGAGGTATTCGAAATTCAGGCATGATGTATCTGGGGGGGCTGATACTCACCACCTTTATGCTGCTGGGCAACAGGGAAGGGAAAATTGTATCCTTTGTCATTGTTGTGAACCTGATTTACTTTTATTTCATCACCAATGCTTATGGTGAGCATGTAAGAAATATTCTTGATACGGATGCGGAAGGACACATGCTCAACCTTGACTATGTACTCAGTTACACTGCGGGTATACTGCTGATTTACGGCCTTTCAAACAACCTGGAGAGCAGTAAAAATATCGTGATTGCCAACGTGATGCAATCAAAAATCATTCTTGAGCAACAAAATGAGGAGCTGAAAAAGCTGTCGCTGGTAGCTTCAAACACTGATAATGCGGTAGTAATTACCAATCAGCTGGGAATTGTTGATTGGGTCAACGAAGGTTTTACGCGACTGACGGGTTACGGCTTTGATGAGATCGTTGGCAAGCGTACCAATGTTCTTCACGGCCCCATGACTGACCCTGCAACAACTGAACTGATCAGGGAAAGAATCCGTGATGGGCAATCGTTCTCGGGTGAACTTCAAAAAATGCGCAAAGACGGTAAACCATTGTGGATGCAGGTTACCATTACCCCTATTTTCGACGAGCAAAAACAAATCAGCAAATTCATTCAGGTAGAATCAGACATTACCGAACGGAAGATCGCCGAAGGTAAAATGGCCGAATACTATCAGTATCTTGAAAAGGCCAATAAAGAGCTTGATAAGTTCGCCTATGTTGTTTCGCATGACCTGAAAGCGCCTTTGCGTGCAATTGCCAATCTATCCACCTGGATCGAAGAGGATATTGGTGAGCGCTTCACCCCTGAAACCAGCGAGCATTTTAAGATGCTCAGGGGTCGGGTGGTTCGGATGGAAGGGCTGATCAACGGTATTCTTGAGTATTCGAGGGCCGACAGGGTCAAAAGCCCCCATTCGAAAGTGGATGTGGCTGAATTGATCAAAGAAACCATTGAAGTAGCCGCAATTGAAGCAGATGTTCATTTTACCGTGCCGGATAAACTGCCCGTGCTGATGACCGAGCGCATGAAACTCGAACAGGTATTTTCAAACCTGATCAGCAATGCGATCAAACACAATGACAAGGAAAAAACCGAAATCATCATTACCTGTGAAGAGTTAAATGATGCATACCTTTTTGGTGTTGAAGACAACGGTCCGGGTATTGATGCGCAATACCATGAAAAGGTGTTTGTAATTTTTCAAACCCTGCAGGCCCGCGACAGCTTTGAGAGCACAGGCGTTGGACTTGCCATCGTTAAGAAAATAGTAGATGAAATCGGCGGCCGGATCTGGATTGAGTCAGCACCCGGTAATTATGCCCGCTTTATGTTCCAGTGGCCTAAAGTATGCAATCAGGGGTTCAAACCCTTTCAGTTTTCGATACAGGATAAATCAACCGGAGGCCAACAGGGTGCGGTGTCTTCAGTGGCCTGAAAAAACCATTCCCCCCAACACCTTCTCATTCTCCTCCGGCGTTCCGATGGTAATGCGCAAACAACCTTCACACAACTGGACATTTGACCGGTCGCGTACCACAATTCCCTGCTTAATCAACTGCTGATAAATTGCTTTTGCATCAACTGTTTTAACGAGTAAAAAATTAGCATCTGAAGGGTAAACTTCAATCACGCCTGGTAGTTCCTCGAGTTTTTTAGCCAAACGATGGCGTTCGGCTACAATAACTTCAATATTGCGACGAACCTGCGCTGATTGTTCAAGTGCTGACAGGGCGAGCTGCTGTGCAGCTTCACTCAGATTATACGGCGCCTTAACCTTATTCATCACCGCAATAATTTCTTCGGAGGCAAATGCCATTCCGACGCGCAAACCCGCTAAACCCCATGCTTTTGAAAAAGTCTGCATCACCACCATATTGGGAAACTTATCCAACTCATTGATCCATGATGGCTGCGATGAAAAATCAATATAGGCTTCATCAATCACTACAATACCCGGAAAAGTATTGAGCAGTTCAATGATGTTGTTGCGTGAAAAACTATTGCCTGTAGGATTATTGGGAGAACAAATAAAAAGCAGCTTTTCATGGCCTGAAAAAGCGCTCCTGATTCCCTGAACATCCAGCTGGAAATCATCCTGTAAAGGAACATTCACAAGTTCAATGTCATGAATGGCGGCAGATACACCATACATACCATAGGTGGGCTGGCACACAATTGCACGATCCTTACCGGGTATGCAAAACATACGGTACAACAGATCTATGGCCTCATCACTTCCGTTACCAATAAATATTTTCTCGGCCGGCAATTTCCTGAAGGCAGAAATTTTTGCCTTCAGTTTGCCCTGGTTTGGATCGGGATACCGGTGATAATTACCACCGATAGGCGATCCCATGCTGTTTTCATTTGCGTCAAGAAAAACGGAGGCTTCACCGCTAAACTCATGCCTTGCCGAAGAGTAGGGGGTTAGCTTACGGATATTGGGTCGAAGCAATGCTTCTAAGTTGAATTTCATGCTTTATTTCCAGAATGAATATATTTTAGTCGGATGCTCACTGCATTGCGGTGAGCCTGCAAGCCTTCGGCTTCTGCCATGATCTCTACCGCAGGGCCAATATTTTCAAGGCCTTCAGGGCTGATCTGCTGATACGTTATTTTGCGCACAAAACTGTCGAGAGAAACGCCGCTGTAAGCCCTTGCGTAGCCCATCGTTGGCAGCGTATGATTGGTTCCGGATGCGTAATCGCCTGCACTTTCAGGACTGTAATTGCCTAAAAATACCGATCCGGCATTGCGAACAAGGTTTGCGATTTCATCCTGATTACGGCAGCTGATGATCAGATGTTCAGGTGCATAGCGGTTGATCAGCTCCATTGCACTGAGTAAATCAGCAGTTCTGATTACAAAACTGTTTGAAAGCGCTTTGAGGGCAATCTCTTTCCGCGGTAATAGCTGAACCTGCTCTTGCAGGGCCTGCAGCAGGCTACTGATGAAAGCATTGTCGTCACTTACCAGTAAAACCTGACTATCGGGGCCGTGCTCGGCCTGTGAAAGCAGATCGGCCGCCATAAATGCGGGGTTGGCCGTTGCGTCAGCCAGAATGGCAAGCTCGGAGGGCCCGGCAGGAAGATCAATAGCTACACCTTCAGCACTGACCAGCTGTTTGGCAACCGTTACCCAGGCATTTCCGGGGCCAAATATTTTATCAACCTTTGGGATGCTTTCGGTACCATAAGCCATGGCGGCTATCGCCTGCGCCCCGCCGCAGGTAAATATCCGCTGAACACCCGTTAACCGGGCTGCAAACAATATGGCAGGATGTATCCTTCCATCTTTGGCCGGTGGGGTACAAAGAATGATTTCATCACAGCCTGCCAGCCGGGCAGGAATTGCCAGCATCAGCAAGGTTGAAAACAAAGGAGCCGAACCACCCGGAATATATAATCCGACACGTTCAATGGGTACGGATTTACGCCAGCATCTAACACCCGGCATTGTTTCGACTTCCCGCAACGGTTCTGTCTGGGTATGATGAAAAGCCTCAATGTTACGCGCCGCCAGCTCCATTGCAGCCCTAAGCCGGTGATCAAGCTGGTTGGCCGAATCCCAGATAATATTTTGCGGCACCTCCAGCGCGTTGAGATCAACACCATCAAACCGGGCAGTAAAATCAAGCAAAGCCTTGTCACCGCCATCCTTTACCTGATTCAAAATCTGCCTTACCTTCTCACCGATGTCGGTTACACCTGCTGCAGCTCTTTTGAAAAGGGGCTGCAGGCTTAAATCGTCTGGCAAGTCCAATACCGTAAGCATCAGATAATCATTTTTTCAATGGGTACAACAAGAATGCCCTGCGCACCATGCGCTTTCAGCTGCTCAATAATCTGCCAGAAATCCTGCTCATTCACCACACTGTGCACCGAACTCCAGCCCGGCTCGGCAAGGGGCAATACAGTCGGACTTTTCATTCCTGGCAATACACGGATGATTTTTTCAAGGTTTTCATTGGGCGCATTCAGCAGAATATACTTGTTATTGCGTGATTTGCGCACGGCATTCATCCTGAACAGCAACTGTTGCAACAGGTTGTTTTTTTCCTCATCAAGTTGTTTGTTTGCGATAAGAACCGCTTCTGAACGAAGAATCACCTCAGTTTCCTTTAGTCCGTTGGTCAGCAATGTACTGCCCGAACTTACCAGATCGCAGATCGCTTCGGCAAGCCCTATTCCGGGAGCTATTTCAACCGAACCACTGATCTCGTGAATTTCAGCATGGATGCCTTGCTGCTGTAAAAATTCTCCGAGTATATGCGGATAACTGGTTGCAATGCGCTTACCCTCCAGACTTATGAGTCCTTCCCAGTGTTTGTCGCGTGGAATGGCCAGCGAGAGCCTGCATTTTGAGAACCCAAGTTTTTCAATCAGGTCAACCTGCTTGTTCTTCTCCAGCATTACATTTTCGCCAACAATGCCAATGTCGGCAACAGCATCTTCAACATATTGGGGAATATCATCGTCTCTGAGAAAGAGTACCTCCATGGGAAAATGCTCTGCTTCTGCTTTCAGGCGGTTCATCCCGTTATTGATAATAATGCCGCATTCGCGCAACAGTTTCATGCTGTCGTCATAAAGTCGGCCTGACTTCTGAACTGCAATTTTTATTTTCATGACATAAAAAAAGGCTTACCGCAACCGGAAAGCCTTAAAATGGTTTATGAAGCACAACACATAACCACGCTTACCAGCTCTTCAGGCCCGCATGGTGGTGATGTATTGTTTGAATTATCATGATGCAAAAATACAAATATTTTGCAAATAACGTTTTCTGTTGATTAAATAATAAAGGGCACTGCGTTATGCTTTGTATATTTGCGGGCGGCCATACCACGAATGCCACAATCCATCGAACTTCTTCCTGAACACGTTGCCAACCAGATCGCTGCCGGTGAGGTCATTCAACGGCCTGCATCGGTTGTTAAAGAGTTGCTCGAAAATGCCGTTGATGCCGGTGCCACCCAAATCAGACTGATTATCCGCGAAGGCGGCAGAAACCTTATTCAGGTAATCGATAACGGCAGCGGGATGAACGCGCTCGATGCGCGGCTCGCGTTCTCAAGACACGCCACTTCAAAAATCCGCAAGGCGGATGATTTATGGCAAATCCGCACCATGGGCTTCAGGGGGGAGGCGCTCGCCTCAATGGCGGCTGTAGCAATGGTTGAAATGAAAACACGGCAGCACCATGAGGAGCTCGGCACACTGATCGAAATTGAGGGCTCAGACGTTGTCAGACAGGAAGCCTGCGCCTGCCAGCCCGGCACCTCCATTGCCATTAAAAACCTGTTCTACAATGTGCCGGCCCGCCGAAATTTTCTCAAAAGCAATACGGTAGAGGTTCGGCATATTTTTGATGAGTTTCAGCGCGTAGCCCTCGCTTTTCCGGATGTCGGCTTCAGCCTGATATCGAATGAAGAGGAAATTTTCAGGCTGCAGCCCGCCAATCTCAAACAGCGCATTACCGGGCTTTTTGGCGCCTCCTGGAATGAAAAGCTACTCCCGCTCTCAGAAGAAACAAGTCTTGTAAAAATTACCGGCTTCACCGGAAAACCCGAGTTTGCCAGAAAATCAAGGGGTGAACAGTTTTTCTTTGTGAACAATCGTTTTATACGCAATAACTATCTGCACCATGCGGTGGTTTCGGCGTATGAAGCGCTTATCCAGCAAGGCAGCTATCCTTCTTACTTTATTTTCCTTGAAACAGATCCTGCAAGCATTGATGTAAATATTCATCCGACCAAAACGGAGATTAAATTTGAAGACGACCGAAGTGTTTATGCCATCCTGCGATCAGCCGTAAAAAAATCCATCGGATCCTACAGCTTATCACCAAGGCTTGACTTTGATCAAAACCCTGCTTTCGAAATCTCACTCCCTCCCCGAAACGGCGGCATTCCAACACCCGGCATCACGGTTAATACCGGATACAACCCATTCGAGACACAGCGCCAGCGCAATGAGGGGCTCGAAAAAATCAGCAGAGCCCGCTGGGATCAGCTGGCATTTCTGGATGATGAAAAACTTGTGATCCCCGGCTTGATTGAACCACCCGCTGAACAAACCGAAAAAGGCATCCCTACATTGCTGCATGGCAGGTATATTCTCACGCAGGTTAAGAGCGGCCTGATGATCATTGATCAGTTTCGGGCCAGAGAGCGCATTCTTTTCGAGCGGTTTGCCGATGAGCAGGGGAGTAGAGGTGCCTCGCAGCAATTGCTCTTCCCGGTAGTCAAGGAGTTTTCAGCCCCGGATTTTGAACTGATAAGCTCCCTTGATGAGGAGCTGCGCGCCATCGGCTTCAGTATAGAGGCCTTTGGCACACGAACACTCCTGATCAATGGTATTCCACCTGATATTAAGGATCAGGATCCCGGCCAGGTAATCGATCAGCTGATCGAACAGGTTCGTCGGGGCGGTGATGAGTTGCGTTTAAAGCCCCGTGAGGCCCTTGCTGCAAAACTGGCTGCACTGATTGCCAAGACAACACCACTGCAGGCAAACCCGCAAAGTCTGCTTGGGCTGATTGAGCAATTATTCTCCTGCAAAATCACCGGCTACAGCCCTACCGGCAAAACCATTGTTGAACTGCTCAGCCTGGAAGAACTTTCAGCAAGGTTCGGCAAATCATAATAGTTATTTTTACCCCCTCATGGAGATATACAATTCCTATCAGCAGGAGCGCAGAAATTCAGGTGTAGTTAAAACACTCATCATTATTACCGTAGGCTGCTGGCTGGCGGTTCAGGCAGGCATTCATCTGCTGAATTTTGATGTATCACGCCACCTGGCGCTTTACAATTACAATTCAGAGAGCTTCAAACCCTGGCAATTATTTACCTATATGTTTATGCATGACCTCTCAGGCATCATGCACATTTTTTTCAATATGCTCGGCTTGTGGATGTTTGGTTCGGTACTTGAACGGCACTGGGGATCAGGCCGGTTTCTTACCTTTTACCTGATAACAGGCATCGGCGCCGGAATTATTAGCATGCTGGCACTTACCTGGCAGCTACACCCGATGTTTGAAAGCGCACAAACCTATATGGCCAACCCGGGTTACCTCCAGTTTGAACGTTTTGTATCTGAAAACATGCCCGGATCCTATCAGAATAATGAGATAAACCAGTTTTTGAAAGAGTGGTATTATGACCAGAATAACCCTGTTTATATCCGCGAATCTCAGAAGGCTGTGATGGAAATAAGCGACATGCGGCTAAATACCGCAACGGTTGGTGCATCCGGCTCAATTTATGGATTACTGCTGGCCTTTGGGATGATTTTTCCCAATGCCATGATCATGCTGCTCATACCGCCAATACCCATGAAGGCGAAATATTTTGTGATCGTTTTTGGCGCCATTGAACTGGTCAGCGGCATCAGAAATAATATTGACGATAATGTAGGCCATTTTGCCCATCTGGGAGGCATGCTTTTCGGACTGGTCATGGTATTGCTCTGGAAGAAAAAGGACAGGCAGGGCACCACTTATCAACCTTTTGAGGAGGTAAATGACTGAGGCCCGTAAAATCTGGAACACCTCCGGACCAGGCATCAAACTTATTCTGGTGAATGTGCTGGTGTATATTGTTTACCTGCTATTTCGTTCAGTATTTACATTAACCGGTCAGGCGGGAAGCCTTGAAACATTTTTCGGCCTGCTGCAATTGCCCGGGTCGCTGCAGAGCTTTATATGGCAGCCTTGGTCGCTGGTAACCCACATGTTTGTGCATACCGGTTTCTGGCACATTGCATTTAATATGCTTACTCTCTTTTTTACGCTGAATCTGTTTAACCAGTATTTTTCAGAAAATAAAATCATCCGCATTTACCTTTATTCAGGTTTGGCCGGCGCCATCGTTTTTATGGCCTCTGTAAATATTTTTCCTTTTTTCAGTTCCATGACCGAACAGATCCAGGCACTTGGCGCTTCGGCAGCTGTGATGGGAATTATCATGGCAGTTTGTTTTTTCAGGCCATCTGATGAGGTTTTACTCTTTGGTGTGTTCCGCATCAAACTGTGGGTGCTTGCCCTTGTATTTATTCTTGCGGATATTGCCCAGATTGGCACAGGCAATAATGCCGCCGGTCATCTTGCGCATCTGGGGGGGGGCCTTTACGGGTATCTCTGGGCTGTAAATCTGAAAAAGGGCCGTGATATTGCCGGATGGCCCCATTTAACGCGGCTGCGTACTGTAAAAAAGACAGCTAAAAATATTAGTAAACGCCGGATAACGGTTGAAGAAGCAGATGAAAGCTACAACATGTCGAAGCGCGAGCGGCAGCAAAAAGTTGACGAAATTCTTGATAAAATCTCGCGGTCAGGTTACGATAGTCTCAGCAAAGAGGAAAAGCGCATCCTGTTCGAAATATCAAGGGAAAAATGAGCATCTATAGCCGGAAACAACGTTGGAAAATATGGCTGTCGGCAGCAGCCATCCTCATTATTGTTGTTTCGCTCCGGTACACAAACGTAATGGTTGAAAAAATTTCGAACGAAGAACGTACGAAAGTGGAACTATGGGCTGATGCCGTGAGAAACCGGGCAACCCTTGTTCAATACACCGAAAATCTTTTTAACCGCCTCAAGGCAGAAGAAAGAAAAAGAGCGGAGATTTGGGCGGAAGCAACCCGCAATCTGAGTATTACCGAAGATGATGAGGCACGCTCATTTTATCTGAAAGTAGTCAGCGAAAACAACACAATCCCGGCCATCATTGTTGATCAGGAAAATAAGGTCAACTACATCACCAATGCTGATGATACCACCGGATTCGGAAATACTGCCGAGTTCAGGGGTAAAATCAGAGAAGCGTTTTCAGCTTACCAGCCGATTATTATTGATGATGGCTTTTCGAACAGGTATTATATTTATTATCAGGATTCTAAAGTATTTGCTGATCTCAGGGATGTAATGGATAACATTATTCAGTCATTTATTTCCGAGGTGGTTGTGAATGCTGCCAGTGTTCCTGTAATCATTACCGACTCGGCGCAGACAAGGATCGTAGCCTCCGGCAATCTTGGAAAAGGTTTAGAAAACGATACAACAGCCATGTTGCAGCTGGCCGGCGAAATGCTTGCCGAAAATACACCGCTCAAGGTTGATCTGCCCGACTATGGGAAATGCAGCATTTACTACCGAAACTCATTTTTGCTCACGCAGCTAAAATATTATCCGGTCATACAGTTTAGCGTAATTACGCTTTTTCTGATGGTGGCTTATTTTATGTTTAGTTTTTCGCGCAGGGCCGAACAAAATCAGGTTTGGGTAGGGATGTCGAAAGAGACCGCCCACCAGCTTGGCACGCCACTGTCGAGCCTGATAGCTTGGATGGAAATGCTGCGCATCAAAGGGGTTGATGAAGCAACAATCGCTGAGATGAACAAGGATATCAGGCGACTTGAAATCATCACAGAGCGATTTTCAAAGATTGGATCCATTCCTGAACTGGCAGAAAATGATCTGGAGCTGGTACTGCGTGAAAGCCTAGATTACATGCGACTCCGCACCTCTAAAAAAATCGGTATGGACCTTATCAATCACTTGCCGGAGCAAGGTAGAATCAGTGTTCGCCTGAACCAGCACCTGTTTGAATGGGTTATTGAAAATCTTTTCCGCAACGCCATAGATGCCATGGAAGGGCATGATGGAAATATTAAACTTGAATTCGGAGAAAAAGGCAAGTGGGTTTACATCGATATTAGCGATACCGGTAAAGGTATTCCGAAGGCAATGCTGAAAACGGTATTTGAACCCGGATATACCAGTAAAAAAAGAGGGTGGGGGCTTGGATTGTCCCTTTCAAAACGTATCATTGAGAATTACCATAAAGGGAAAATCTTTGTAAAGAAATCTGAACCCGGAAAGGGCAGTACGTTTCGCATACTTCTTCCCCGCTGATGAAAGGGTTGTACATTCATATACCCTTTTGCAGAAAGGCCTGCAATTACTGCGACTTCCACTTTACAGTTTCTGTTCGCTACCAGCATGAACTTTGTGATGCCATTTGCCGCGAACTGCAATTCAGAAAAGCTGAATCAGGCGGTATGCCTTTACGGAGCATTTACCTCGGTGGAGGCACTCCTTCAATGATTCCCGAAGTACTGACAGAAAAAATATTCGCTGCTATTTATAACTGCTACCAGGTGGATGCCTCTGCTGAAATTACCCTGGAAGCTAACCCTGATGACCTTAGCATTGAAAAATTACAATACCTGAAAACACTCGGCATTAACCGGCTCAGCATCGGCGTTCAGTCGTTTCGTGATGAAGACCTTCGGTTTATGAACCGCTCGCACAATGCCGAAACAGCTGAAAAAAGCATTGAACTGGCCTATGGCGCAGGTTTTAAAAGTTTAAGTATTGACCTGATTTATGGCGTACCCGGTTTAACAAACGATGCCTGGAAAAGCAACCTTAAAAAAGCAGCTGAACTTGGCATTAATCATCTCTCCTGCTATAGCCTGACCCTTGAAAATTCAACGCCCTACGCAAAATTGGTCAGTAAAAGACAGCTGCCCGCCCCCGATGACCAGCAGGCAGCTGAGCAGATGGCCTTGTTAATGGATCTTTCTCAGGAGCTGGGATTTGAACAATATGAGATCAGCAATTTTGCCAGAAATGGTGCCTATGCTATTCACAATAGCGCCTACTGGCAAGGTATTACGTACATTGGTATTGGTCCGTCGGCGCATTCATTTGATGGTTCATGCAGAAGGCATAATGAACCCAACAATAACCTGTATATTCGTTCTTTACAATCGGGTGATGCCGCACATAGCATTGAAAACCCTGACGAAAAATCCTTGTACAATGAATGGGTACTCACAGGTTTACGCACCAAATGGGGCGTGCAGCCTGAAAAACTGGACCTGGCCGGAAAAGGCCTGGCTGATTATTTTGTCAAATGCATCCAACCCTGGGTGACCTCCGGCCATGCCATAAATCTGCAGGGGGCATGGATACTCACTAAAAAAGGCAGGTTACTGGCCGACCGTATCGCCATGGATTGCTTTATCGCATAAATCATCTTTCTGAGCGGCCTGTCAGCTTTGGCAGCATTGCATAGTGACCGCCATTATAGAAAACAACATACATTTGCACCTAAAATAAAACCCATGTCAGACGATAAAAAAGTAATCTTTTCGATGGTGAAGGTGAGTAAGACTTACCCGCCTCAAAAACAAGTACTTAAAGATATTTACCTTTCATTTTTTTACGGAGCCAAAATCGGTATCATCGGTTTAAACGGTTCCGGTAAGTCAACGCTCCTTAAAATTATCGCAGGCGTTGAAAAATCGTTTGACGGAGAAGTGGTATTTTCTCCTGGTTACAAGGTTGGTTACCTTGAACAGGAGCCGCTGCTGGATGAACAAAAAACGGTGATTGACCTTGTTAGAGAAGGCGTTCAGCCGATTATGGATTTGCTGAATGAATACAATGGCATCAATGAGAAAATGGGACTGGAAGAATATTATTCAGATCCTGACAAAATGGATAAGTTGTTAGCCCGGCAAGGGGTTTTACAGGATGAGATTGATGCAAAAAATGCATGGGAGATTGATTCAACGCTCGACAGGGCAATGGATGCCCTGCGTTGTCCTGAACCTGACCGGGTGTTCGGCACCCTTTCAGGCGGAGAAAGGCGTCGTGTGGCGCTGTGCAGGCTGCTGCTTCAGCAACCTGAAATTTTATTACTCGATGAGCCTACCAACCACTTGGATGCCGAATCAATTGACTGGCTTGAACAACACCTGCAGCAATATGCCGGTACGGTTATCGCCATCACCCACGACCGCTATTTCCTTGATAATGTGGCCGGCTGGATTCTCGAGCTTGATCGCGGTGAAGGCATCCCATGGAAGGGTAATTACTCAAGCTGGCTCGAACAAAAAGGAAAGCGGCTGGCCCAGGAAGAAAAGACTGAATCGAAAAGACAAAAAACACTGGCCCGCGAGCTTGAATGGGTCAGACAGGGTGCTAAAGGTCGCCAGGCTAAGCAGAAAGCCCGATTGCAGGCCTACGATAAATTGTTGAGCCAGGATGTAAAAGAGAAAGAGGAAAAACTCGAGATTTTCATACCCAATGGGCCAAGGCTGGGTAACGAGGTAATTGAGGCCATACACGTGGCCAAATCGTATGGCGACAAACTCCTGTACGATGATCTTAATTTCAGGCTACCGCCCGCCGGTATTGTTGGTATCATTGGTCCGAATGGTGCTGGTAAAACAACCATCTTTAAAATGGTTATGGGTCAGGAAAAACCTGACGGAGGAGAATTCAGGATCGGGCCTACCGTGAAGATCAGCTATGTTGACCAGACCCACGAAGCGCTTAACCCTGAAAAAACAGTTTGGGAGGTGATTTCCGGTGGTCATGAAACCATAGACCTGGGCGGGAGAAGCATCAATTCAAGGGCTTACGTTTCAAGGTTCAATTTCAGCGGTGCCGATCAGGGTAAGAAGGTGGGGGTGCTTTCCGGCGGAGAGCGCAACAGGCTGCATCTGGCCATGGCGCTAAAAGCCGAAGGCAATGTGCTGTTGCTCGATGAGCCCACCAACGATATTGATGTGAACACGCTGCGCGCGCTGGAAGAAGCGCTTGAAAATTTTGCCGGTTGTGCAGTAATCATTAGCCATGACCGCTGGTTCCTCGACCGGGTTTGTACGCATATTCTTGCTTTTGAGGGCGACTCTCAGGTGTATTATTTTGAGGGCGGATATTCTGATTATGAGGAAAATAAGCGCAAACGGCTGGGTGATCTTGAGCCCAAACGCATCAAATACAGAAAACTAATAGCTGATTAACGATCAGCTATTTAGGGATATAATAATTTACTTGTTTTCGCTTTTGATCTATTTGGCGTATTTTTTACACTATGCCAGATCGTTTTTTGCCGTTAAAATTCGTTAAATTCAAAATTAAATTTTTCAAACAACTGATTATCTGTTAGTTAAAATTAACAGGCGGTTTACTTTTTTTATTAGCTTTATTCTCGAAGTAAGACAAATGAACCAAGAAAACCATGGTCTGACTAAAAATCCTGTGGATTACAATCCACCTGATTTTCATTTAAGCATCATCATCTGCCTTAACAGCTGCTGATTCAATAAGTCTGTATTATGATTTTCTGTCAATCATCATGCCTTAACCTGAAACTCATGAAAACAACTACAGAAAAAACTTTAACGGTAAAAAGAAACCGGCTTTTTCTTTTTCTGCCGGCTATTCTAATATTTATATGTATAAATCCCCAAATGGCACGGGGGCAAACTACCGTGACTTATGTACTCCAGGATGCAAACTTTCCCACCCAGTTTAACAGCGGGGGCGACTTCTTCAACAATGGCGGAACGGAATTGGGTATGTGGGCCAATACCGGTTCAAAACAAACCGTCGCCTGGAGAACCTTTAAAACCGCTGGAGACAATACCGGGTCTGACAGATCGTTGAGAGTAGGGGATGTTTTTAAAATTACAGTGAGCTGCACCAGGGCATTTGGGCAGGTTGGTTTTTCATTGAATGCCGGTGGTACCCAGGGGTCAAATTACGGCAATAGGATTAGTGGGTCCAGATTATTTTTCAATACAGATAATTATGGTGCCTGGTATGTAAATCGAAGCCCCAACACCGGTCAGGTCCTGGGCGCCGGCTATAATCCCATCCAATCCACTTACAAGGACTATATTTTCACAGTCAGAATCACCTCAAGCACCACGGCTGATGCTTTCCTGACCGTTGACGGCGTGGATTACAGAGCCTACAACCTCACCATGAATGGATCCAACAATATTGACGCCTTTTCTGTTTACGGAGCGGATATGTGGGATGGAGATTCTAATGATAATGCATTCTGGAAACAAACCTGCACCGTTGAAAACACCGGCAGGGTTGAATTGGGCTATTTTCTTGCTTCCGGCACTTATACGCCAGGGGTTGTTTCTGATGGTCTCGCTGCAAATAGCACCTCAACTACTTCTGCCAACAATGTTTTTGTAGGTGGTGATGCTGGCAGTATCGTTGCACTTGACCAGGCCAATACCTATACCGGCACAACCACTGTAAACAATAATGCAACGCTTAGGCTGGGCAATGCTGCCGCCCTGGGAACATCCTCTTCGACTGCCGTAAGCTCGGGCGGCACCCTTAACCTCAATGGCATCACACTTTCAACAGCAAGGCCGCTCACCATTAACGGAACAGGCCAGTCTTCTGCCGGAGCGCTTATCAATAACAGCGCAACCGGATCAACCTACAGCGGCACCATTGCCCTGGGGAGCAACAGCAGCATCGGCGGTACAGGTAATATTACCGCTTCAGGGGTTGTTTCAGGTGCATTCTCACTTACCAAAGTTGGTACAGGTATTTTGACTCTTTCAAATGCCTCAAACAGTTATTCCGGTGGAACCATCATTTCAGCCGGGACTGTCTCTGTGGCCGATGCAGGTCATTTAGGGAATACGAGTGGAGCCATTACCCTTGGAAACGGCTCAACATCGGCTACGCTTGACATCACCTCATCACTTTCAAGAACAGCATTGAATGTCACAAATCT
>JBIICM010000183.1:0-5008 GCA_044238875.1 Flavobacteriales bacterium | reverse complement strand
AAACATAAAAATAGCCACCGCAGTCGTTTGAATCGGCTCCCCATGAGTTTTTCACAATGTAATACTTGGTGCCTTTCTGATCTTTTGCAATACCAACGATATGCATACCATGATCGTCGGTGGTACTTTGGTTGTCGAACGCCTCCTGGCGCATTTCCTGGGTAATTTTTCGCTGTGGAACCGGATCAGTGTAAACGCTGTCGCGCTCACCCTTACGCATCTGATCCCAATCTTTTTCGGGTACCACGGCCAGCCCGTCACGGTATGAGAACCAGCCTTTCTCACTAACGTCGCTGGCCCAGGCTACACTGTAATTGCTGGCAATCGCATTGTCAATGATCTGTTCAAATTCATTGATCGGAACATTGTAAACACGATCCCAGGCCCAGTTGTCGGGCACTTCCAGCACAAAGTCAGTATAAAAAGGATGATGTGTGAAGGAAGTTACTTCCACGTAATTGTCTGCATTCAATCCGAGAAACCGGGCATATTCCTGCGAGGTATAAACTTTTCCGTCAACGGTGAACTTCTCAGGAACAGCACCCAGATAGGCGTCGAAAACAGCTTCTGTTGCTTTATGCCATACCGGACTGAGTTTGCCTTCGGGATTTTTTACAACAGCACCCAGCATGGCCTGGGTAACAGCATCCAACTCTGAATGATTGTGTTTCTTTTGTCCGTATGCCAATCCTGAATAAACCGATTTGGGCACGGTTCCGTAAGCACGCAGTACATTGATTACATCATGGAAAGCGCCGCCCTGACCAAAATTCACTTTCCCTCCCATCCGCACAAAATTCTGCGCTTTCATGCTGTATGCCTTTCGAACGGTAAACATTTCAGAAAGCTCAACCTTGCCTTTCCCCATCCTTTCAAGCTCTGACTCCAGAAACGAATTGCCTGAAAAACTCCAGCAGGTACCGGTATTATCCTGACTTTTAATGCCAGTATTACCAATTTCCTTTTCGATTGTAAACTGGTAGCGTGAATCTTTTTTGTTAGTTCTTATCTGATTTTGGGCATTAACACTTGTCAGACTTAACATTCCGCCCAATAACAGGGCAGAGATGATTGGTTTTTTCATGGATTGATTTATTTGATATTTAGCGCAATTAAAGAATTGCCGGCCAATCCTGCAAATGACTAATAAAATATGGCCGGGATGGTAAAAAAACAGGAAGCTTGTTATGTTCTTAAGGTTTTCCGGATGATAACGGCCAGCCCGAAAAAAACTCCAATCACAACTGATACGCAACCACCGATATTGGCATCCAGAAAGGTGGCCAGAAAATATCCGGCAAAAGAACTCAAAATGGCCACGGCGCAGCCCAGCAGCAACATGCCGCTCAAGCTTTTTGAAAACAGTGATGCAATAGCTGGAGGGCCTACCATAAACGCAATAACCAGTACAGCACCCACTGACTCGAAGGCCACCACTGTGCTCAGTGAAACCATGCCCATTAGTAAATAATGCCAAACCATTACCTGTATGCCTAAGGCTGTGGCGAATTCAGGATCAAAGGTGCTGAGGTACAAACCCCGGTAACCAACGAAAAGGGTGAGCAGCAGCACGATGAGCAATCCTCCGCTGATCCAGATTTGCCTGGGGATGCCATTTAACAAATCAAAGGGGGCGAAGGCCACCTCTCCGAAAAGCACACAATCCTGATCAAGATCGGCCATGCCGGCAAATTGTGATACCATGATTACACCTAAGGCGAACAGAAAGGTGTAGATCAACCCGATGGCGGCATCATGCTGAACCTTAACCCGTTTCTGCAAAAGTTCAATCATGAAGGTAACGAACAATCCGGTTGAAGCGGCGCCAACCAGAAGCCCGGGCCCAGCCTTGCTGCCGCTGAGCAGATAGGCGATTACGAGCCCCGGCAGCACCGCATGTGATATGGCATCACCAAACATAGCCATGCGCCGCAGCACCAGAAAAGTGCCGGGTATCACGCAGCAAAGCGACACCAGGGCCGTGGTAGCGATGATCCACCAGTCGTTTAGGCCGGGTAACATCATCTGCCTGCAGGTGGTATAATGGTTTGATGGGGATCCTTCAGCGGATAGTCAAGCTCCTTGTCGAGCATTTTTTCGATTTCAGGGGTGATTACATGTTCAATCGCTTCCGCATCATCATGCACATGATCAGGGTTGAGGTGCAGGTATTTCTGAAGATAAAGTTCCCAAAGTCGGTGCAGCCTTACAATGCGCTCTGCCTCAGCTGCGCCTGAAGGGGTTAAGCTGTAAGCCCCGGCTTGCATATCAATCATACCTTTGCGCAAGAGCCGGATCAGGCCGCTGCGAAGCGCTCCCAGTTTAAATGCCCGCTGGTTCGCAAGGTCTTCTTCCAAAAAGATTTCCTGCTTGCCGGCGCTTCTTTCGATGAGTTTATAAAACAGTTTCAGGATATTTTCATCGGTTGATTTTCGCCGGTTATTTCTGTGAACAAGCCACCGCGGGAACAAACCCCTCTGTGGGGCGAAAACGAGCGAAAATCCTGCGATGGCCGTAGCGGTAATTACGATCCAGGGGCCTGTAGGCATGGCCGGAGCAAGGTAGGAAATCAGGGCGCCTCCATATCCTGAGCCGAGCCCGATAGCCCCCGCAATCAGCATCATCACCGGCATCGAATGGGTCCAGATGCGCGCTGACAGGGCAGGGGTGACCAGTAAGGCGGCAACCAGCACCACGCCTGTGCTTTGAATGCCAACTGCAATGGTCCAAACAGTAATAAATGAAAGCAGGGCCTTCAGAAATTTTACCGGAAAACCTGCCGAAACAGCAAATGCTTCATCGAATGAGATCAGGTATAAACCCCTGAAAAAAAAAGCGATAAAAAGCAAAATCATGACCGATGAAAGCAGAATAACATTCAGGTCTGCAGAGGTGATGGATGCCGCCTTGCCCAACAAATATTTGTCAAGGCCGGCCTGAGCTGCGTTTCCCTGATGCTGGATGGCAGTGAGTAAAACAATACCTGCGCCGAAAAACACCGACAACATCAGGGCGATGGCTGTATCAGGCCTTGCAAGCCGGGCTTTTGTTAAGGCTTCCATGAGCAGCAGGCTGAGTAAGCCGGTAACCATGGCTCCTGTCATCAGCACAAAAGGATTCTTTTGGCCTGAAAGAATAAATGCAAGACAAACCCCGGGTAGCACACTATGGGCAATGGCATCGCCCGCCAGTGATCGCTTTCTTAAAAAAGTGAAACAGCCCGTAATGGCTGAAACCAGCCCTATCAGCATGGTGCCGGCCACCACAAGCTTCACGTTGGGGTCGCGCAACAGCAGAAAATCAATCAGCTCAGTTTTCATGCCTCCCTTACCGGAAAATTACGATCCCTTAATTGATCGCCCACCTTTGATAAAACGGTTAGTTTGCCGCTGTATGCTGCCCTGAGTAAATCGTCGGTGAAAACTTCTTGAACAGGACCGCTGGCCACCAGTGAGGTATTGAGCAAAACAAGCCAGTCGAAATAATCTCTGGCACTGTGCAGGTCATGATGTATTACAACGATTGTTTTTCCGGCTGAAATCATTTCCCGGAGCAGTCTCATGATGGATTGTTCGGTTGAGGCATCAACACCTGCAAAAGGTTCATCGAGCAGATATAGCGTAGCCTGCTGCGCTATGGCCCTGGCCAGAAACACCCTTTGTTGCTGACCTCCTGATAATTGCGAAATCTGTCTGCCTGCATATCCTGTCATACCCACCTGCTCAAGCGCTTCAGCAACAATTTGTTGGTCATGCTGATCGAGACGTTTAAACAGCCCCTTTTTCTGAAAACGCCCCATTGTAACCACATCCCTCACAGTAGCTGGAAAATCCCAGTCAATCGTCTGTCTCTGGGGTATATAGCCCACACGCTGTCTGACAGTGTTGAGCTCCTCTCCAAAAATTCGGGCATAACCTGAATTAAGCGGCACCAAACCAAGTATAGCTTTGATCAGCGTTGATTTACCGGCTCCGTTCGGCCCCATAATGCCTGTAAGTTTACCCTGTGGCAGGGTGAAATCAATATTCCACAAAACGGGTTTCCGGTTGTAGATAACAGTCAGGTTATGCGCCTCTATGGCCGGATCTTGGGTATGAATAATCATGATTAGGGTTGGCTCAGGGCTTCCTTGATTGTGGCAACATTATGCCTTACCATGCTGAAATAGCTGCCATCAGCGCCAACGGCATCCGAAAACAGGGTGCCCCCCTTATTGAGCTGATGCCCCCTGGCCTGACAACCTTCAATAACAGCACGTATGGATTGTTCGGGGACAGAGCTTTCTACAAATACAGCCTTTATCTTTCTGTCACATATAAAATTCACCATTTCACGGATGTCTCTTAAGCCATATTCTGAAACGGTTGAAATACCCTGAAGGCCTTTCACCTTAAAACCATAGGCTCTTCCGAAATACTGAAATGCATCATGCGAGGTAATCAGCACCCGCTGATCGGGTTGAATCTCATTCAAATAGAGCCGGCACCACTTGTCAAGTTTACCAAGTGAGTCAAGGTAGGTATTTAATCTTTGCCGGATGACCGCCGAATCTTCTGTGAAGTTTATACAGAGTTGCCGGCCTATATAGGCCACACCTTCCGACCAGCGTGCAACATCCAGCCAGATATGCGGATCATAAAGGTTTTTGCTCCCCTGAATGGGCAGTAGTGCCGGCGTGGGAATTCCTTTACCGGCAAAAATTACAGGTTTTGTTTCGGCAAGGCGCTCAAAGGTTTCAGTCATTTTTCCCTCTAGGTGCAAGCCGTTCACCACCAGCAGGCGCGCTTCACTGATGCGGCGCATGTCGCCCTGTGAGGCTTTGTAAAGATGCGGATCTACACCCGGTCCCATTAGAATATCTACCTCAGCTGTATTGCCCAGCAAATACTTAACGGCATCGCCAATCATCCCGGTGGTTACCAGCACACGTGCTTTTTCTCCGGAATTGCCTGTTGGGGTGCAACCCGAAATCAGTATTGTACACAGCAGTATAAACAGACGTAAAATT
>JBIICM010000182.1:0-5071 GCA_044238875.1 Flavobacteriales bacterium | reverse complement strand
CATAATAGGTAGCACCGGACTGCGACCGGCTTGTAGCGGCGTTTGCAGCAAACCCTACACGGTAAGGCCCCTGGCTTATTGCCGTCATTGAATAACAGCAAAGCCCATTCCCCACTGCTGTTGATGTTTCGCTTGCGGTTCCTGCTCCTGCTATTCCTGTTGATTCACTGGTATTTACTGCCTGAACAATTGAGGTGTTACCCCAGGCGTACATGCTTGAAAGAAATGGGCCTGCGGTTGCGGGTCCTCTACAGGATTTTTCATATTCCAGCTCTGTCATGGGGCGCAAGGCTGACCAGTCGAGATAAGCCAGCAGGTCGCCCCAGCTTAGAAAGCTGCAGGCAACATTTCCGCCATCATCAGCTTCATTGTAAACACCGTTGTTGTTTCGATTCATGCCATAAACCGCCGGATTAGATGGACTACCAGAGGCAGGGGTCTGAATCCGTATCCAATTTCGGCGTACGTTAGGATGTGTAAGCCCCGTATGCATCGCAGACGTATTCGCTGCCGAAGAAGGTGAAATGGCTGTGCGAACGGCTTGCTGAGCAGCTGGTAACGTATTCAGAAAATGAACATACTGTGATTGAGTAATTTCATATTTCATACAATAGAAAGCGTTGAACCCTTTTGGAAAAGTAGCAGGAACGATTGGATGCCTCGATCCGCTAATATTATCGTCTGTTGAAGAAGCCAAAGCATTTGAGGCTATAGAAGCCTCACTTGAAATAGTTGGGACGGTAAGGGTACTATTTGTGCCAAAAGTTCTGACAGAGCTCCCATCGCCTGCCTGGAAACTACCCTGGGGTACAAATACCATTTCAATGCCCACCACATCAAAATTTACAGCAGAAATATCGGCAAAAGGCGTCGCAAAGGTAAGGGTAACGGCTGCAGATGGATTATTGCCCCCTCCAAAGGCTGATCGGTAAATAAATACGCCTTTACCATCGGTTACGGCATCTACTCTAAGCAAGCCTCCGGCAACCGAATGATCAACGCTTGTTGCGCTTAAGTTAAGTTGATCCCATGATTTGTTGGCGGTGCCGCAGTCCTGGAATTTAACGAATACCCATGCGGCATCGCGGCTGAGGTTTTCGATGTTCCAGCTGTTGTCCCATTGTATGTTAAAGGTAACCGTTGTGGTAGTAGCGCTTACACCGCTGATTTGCAGGTTGTTGGCCCCAACGGTAAAAGGCAGTAATAACAACAGCAGACTGTAAAAATTGGAAGTTCTCATAATGATTTTTTTTCGCCAATGTAAATCTTATTTTCGAATAATTCTAAGGGTAAATTATCAAAATAGGGTGTACATTGATCAAAAACGGGTATTGGTTGACCAAAATTTTTTTTGTCAAATCGTGTTGATCAGGCACTGCTTCTTTTTTCCTCTAAAAGGCATTATCCTGATCCATTTCAATCGTTACATTCGCAGCATGCGTATTGCAATGGTGGTGAGCAATGACCTGGCTAACGACCAGCGGGTGCTAAAAATGTGTTATACCCTACAAAATTGGGGTCATCAGGTTCAACTCACCGGCCGGCAAAGGCGCACTTCTCCTCCCCTGCCCGACTTTCCCTTTAAAACCACAAGGCTGAAATTGCTGTTTGAAACAGGTCCGTTATTTTATATGATGCTGCAGCTTCGCCTTTTTTTTCATTTGCTGTTCACCAAACAGGATCTGATACATGCCAATGACCTGGATACGCTGCTTCCCTCATGGCTGGTGGCAAAGATCAAAGGGTGCAAACTGGTTTACGATACCCATGAATATTTTACGGGCGTTCCGGAACTCAGCCACCGGCCAATGGTCAGGAAAATCTGGAAAACCCTGGAGTCGGCCATCTTTCCGGGGCTGAATAAGGTGATCACGGTCAACCATTCGATTGCAGGCCTTTACAAAACTGACTATGGCATGCTGCCAATGGTTGTACGCAATGTTCCATCGGTCAGCAATGCTTTGCCTGCTGTTGGGCGGAAGGAACTCGGGCTTCCGGAAGATAAATTCATTCTAATAATGCAGGGCAGCGGCATCAATGTCGACAGAGGTGCAGAGGAAGCTGTGGAAATGATGAAATACCTCGACAAGACCCTCTTGATCATTGCCGGTTCTGGCGATGTGATTCCTTCGCTGAAGCAGTATGTCAGCTCCAGCCGGCTGGGAGAAAAAGTAAAATTTATCGCGAAAATGCCTTATTCGGAATTGATGAAGTATACTGCTGTTTCTGATATTGGACTAAGCCTCGACAAAGACAGTAATATTAACTACCGATTTAGTCTTCCGAACAAGCTATTTGATTATATCCGCGCCGGTATCCCTGTAATGGCCTCAGATCTCCCTGAAGTGAGAAAAGTGTTAGAAGAAACGAGGTCCGGTCTGATTACGGCAGATCATGATCCTGTGCGGATGGCTGCCATGGTTACATCATTAAGGTCTGATTATCAACATTTTGACGATCTAAAAAAACAGGCAGTAAAGGCTGCCGGGCGTTACAGTTGGGAAACAGAGGTAAAAGCAATTAAATCATGGTATGAGTAGCAGGATGATCCTGCTTACATTTGCACCCGATGGCAAAAAAAGACCGCAAGGATGACCTTCCGAAGGCGAAAATTACCGGGGCTGCGCTGCGCAGAACGTTCAGGCTCTTTTATTATATGGGGCCCGATAAATGGAAATTTACGCTGGGGCTTGTTTTTTTAGGCCTGACCTCTGCCACTGCCCTGATTTTTCCCAAGCTGATCGGCGACCTTGTAAATGCAGGTAAGATGCCTGTAAGCAACGGAGGCATTGATAAGCAAGCCCTTTTGTTACTGGGTCTTTTGGTGCTTCAGTCGTTTTTCTCTTTTTTCCGCATTTACCTGTTTTCGCAGGTTACCGAATACACCCTTTTGCGTTTGCGGCAGGCGGTTTATACGCATCTTATTCAGCTGCCCATGGCCTATTTCAGCAAGAACCGGGTTGGTGAAATCAATTCTAGATTATCGGCCGATATTTCACAGATTCAGGAAACATTCACCACTACCCTTGCGGAGTTTCTTCGTCAGTTTATACTGATTATCGGAGGCATTACCCTGATATCTGTTATCTCCCTCAAGCTAACTCTTTTCATGCTGGCGCTGATTCCCGCCATTTCTGTAGTGGCTATTATTTTCGGAAGGTTTATCAGAAAAATCAGCCGGAATGTGCAGGACAAGGTGGCCGATTCAAACACCATCCTTGAAGAAACCATGCAGGGAATTGTGAACGTGAAAGCCTTTGCCAATGAATTTTTTGAAATCGGCCGATATAAAAAGGCCACCCTTGAAATTACCCGCTTGTCATTAAAAAGTGCATTGGCAAGAGGGCTTTTTGCCTCCTTCATCATCTTTGCATTGTTCGGAGCCATCGTGGGCATCATCTGGTATGCTATGTCATTACAAATCAGTGATGGCGACATGTTTTCGTTTGTGATCTACACAGCTTTTGTCGGCGCTTCCATTGGTGGTATCGCCGAATTATATGCGCAGCTGCAAAAGGCTGTCGGAGCAACCGAACGGGTACTTGATATACTTGACCTTACAAAGGAAGACATCCGACAGCAGCACACTGACATTTCGCCATTAAGGCTGCGCGGAGAAGTGGCATTCGAGGAGGTGCTTTTCGCCTATCCGTCAAGAATAGAGATTGAAGTTTTAAAAGGCATCAGTTTCAGGGCTGAACCAGGAGAAAGCATCGCAATAGTTGGGCCGAGCGGTGCCGGTAAATCTACCATTACACAACTGTTGCTGCGCTTTTACGAGCCAATCTCCGGAAATATCCTGATTGATGGTAAGAAAGCCTCTTTATATGATCTGAGTTACCTCCGCAACCAGATGGCTATTGTTCCTCAGGATGTACTACTGTTTGGGGGCAGCATCCGCGAAAACATATTATATGGTAAGCCAGGAGCAAATGAAGCAGAGATAATTGAAGCCGCCGAGAAAGCCAATGCCATGAAATTCATCGAAGGCTTTCCGGAAGGGCTTGATACCATTGTTGGTGAACGGGGCATTACGCTCAGCGGCGGGCAGCGTCAGCGTATTGCCATTGCCCGGGCTGTACTGAAAAATCCTTCGATCCTGATTCTTGATGAAGCCACCTCTTCACTCGACTCTGAGTCTGAACGACTGGTTCAGGAGGCGCTTGACCTGCTGATGAAGGGCCGCACCACCTTTATCGTGGCACATCGTCTGTCAACCATTCGCAATGCAGACCGCATCATCGTGCTTGACGGTGGAAAGGTGGTTGAAAGCGGCAACCATCAGCAACTGATTGCCAACACCGAAGGCCTCTATTATCATTTATCGCGACTTCAGTTCAATAAGGGAGAAGCTGTTCAGTAAATCTGCATAAACAGGTATCTTAGCCTATTGTATTTATCTGTTTTTTAACACATTGAAATGCCAGCATGGAAAATCATACAACCGGGTAATGAAAGGCAATGGTCTGCTTATTTCAGGTTGCGCTATGAAGTTTTGCGAAAACCCTGGGAGCAGGGTGCGCCTGATCAGCAGGAGCCTGATGATGAAACGGCACTTCACGGATTAATTATGGATGAAAAAGATCAGGCACTTGCCGTGGCCAGAATTCATAAGGTGGATGACAAAACGCTGCAAATCAGATTTATGGCGGTAAGAGAAGACATGCGGGGCAAAGGACTTGGGAAGGCTATCCTTCAATTTATCGAAAAATTGGGAAAAAAACATTTTCCGGAAGTAAATACCATCATGCTGCAGGCAAGAGAAAATGCCCTGCCATTTTACCTCATAAACGGCTATATCATGGTTGAAAAATCTTATGTTCTGTTTGGCAGCATTCAGCATTACCGGATGGAAAAAAGTATTGATTCCCGGTTTTAAATGTCTTATTTAAAAAGAGCAATTAAACCTTCAGCGAAAAGATAGTCAGACCCCCCAAAAAACAACATGAAAAAAATAATCGGAAGCGCAATGCTGTTGCTGTTTACCACAGCCATGTATGCCCAGGTAAATGATTCTGCACAAACACGTCAGCAATCAGAGAAACAAAAACCAACACCAGATCAGCGTGCC
>JBIICM010000181.1:0-5093 GCA_044238875.1 Flavobacteriales bacterium | reverse complement strand
TAAAAGAGGTGCTGCATGTGTATTTGAATGTTGCCGAAGGGGCAAATGCGATTCCGCTTGAATTTGACCGGGGGGAGCATGCAATCGGCAAATACCTTGTGAAAGTGGTTAATGACAAAGGCGAGACGCTGGCTGCCAAAGAAATAGATGTTTCATAGCCTTTTCAAATAGTTTCTTTAACTTTTAAACCATTCTTGCCATGCAAACGATCAAAAAAGTAACCGGTCTGCTGATTTGTCTGATGATCCTGCAATCTTGTGCAAGTCAGCGCATTCGCTGCAGGGGTATCAAAGCGCATCCCGATTATTATATCAATGGCGCTGCCAACTGGTAAACGAAATAAGTCTGAAAAAATGAGCCGGTCTGTTTTAGTCATTGCATTTTTTATAATCACGCTTTCTTCATGCCAAAAAGATGAGGAAGAAGACCGGCTCATTTCAGGTAAAAAGTGGGTACTGCATTCGGGCCGTGTTTATCTCGAAGAACTTGAAGCCCCTTTTAATAAATTGTATTTTGATCATTTCGGTAACGGGCAGAATCGATCCAATATGCAGGCATTTGATGCATTTTCTTTAAGCCTTGATTCGCTTTACCAACACTCAACAACCTGGGAATTTAATGCCCGTTTTGTGCTGAATAGTAAACAGAGTTATGATTATGAAATTTCCAATGGCAGATTCTACAGGGTTTATGGCCTTGAGAATGGTTCAGCCCGGATTTTTGAATATGTGGGGGGGAGTGCTGATTATGCCATTTTCAGAAATTCAGGCAGTTATGGCAGTTTGAATGGTAAAAATATCAAATGGTTTTCTGAGCTGCTGTTTACAAAAAATGGAATAAAGTGCTTCAATTGTTTGCCGGCAGCCATTTTTCCCTACCAATATGCCGGCATTGTGCCGCTAACACCCCAGGATACGCTGAACCAGACTTATCCGCTTGCGGGCACCCGGTGGTTACTTGAGAAATACCGGCAGGGTTTGTTTGAGGAACAAATAAACGACACGCTGCACTTTACCGGTCCGATCACTTACAGGGTAAACAACAGCACTGTTTCAGGCACCTACAGTTTATCAGGAGCAGATGCAACAGGCATGCGTAATTTCACCCTTTTTGAATGTGCATCGCTGCCTTCAGGCACGCCTGCATGGACGGGAAAGCTTGCCTCTTTTGCCATTCAGCAGGGTGTAATCAGCGGTCTCGAATGTAACAGCTATGGAGGCAATCTCACCCCGATTCAGATCTGGATGAAAAAACTTAATTGAATCATTAAGGTCAATGATCGGTTTTTGAAACATCAGAAATTCTTTAGTAAACATACGTCATGAAAACGTTCCTCTCTTCCTTCTTCCTTCTTACTGCATTTATTTGTAATGCTCAAACCAAAGTATTAAATCTTCAGATGACAGATTCAACGTACTTCAAATATCCGGGCTCAACCTCAATGGGTGAGGCTCGTGACAGCAATTTAATTGTTTTTAGCAATACGGTGTATAAAGGTAGTACCAGGATAAATTTTAATTTTGAAAGCAATGTTATGTTTATCAATTATCCCATTAATTAAATCAAAATGGTTTTGAATATATGAATGGGGTAAAGTGAGGCATTGATGCGGCTTATTCAGTTTTGATAAGGCGCAGGGTTTGCTGTTTGTTTTGGTTGATGTCTCTGATTTTAAGCAGGTAAGATCCGGGCGCGCAGGTATGGCATACATTGGCTTGTGTGGTTCCGTCGTTTAAGTGAATGCGGCCTGTTTCGATTATCCGTCCGTTCAGGTCCATGCATTCCCAGATGAATGATGCACCGGTTTTTCCTTCCATCCGGATACTGGCAGAATGGGTAAACGGATTTGGATTTACCTGAAGCGAAAAGTCGTCTGCTTTTTTAAACGCTTCAACAGATACATTTCCTTCGGGCGTACCCGTGGGTACAACTTCATAAGGACCTGTACCCAGCGAAGTGGCTTTATAATACGCTGGGCCTATCAGAAATCTTATCTGACCGAGCACTGCGCTTGGATTGGCTGTGAAAATTACCTGTCCGGCTGTTCCGCTCTCACCAGGGTATCCCTGCCAGTCAGCGATGGTAAGGATTCTGGCACTGCTAAATGAACCGGCACTGGCAAAGGTTATTGAGTGCTCTCCTGTGCCTAAGGTTAATGTACTGTTGTTAGAAACAGTTAAAGTTCCCATTTTCTGGGTAAAACCTGTTGTTTCACCTGTACTCAGGTTGCCTCCGTTTAAGTTGATTGGGCTGGCATTGCCAAAAGCTCCGTTTGCTCCTCCGCTATGGGCAATACCGGCTATCAGAGAACCGTTGTTTACTGTAGTAATTCCTGTATAGGTATTTAGTCCGGATAATATCCAGGTTCCCTGCCCGTTTTTAGTGAGCGTACCTGTTGTTGTATTGATTACTCCGTTTTGTATCCCTGAACCTGTGCCGGTTAGCACCAATCCACGTGCATTACCTGTAATGTCTCCGCGTAATGTTAATGTTCCGTTGCCTGATGCATCTATGGTTCCGCCGCTTGCAGTCAGATTAATGATACGATCGCTCGAGTGCCCTGTGCCTGTGTATTTTAATGTGCCGGTACCTGCTATATCGATGGTTCCGTTTGCTGCAGTTGTGGGAGCCCCCAATGCGCTGCTACCACCGTTTACATCCGCAATGGTGTTAATGCTTAATGTTCCGGCACTGATGATTGTCTTGCCTGTATAGGTATTCGCTCCGCTGAAAGTCCATGTTTGACCTGCATCTGTTGTCAAAGTTACGGTTCCTGCTCCAGTGCCTATAATGCTTGCAATGCTGCTTCCAAGGGTAGTTGTCGATCTAAGTGTTAGATTAAATCCCGAGCCGGTGATTGTGCCGGGATTTGTTATGTTTAAATCACCGAAAATTTGAGTATTGCCTGTAAGGGTTATCAATCCGCTGTAGGTGGGGGTTCCTGAACCAGAATAATTCGACAAAGCACCATAACCACCTGCTCCACCATACCCATTGCCGTTGAGACTTAATGCTTGGCCGGCTGCACCGGTTAGCGAAAAGCCATTCATAAACAGGGAAGCACCTGACAGGACAGTTATTCCACCCGATGCTGCTCCTAAAGGACCGCTGTCAGCAGAGGATGAAGAAATGCCCAAAGCAATGATACCGTTGCTGATCGTTGTACCTCCTGAATAGGTGTTTAATCCCGAAAGTGTTTGTGTGTATATTCCCTGTTTGTTAATAGCTACTTTCCCATAAGTGTTTTTCAAAAGACCGCTGAATGTTCCGTGTACTCCTGGCGTATTGATATTGAGGGTATACGTATCTGTGGCCGAAGTATTCAAGTTATCTATGGTTCCGGAGCCTAAAAGGGTAGATATGGTGTTATTGTTAATTCCGTTCAAATCCAGTGTTACACCTGCATTTATAGTGGTTGAATAACCGAGACCGCTTGTATATGCGAGCGGTTGACCTGTTACCTGCTTTGTCCCGCTTCCTGATAATACAAGCCAGCAGTCATAAGCAAATCCGGCCTTTGTAAAGAGCGTCTGATTGCCATTCCGATTATAAGTAATAGTGCGATTACCATCAAAAGTATAGGTAGCATAGTTTGCCGGAAAATTATTTGTACCGCCTACAATTAAATTCCCCTGAATATAAAAAGTTGCAGATCCTCCCGTAAGGCAATTGGCTGTATAAGTTCCCAGGTCAAATGTTGCGCCGTAGATCCACAGTCTTCCATTGGCAGCAATGGTGATATTTCCGCTTGCTGTAACTGTACCATTACCGTCAATTCTCAGAATATTATAGGTTGGTGTGGCATTTATAATGTAATTAGTTCCCAGGTACCGAACGGTATTTGCAGTTGTAGTTGTACCATTTATTAATGTTCCGAAATTGGCTATACTTGTTGCATATATCCAAAGTTCGTGTGCTGCATTGCCTCCACTCATGTCAATGGTCCCTAAACTATTAAGTGTATTGGTACCTGTGCCGGATAAATTTACAGTTCGTGCGGTGGTTCCGAAATTCAATGTTGAGCCGCTTGCAATATTCAGAGTCCCGCTTACAGTGATACCCGCACTTAGTGTAACTGTATTGGCTCCATTATTAATTGAAAGATTAGTTACCGATGCCGGTAATCCCAATGTAACCTGATTGCCAGTGCCGTTGAATTCATAATTAGCAGTGGTACTCAGTGTTCCCCCGGCAGCTGCAGCAATGGAACAATTAGTGCCTTTTATTCCATTCGCATTAGTGGTCTTTAATGTGCTGCCCGCAGCCAAAGTAAATGTTCCTGAAGTAACTTGTGTTGAGCTGGAATTAGAAAAGAGGACAACACTATTCGCTCCGGAAACACCTACTGTGACCGTTCCGGTACTTACTGAAAAACTTCCGTCAACTTGTAAAGTAACTGCGGCTGTAGATGAACCAAAAGTTGTACTAGCTCCAAACGTCGCAGCCGTTCCATTGGCAATGACAAACATATCTCCTGCCGTCGTAAAATTGCTGGCTGCAGTCCCACCGCCGCCTGTTCCGCCGGTATTCCAGTTGCCGGGTGTTTGTGCTGCTCCGGCGCCTGCTGTTGTTAAAGTATAGGTTGCAGCATCAAGTCTTTTTGCGAAAAGCAGCCCGCAAGCAATCAACAAACAAAAGAATACATTCTTTTTAACGATGTTGAATTTGTAGAAATTATCCATAGCAATTGATTTTGTAAACGATAAAAACTGAAAAGCCATTCTAAAAATGGAGATGGGATTCCCGATGCAAGTTTAGATAAAAAACCATTGACGGTTGTTTGTAAGCTAAAAATCAAAATATAGCTTGAATTTCAAAGGTCGATTTATCAAAAAGGGGGGTGCTCTTATCAAAATCTCCTTTTTGGCAAAAGAATTTTTTTTGGGGAGGTGTTTTAGGGTTGATCATTTTAAAATGAATCAATTCAGATTGAGATTCATAGTTTTTTTGGGGGACAAAAAATTATGAATTACATCAACACCGAGACAAACTCATTTACGAAGAAAATTCATATAAATACAAAAGAAGAAGGTGCCAGACTGGATTATTAAACCGCATAAAATCGTTTTCAGCAAAACAACAAGTTATGATTC
>JBIICM010000180.1:0-5140 GCA_044238875.1 Flavobacteriales bacterium | reverse complement strand
ATATCGAGTTCGCTGAACTGAGGGGCGTTCAATCCGCCGGCCCATGCATTTGGGAGTTCGGTAGAACCATCTTTCCCGAGAACTTTAATCTCGGTATTGCGGCTAAAGGCAAAAGGGAGCTGGCTCCTTACCAGACCAGGCAGAACAATCAGGCAGATGATCAAAATGCTGATTGCCTTTTTCATTGTGGTTAATAACTGATGATGCTTTTAACCGCTGCACCGTATTTTTCAAGATGTATGCGGCCGGATAAGAAACCCAGTTCAACCACAAAGGTAAATCCGGCCACTTTTGCGTGCTGCATGCGAATCAGTTCGGCAGATGCGGCAGCAGTACCGCCCGTTGCCAGCAAATCATCGTGAATGAGCACATTCCAACCCTGTTTCAATGCATCTTCATGCATTTCAATAACAGAAGAGCCGTATTCAAGATCATACGACCATGAAACGGTTCGGTATGGCAGTTTGCCGGCCTTTCTTACCGGTATAAATGGTACGTTAAGAAATTGTGCCAGCATCATCCCGAAGAGAAACCCCCTGCTCTCGACGCCAACAATGGCATCAATCTCCTGGTTATGAAATGGATCAGCCAGTTCGGCAACAATCTCACGACAAAGCACAGGGCTTTCGAGAATGGGGGTAATGTCTTTGAACAAAATGCCCGGCTTTGGGAAATCAGGTACATCCCTGATGGCGTTGCGTACTTTTTCAATAATGCTCATTCAAACTTTAGGTAAGGCAGAAGCCGCTCCAGTTGTTCGGGCCTGATGGCAATAATTTTGCGCAGGTCTCCGGCTTGCCTGAAGGGTCCGTGTTTAGCGCGGAAAGTTACAATTGATTTTCCAACCCCGTACCAGCAGTAAGGATGTTTTACCAGATCGCTGTCATGCAGGCTGTTCAGCGCTAATTTTCTGATCAGGTTTGTGTCGAGACGCAGCTGCGGACGGATATGTGTGAACATTGTATCAGAAAAGCCCTTCATTTCGAGCAGCTGATCCAATTTGTAAAAGCCCCCTAATCTTTCCCTGTGTCTGACAATTCTTCTGGCCCAGTAAGGTCCGATGCCTTTCAGCGACTGAAGCGTTAGCGTATCGGCACTGTTGAGCTCCACTGTTTTTGTTTGCAGTTTGGTGTCCCTTTCCTTGCTATGACTGCTTGCATTCAGTGCATTAGGCAGGTCAATCCAGGGCGCTAAAACTTCATATTCGGCTGAATCAATGAAGTAAAGTTTGCTGAGGTCGCTTTTGATGCTGAAACTTCCGCCTTTGCTGATAAATTTAAGAGCCGAGCCTGCCTCTCTTTCTGAGAACCCCAGATTTAGCCAGCCTTGCCGATCAAGTGTGTTGGGGTTGAACGGAACGTCAGGGATTTTAACCTGCAAGTTTTTTTTAGGCTCGTTTATGATGCGGATGCCAAGACTGGAATCGTTTCTGATCACCCATTCGGTAAACCGGAGGGCTTCAGCTTCACTCAAAGGGTAGCTGTCACTGCGCAAGCGCGGGTACAAAATGCGGAATGATTGAACAAGCAGAATCAGAAATACCAGGGCCATAACACCCCTTCGTTCGGTTGCTGAAATATCAAAAAAATCGCGCACCAGCTTTTTCATGGTTTTAAATTTTGGCCATGAAACTACTGTGCAAGGTTGAACCGAGTGGTTTTAAACGTTTATATACGTTTTGATAATCATATGCGGTTTTGCGATGCGGTTTGGTGGGTATTACAGGTTTTCAGCTCCCATCTCTGCCTTTGGCGACAGGGCCGAAAAAATTTGCGCTTAGCCCGGGGTTTTCCGCCCCGGACCTCCGCCTTCAGCGGACAAGCCGAAGTCCTTTTACAAGCCCGAAAAAGGACTCAAAAAGGATTTGGAAATTGAAATGCTTAACCCTAAATTAGGTTATACTTTTGATAATTCGGATCTTTGCTGTCCTTTCTGCAACAATGCCAAAAGTAATTTGATTTCGGAAAAAGATTGGATTGAATTTTTTGTGCCTGCAATGAAGGAATATTTCAAATCAATTTTAAAACGATGATAACAGGTAGAGAAACAAATACAGTCTATTTCTCTGATATTCTGCGAACAGACAAGCGATTTAAAAATAACTGTAACACTTTAATTGCGGTGCTTGAAAAGCACCAAATAGAATATAGCTTTTTAAAAGCTACAAAAGATATTTGGTGCAGAGACTTCATGCCCATTCAGATTGAAAAGGGTAAACTTGTTCAATTTCGGTATGAACCTTCGTATTTAAAGGACGCATTGGAGCTTCAATCAGACCCAAAAGAAGTTTGTAAAGCAAACCAAATTAAACCACATTTCTCCAAAATTAATCTCGACGGAGGCAATGTGGTTAATTGCACAGACAGAGCAATTATTTCTGACCGAATTTTTAGTGAGAACCCTGAATATACAAATAAGAAAAAATTAATTGACGAGCTTGAAAAGCTGCTTGAATGTGAGGTAATCATTATACCACAAATAAACACTGATATGACTGGACATGCAGATGGGATGGTTCGTTTTGTTGACAGAAATACATTGCTCGGAAATGACCGTGAGCAGGAGTATAAATATTGGAGGAGCAAATTAAATAAAGTCCTTCAAGAATGGGGTATTAATTATATCGACATTCCGTTTCTCGATCACAAAGTAAATGGATCCACAGACCATGCAATAGGATGTTATGTGAATTACCTGGAAATACAAGACCTGATAGTGCTGCCTATATTTGAAACCAAAAAAAACAAAGACCAGGAAGTTTATAACAAATTCAAAGAAATTTTTCCGGACCGAAAGATTGAAACCATTAACTTCAACGAAATCGGTATTGGCGGGGGGCTATTGAACTGTGTGACTTGGACGTTAAGAGCTTAAAATAAAAATAAAAATTACATGGAGCATCTTATTAGTAAATAGAAGCAATAAAAACACCTGAATTTTCAAATTGTATTTATAAACCCAAATTCATTCAATAAAAACCTCCCTCAAAAGCCCAAATGATTTATCTGATGCTATAAAATCAAATACAAATGAAATGGCATCATGTGTCGGGTTTATTGAAAAACGTTTCCATTCACTTTTCTCAATTAATGTCCAGGCTTCCTGAATTAGTCTTATCCTAATCAAAGGGTATGTGAAATTCGCTTCTTTGTTTAATGGATCTTTTTGGGATAAAAAAATTAGTTTCTCTGTATTAAATCCTTCAAATCCGCCATGACCGCAAATAGGCCGCATTATCTCAAGAACATCTGCATCCGATAGTATATGTTTTGACTCTCCGGTTCCGCCATGAACAATAAATTTTGAGGTATTTTTCGCAATCGCCTTTTTAAATCCTTTTTTGACCAAATAGCTAAAGCATATTTCAGCACTTTGATGTTCCCAAAAATCTGGTCCGTTGCCTTCTCGTCCACTGTCATGAAAAGCCACAGCATACCTTATAGCGTTTATTGTCTCTTCTGACCAATCAGCCATTTGGTTGTGATGGTAAAACCTGATCATAAATTCAGCAAATACAAGGGCTCTGGCAATATGTACCTGACCATGTATACCAGCCAGATCAAATTTGACTTCTTTTTCCCGATAAATTGGCATTACATCGCTGTTGAGGTTTTCCAGAAAAGTATGCCAGTTAAAAAAATCCTTCATTGTTTCGCAATATCAAGAGAAAACAGTTACTCTCAAAAGTACTAACTTTTAAAAAGCCACCTGAATTTACACCCGGGTGCAGCGCCGAATAGCCATCAGCGTTAGCCCCCTCTTTTATTGATGTTGAAATGAGAGACCAGACACAACTTTATGTTTGATATCGTTTTGCGTGCAGGCGATCGCAGCCCTGTGTTGTCCCGAATGATTTCGGGACGGAAGGGCTATGTCGCTTGCACGTTGTTGTCGTATCATGGCTTAGCTAATTGTCTGATTGATTAATGAAATCTTTGATTTAAGCGCTGGTAAATCATTCTTGATTATTTCCCACACTAATTTTAGCTCCAAGTTTACCTCGCGTAAATTATTTATTTTTCACTATCTATAAGAGGTTTGATGTATTTCGATAGTCCAGCAGAGGAAACAAGGTCAACCTTCGAATTAAGAATTTTTCAAGGTCAAGTTTCATTTGAACAAATTGAAGTCCAATTTTCTCATTGGCAATTTCGTTAGGCCATGTACGCTAACAAAGGTAAGATTCACTAATAACAGATAAAAATCACCATGGTTCCGTATTTTTGACCCAAATAATGAACTATGGATCGTTTTGATGTTGTTGTAATCGGCTCAGGGCCGGGTGGTTATGTAGCAGCCATACGCTGCGCCCAGCTGGGCCTGAAAACAGCCCTGATAGAAAAATATGCCACCCTTGGCGGAACATGCCTTAATGTAGGGTGTATCCCCTCAAAGGCGCTTTTAGATTCCTCTGAACATTATTACAATGCGGCACATACTTTTCCCGATCATGGCATCAACCTTAAATCGCTCAGTGTTGACCTCCCGCAGATGATCAGACGGAAGGATGAGGTGGTGAAACAAACTGTCGGAGGGATTGACTACCTGATGAAAAAGAACAAAATCACCGTTAAGCGCGGGATCGGTTCTTTTCTGGATGCCAAAACCATTAAAATCACCGACGAAAAAGGCTCTTCGGAGCAAATAGCTGCCGAAAAGGTAATTATCGCTACAGGATCAAAGCCCGGAACCATACCCGGGGTAGTACCTGACGGCAAGTCTATCATTACATCAACCGAGGCATTAAAGCTGCAGAAGGTACCCGGTCACATGATCATCATCGGCGGTGGAGTTATCGGAATGGAATTAGGTTCAGTATATGCACGGCTGGGTTCAAAGGTTTTTGTAATCGAGTTTACCGACCATATCATTGGTTCATTCGACCTTGCGCTCTCAAAGGAACTACAACGTTCGCTGACTAAACTTGGATTTGAGTTCTATCTTGGGCATAAGGTTACCGCTGCGGCGGTGAAAGGAAAGCAGGTTAAGGTGAGTGCCGCATCACTTAAAGACGGCAGCGAGCTTGAGCTCACCGGCGACATTTGTCTGGTTTCAACCGGCAGGATACCCTTTACAGCAGGGCTTGATCTCGAAAAGGCCGGCATCAAAACCGATGAACGTGGTCGAATTCCGGTGAATG
>JBIICM010000036.1:0-17508 GCA_044238875.1 Flavobacteriales bacterium | reverse complement strand
TTCGTTCAAAATAAACCGTAAAACCCTCATTCAGCCAGAAGTCGTTCCAGGTGGCATTGGTGACAAGGTTACCCGACCAGCTGTGCGCCAGCTCATGGGCCACCAGACTTGTCAGGGAGCGATCGCCAGCAATGATCGTAGGGGTGGCAAAGGTTAACCTTGGATTCTCCATCCCGCCAAAAGGAAAAGAAGGTGGAAGAACAATCAGGTCATAGCGTCCCCACTGGTAGGTTCCGTAAAGTTTCTCGGCGGTCTCTAACATTTTCTCTGTATCGGCCAGTTCAAATGCTGCCTTTTTGATCATGCCCGGCTCGGCATAAACTCCGGTACGCTCACCCAGTGCCTGAAACTGAAGGTTGCCTGCTGCCATTGCAATCAGATAGGCCGGCACTGGTAAATCCATCCTGAAAGTATAGGTGCCTGATTCACTCTTTTCCCTTGGGTTGCTTCCGCTCATTACTACCATGAACGCTTCTGGTACCTGCACTTTTGCCGACCAGGTAAAGCGAATTCCGGGACTATCCTGAACTGGAAACCAGGTGCGTGAAAGTATGGCTTGCCCCTGTGTAAAGAGAAATGGTAAACTGCCATCGCCTGTCTGATCAGCATTGAGCCATTGCAATGCGCCCGGCATGCCTGTTGTCTGATACCATACAGTTACCTCGCTTGTACCTGTTACGATGTCAATTTTTAAAGGTCGGCCAAGGTATTCCTGTTCTGGCATCAGTTGATAATTGGTTTTCTGATCGGCACCCAGTTTCACATCCTCGATAATAAGTCCGCGTGTATCGAGCCAGAGCGCTGTTGCGCCCATAGCTGCAGTAATTCTGTAGCGGGCCACCCCCTTGATGATTCTTTTCTCAAAGTCGGGTTCAAGTTCTAAATCGAGGTGCTGAATTTTTGCCTCTGCGGGTCTTGCGCAGGAATGCGGGTCGGTAACGACCAGGTCAGGATTTAATACTGCTGATGCCTGCATATTCAATAAAAACAAGAAAGGGTAAATCAGATGCTTCAAAAAAAGAGGTTGTACGCGAAACATGGTTGCGCTTTTATTTATTGAGATTGACAGCTGAAAAATACGAAGCGCTTTCATCCGGGCGAACAGCTGTTGACATTATTTCTGTTTCCTGCCAGTTGCCGGTTGCAACAAGCGTTCCTGCGGGAATTCGACCATTGTACAACTCAACCGGCAACTGAAAGCCGGGGAAGGCATTGGCCACCCTGTACCTGATGTTTATGGGCTTATCATCGGCGATTCGCGGTAAAATCTGATATTCAAATACCGGAATATCAGCCCTTTCAAGGTATTGCCGGAAAAAACCTTCCAGATTTCTTCCGGTTTTCTCGCTGAACCATTTTATCAGGTGTTTCGTCTCAATCGGAGTATATTGAAACGTACCGGCAAACTCGTGCACAAGATCCCGCCACAAACCACTTCCGATCAGCTTTTCAAGGGTATATAACATAAGCGCTCCTTTTGCATATTTATCAATCCCGCTGTCGTCTTTTCCCAAAATGGGCGCCTCATTTTTTACCAGTCGTTTTTTAGCATTGATATAATCGCGTGCAGTTTTTTCACCATACCTGCAATTCACATATATGTACTCGGCATAGGTACAGAAAGCTTCCTGAAACCAAACATCCGAGGCTGTGGCTGCAGTAACCGAATTGCCCCACCACTGATGCCCGCTTTCGTGAATCAGTATGAAATCAAAATCAAGTCCGATGCCTGAATAATCCTTGCCGAGATAACCGTTCTCATAACCGTTGCCGTAGGCTATAGCACCCTGGTGCTCCATTCCGGCGTAAGGAACTTCAACAATTGAAAAGCCGTCCTGCATGTATGGATAGTTTCCGAAATAGCGCTCGTAACAATCGAGCATTGGCTTTACCTGCTGAAATTGCTTTGCGGCTGCAGCCGTGTTTTTTTTAAGCGGAAAATAGCTGAGTTCCAGCAGTGACCCGTCGCGCCTGATCAGTGTATCGCGCAGTATGGCGTAATTGCCAATGTTCAATGTAATGTTATAGGTGTTGATGGGGTAGCTGCTTTTCCATGCGGTATATCGCAGTTTTTCACCGATCATCCTGTCGTTGATCATTTTACCATTGCCCTTAAAAAATAGTTTGGCGGGGTAGGTACAACTCACCACCGCACTGTCAGGATGATCACTAAAAACATCAGGTGCCGGCCACCAGACCGAAGCGCCCTTGTCTTGCACTGCCACCGTAAGCCATTGATTGCCCTGTGGATCTGTTGTCCATACAAATCCACCGTCCCATGGTGGTTCAGGCGCCGGCAAAGGACTTCCATGATAAACAATGTGTAACTTATTGTATTGGGGATGATTGCTGTAAAGGCGTACCACAATGCGCATGGAGTCGCGCTGCCATTGGCAGGCCGTCCCGTTTAGAAGAACACTGTCAATCAGCAGTTGCGGGTAAAGCTTCAGAACAATAACGGTATCGGCCGCTTCAGTATTCCAGGTTTGGGTACACGCTACCCGGATGGTTTGTTTACTGAAGTCGGGCACCACATGCATCCTCATCATTGAGAGGTCGGGAACAGCTCCGGACAGGGCCGGCAGCAGGCACAGGTAAAATAAAAAACGCCACCTGCAGCAGATGGCGTTTTTTATAGAGAACATATTATTAAATTTCAGAGCGTACCTTTTTTCTCAATTCTTTTGATTGCTTCACTGATACCGATTTTATTGATCGTTTTCAGCGCTGAGGTTGATATCTTCAGCGATATCCATGCATCTTCTTCGGGAAGAAAAAATTTCTTAGTCACCAGATTCGGGTTAAACCTGCGTTTTGTTTTACGGTTTGAGAACGAAACATTGTTGCCCACCATAGCGCGTTTACCGGTAAGCTGACATACTTTTGACATGACCTCTTTTTTTTAAGGGTTGCAAATTACGGAACTTAAATCCACAATTGCAAAAATTATTTCCTTAGTTTTTTGTGCCGGAAGGCTTTTGTTTGACAGGTCGTTTTTTTACCAGATCAAATGAGCCATAAATCATATTGCCATCCGGAAGTAGTAATTCGTAATGGTATTTTCCGGCAGGCAAGCCATTGCCGTTCCAGTTGTTCTGGTAATACTTCTCCCTGAAAATTTCCTGGTCAGCGGCATTTCTGATGATAATTCCGGTATAAGCTGGCAATTCAGGTATAAAAAAATCATCGTTAAAACCATCGTCATTCGGTGTAACCATATTCGGAATAAACAGATTGCCCTTGCGTGAATGGGTTTGATTAAGGTCGGGTTTCACAACTGCCACCGTTTTATGACAAGCCGTTAAATTTACTTCATCCAGCTGAAGGTAAGCCAGTCTGAATAATGATTTCCGGTTGTTTACCCGCAGCAGCGTTTGCTCGTCGTTGTTAAAATTACCCATGATCAGCACCTGCTCACCTCCTGAAGCTTTCAGCCGGATGGTCAGCTGTTTCCAGCCTTTACTTTCAGCCACAATCTCCATTCGGCTTTGTTTCCAAACCGGTATCAATGGCAGTAAGCTGTTGTCAGTTGCACCTTTGAATTCAGTGCCCAGCCATACACCAAACCCATCGGTGAGATAATAGCTTGATGCCGATGCCTGCACCCAGAAAGTTAATACGTAGCAGCTGTCTTTTATCAAAGCTTTTTGTAACCGGCAGGCCAGGTACTCCCGGTATTGCGGATTGTCTTCATCGTATAATATGATACCGGCCGATTTCCGGCCCTTACATGCAAATGCACTTCCATAGGCCATTTTACCCTCACCGATCAGATCCGGACTTCCGGTATTCGCACTGTACCATGCACCTTCGTTTTGCAGGTTTTTTATTGTCTCAAAGCCAGGATCAGGTACCAGGTTTTGTCCGGATAAGAAACCTGATAGCATAAAGTTTAAGGTGATAAATAGCAAGAAAAACTTCATCATCCGGCCGGCGGTATTAGGGTTATAAAGCTTGCATCAATTAACTGAACAAATGTATTTTCTCCATTATTTTCCATGCGCTGGATCTAATCAGCATTTTTCTGGCATACGCCGATTTTCGAAGCCCGAAAGTAAAAGTTTTTGAGCTGAATATTCAATCCGGATTAAAGGCCAAACAGTCAATTTGTATCTTAGCGCCCCTTAATTCACCCATGCGCCACATCTCACTACTGTTATGCCTGCTGAATTTGAAGCTGGCTGCCCAAAACGAAAAGGAAAAAAAGAACTGGGATGTTAACAATCCGCCCGGTAAGTTCAAAGAGGTGAGTTTTACCGTTGATGAAGGCACCTGGATAAACCTGGACCTTAGTCCCGATGGGAAAACCATCGTTTTTGACCTATTGGGTGATATTTATTCCATGCCGGCAGAGGGCGGCACGGCTAAAGTTTTACGGGCAGGTCCGGCTTATGAGGTGCAGCCCAGATTTAGTCCTGACGGAAAAAAAATATCATTCACCAGTGATGCAGGCGGCGGCGATAATATCTGGGTAATGAATGCAGATGGTGCTGATCCGCGTCAGGTAACCACTGAAGATTTTCGGTTGTTGAACAATGCCGTTTGGACGCCTGACGGTGACTACCTGATAGCGCGCAAACATTTTACCGCTACCCGCTCGGCAGGAGCCGGTGAAATCTGGCTTTACCACCTGTCAGGCGGAGCAGGCCTGCAGCTTACAAAGAAGAAAAACGACCAGCAGGATGTGGGCGAACCCGTTGTATCTGCAGATGGTCGTTATGTGTATTTCAGTGAAGATATGTATCCCGGAGGGATGTTTCAGTACAATAAGAATCCCAATTCACAGATTTATATCATCAGAAGGCTTGACAGACAAACCGGTGAAATTGAAAATATCGTTAAAGGGCCCGGCGGTGCGGCCAGGCCAACCTTATCGCACAATGGTAAACTACTCGCCTTTGTAAGAAGAGTACACGATAAAAGTGTGCTGTATCTGCATGATTTGAAAACCGGACAGCAATGGCCTGTTTACGATCAGCTTAGTAAAGATCAGCAGGAGGCCTGGGCATTGTTTGGTGTTTACACAAATTTTGCCTTCACCCCTGATGACAAGCATGTGATCATCTGGTCGGAGGGCAAGATCAGGAAAATCAATATCATTGATGGTTCAGCGCAGATTATTCCGTTTAAAGCCACCGGTATGCACCGCATTGCAGAAGCCCTCAGGTTCAGACAGGAAGTTGCTCCCGACAGTTTTACCGCACGCACCATCAGGCATGCGGTAACATCACCCGACGGTAAAGTACTGGTATTTAATGCCGCAGGTTATCTCTGGCGGAAGGTTTTACCCAACGGTAAACCGCAGCGGCTTACCAAGGGTAACGACTTTGAATTCGAACCCTCTTTTTCGCCGGATGGAAAACAAATTGTTTACGTGAGCTGGAATGACACGGCCACCGGAAGCATTCGCATTGCAGGCAACAATCCAGCCGGAACGTATAAAACAGTTACCGTTGAAAAAGGCATTTACCGTACTCCGCGTTTTTCACCCGATGGTAAATTACTGGTTTACTGCATGGAAGAAGGAAATGACCATCAGGGTTTTACTTTTACTGAACGGCCCGGTGTATATATTATTCCTGCTGCAGGTGGCGCATCAAGGCGTATTCTGAAAGGTGGGGAATATCCTCAATTTTCGGCCGACGGGCAGCGTGTATTCTTTTCAAATAATGCAACGGTTTTCAGTGGTCTTGAAAAAAGTCTGAAAAGCTGCGACCTCAATGGTTTCGACCAGATAGTTCACTTCACCTCAAAATATGCCGGTCAGATAACGCCCAGTCCGGATAACAAATGGGTGGCCTTTTCTGAATTGTTTAAGGTGTACATTGCCCCATTCATACCTTCCGGGCAGGCAGTTGAACTGAGTGGCAGCAGTAAATCGTATCCCGTAAGTCAGGTGGCCAGAGATGCCGGAAACAGCTTGCACTGGAGCAGCGACAGCCGCCGACTGTTCTGGCTTACCGGTGATGAGTATTACAATGCAGCCCTCAACAGGCGTTTCCGTTTTCTGGAAGGCGCTCCCGACAGCATACCACCTATGGATACCGTGGGAGTACCCGTGGGACTGCGGCTGGCAACAGACAAACCCTCAGGACTTACCGTGCTTTTAAATGCCCGCATCATTACCATGAAAGGTGATGAGGTAATTGAAAATGGCACCATTGTGATTCGCGACAACCGCATTGAACAGATCGGGCCGGCACACACCATAAGCACTCCGCGGGGAGCGGCCATTATTGACTGCAGCGGTAAAACCATATCGCCCGGCCTGGTAGATGTTCATGCGCACCTTGGCACCTTCAGGTATGGATTAAGTCCGCAGAAGCAATGGTCTTACTATGCCAACCTGGCGTACGGGGTAACCACCACCCACGATCCGTCGTCAAATTCTGAAATGGTATTCTCGCAAAGTGAGATGGTTAAGGCCGGGCACATGGCCGGGCCGAGGATTTATTCGACCGGAATTATTCTGTATGGCGCCGATGGTGATTTTAAAGCAGTAATCAACAGCCTTGATGACGCGCGCAGTGCGCTGCGCCGCACAAAGGCTTACGGTGCTTTTTCAGTGAAAAGTTACAATCAGCCACGCAGGAATCAACGGCAGCAGGTTATCGCCGCGGGCCGCGAACTTGGAATGATGGTAGTACCTGAAGGCGGCTCCCATTTTCTTCACAATATGAGCATGATTCTCGACGGTCATACAGGCATTGAGCACAATGTTCCGGTGCATACCATTTACGATGATGTGGTTAAACTGTGGAGTAGCAGCGCAACCGGTTACACGCCTACCTTAGTTGTATCATACGGCAGTATGCACGGTGAAAATTACTGGTATCAGAAAACCAATGTCTGGGAAAAGGAGCGCCTCCTTAGGTTTACGCCCCGGGCAATTATCGATGGCAGGGCAAGACACCGCACTATGATTCCTGATGATGAATTTGAAAATGGGTTTATCCGCATTTCAAGGGCTTGTAAAAAACTGGCTGATGCAGGCGTTAAAGTCAACCTTGGTGCGCATGGTCAGCTGCAGGGCCTTGGTGCCCATTGGGAACTCTGGATGTTGCAGATGGGCGGTATGACCAACCTTGAAGCCCTGCGGGCCGCCACGCTGAACGGAGCCCATTATGTTGGCCTTGATAAAGACATCGGGAGCCTTGAGGTTGGTAAACTGGCAGATCTTGTGGTTTACGATAAAAATCCGCTTGATGACATTCGCAATACTGAGTTTATCCGCTATACCATGGCCAACGGCAGGCTGTATGATGCCGAAACCATGCATGAAATTGGTTTGGTGCAGAAAAACAGGACGCCCTTTTATTGGGAGAACAACAAATCGAGCATGAATTTTCCATGGCATGAAGAAACAAATGGATTTCACTCCCATTCATGCGGATGCAATCGCTAAAAGGCTGCGGCTATTTTAGTAATATCAATGACTAAAAAATGATAAAACATTGATAATCAGTTTTTTGTGAAATGGTATTATTAACAACCGCCGGTTGATTCCTTTTTCTTCTAATAATTGATAAACAGTAATTTGCGGCTTTACCTTCGTTGGCATGGTAAAGTTCTTCGGTAAATTCTTTTTTATTCAGTCGCTCTTCCTGCTGCCCATGAGTTTACGCTTATTGAGTGATGCACTCGACGTAACGGGTTCTTCAGCACCTGAGCCGACGGGGGCGGGAGTTTGGATTTTCTTTTCCCTCGTTTTTTCGCTGATGATTTTAAGCGGCTGGTTCGGCCTGCGCATCATCAGGAAATAACCGGTTACATGCGGTTCTGGCAAGTTTCAGTCGTATCTCTGTGAAACTTGTTGAATCGTTTTGCTTTGCCGTTATTTGCATTCCAAATCAGGAATCATGACGGCTAAAGGGTTTTTATCAGCATTTGTCTTTATTACATGCGTATTCAGCGGAATTGGCACTGCCAATGCCCAGCGTTTTGCCAGTAAGGAAACGGAGAAATTCGATTACTTAATGTATTTTCTCAATAACAATTATGTTGATACCGTTAATGCACAGGTGCTTACCGAGGAGGGGATCAGGGCAATGCTTAAAAAGCTTGATCCACATTCAATTTACCTCACCCGTGAGGAGCTGAAGGAGATGGACGAACCCCTGGTTGGAAATTTTGACGGCATTGGGGTTCAGTTCAACATTCTCGATGATACCATCGTTGTAGTTAACACCATTGTAGGAGGGCCATCAGAAAAGTTGGGCATTCTTGCCGGCGACAAAATTGTGAAGATAGGGGAGGAGGTTGTAACCAATATTAAGATCAAAAACAAGGATGTAATCAGCAGGCTGCGCGGACCGCGGGGTACAACGGTCAAGGTTAGTATTTACAGAAAAGGCCTCAGAGATCTTATTGAATACAGTATTACCCGCGATAAAATTCCGCTGACAAGCATTGATGCAACCTATATGGCTGATCTGGAAACGGGCTATGTTAAACTCAGCCGTTTCAGTGCCACATCCGGACAGGAATTCAATGATGCACTGATCAAGCTGAAAGAGAAAGGGATGAAAAATCTCATACTTGACCTTACCGGTAATGGCGGGGGCTATCTGCAAACAGCCATTGAGATTTCTGATCAGCTGCTGGGTGATAAAAACCTTGTGGTTTACACACAGGGCAAGCTTGCCAACAGCAGGGTGGATTACAATTCTACTGCAAAGGGCTTGTATGAAAAGGGTAAGCTGATCGTGTTGATTGATGAAGGATCTGCCTCAGCCTCTGAAATTGTTTCAGGAGCCGTGCAGGATCTTGACCGTGGTATAATTATCGGAAGGCGCTCATTCGGAAAGGGACTCGTTCAGAACTCCTTTCCTTTTCCTGACGGTTCAGCGATGCGGCTCACCACTGCCCGTTATTACACACCCTCTGGCCGCTGCATTCAGAAACCATACAGCGAAGGGGTTGACGACTATTACGATGACCTGAACAAGCGCTACAAGCACGGGGAAATCTTTAACAAAGACAGTATTCATTTTTCTGATTCTCTCAAATATTATACTGTCGGAAAACGGCTTGTTTACGGTGGTGGAGGTATCATGCCAGATATTTTTATCCCGCTTGATACAACGGATAATTCAAAGTACCTGACCGATGTTTACCGCAAAGGCATTTTTAACAAATTCATTTTGAAGTATGTTGATCAGCACAGAAATGAACTCAAACAGCTTTATCCGGATATTAAAACATTCAGAAGCAAATTTGTGGTCAGTGACGCACTGTTAAATGATTTTGTAATGGCTGCTGAGGCAGATGAAGTAAAAAAAGATGAGGAAGGTCTGAAGCGTTCTGAAAAATTCATCCGCAGGCAATTAAAGGCGCTGATCGCCAATCAGATTTGGACCACCAGTGAGTATTACGAAGTGATCAATGAGAACAATCCTATTCTTCAGGAAGCTTTGCGCCAGATGAAATCAGACAGTTTCAAGAAGATGAAGCTTCAGTTCTGATTTCGTTTCAGCGTTTTCTCAACAGCATCAAGCCGTCACGAACAGGCAACAACAAACTTTCGACCCTGCTGTCGGCCGCAACTTTTTCGTTAAAGGCTCGCAGCGCCATTGTTTCCCGGTCTTTTTCACCGGAGTTTTCAAGCACCTTTCCGCTCCAGAGCACATTATCGGCTACAATTAATCCGCCCGGTTTTATCCGGTCAATAATCAGGTCAAAATACAGACTGTAATTTTCCTTATCGGCATCAATAAAAACAAAATCGAAGCTGCCTTCAAGCGAAGGAATGATCACTGCCGCATCACCTGTATGGGCATGGATTTTTTTAGCATGGGCGGATTTTTGAAAATACCTGTTGCAGATGTCTGCAAGCTCCTCATTGATGTCAATGGTATCAAGAACGCCGCCTTCCTGAAGCCCTTCGGCAAGGCATAAGGCAGAATAGCCGGTGTAGGTGCCGATTTCAAGTATCCTCAACGGCCTGATCAGTTTGCTGAGCATACTCAGCATTCTGCCCTGCAGATGTCCTGAAAGCATTCTGGGGTATAACACCTTCGACCATGTTTCACGGTTCAGTTCAGCAAGCAGATCAGGTTCTTTTTCGGTAAATGCAGCCGCATAATCCTCTATTTCTTTTGGCAGGAATTCCATCAGTTTTTTTTGGCAAAGGACAAACTTTCCGGATATCCTTCAAAATAATTCATCATCTGCTTCGTTTTTGTTGATAAATCGACACTTACCAACCGCCTTATGTTAATGTTTTTCATGCCGCTTCATGGTTGGTATTGCCTATCTTTGACCACAAGGATCAGTTGTATCTAAAAAACTGTTAAACAGACAAATAAGCAAGTATGACTCGGGTAATAGCCATTGCAAATCAAAAAGGCGGTGTGGGTAAAACCACCTCGGCCATCAATTTGGCCGCAAGTCTGGCCATTTTGGAACATAAAACACTGCTGATTGATGCCGACCCGCAGGCGAATGCCACTTCAGGTATCGGCTTTGATCCGCGCAACATTAAAACCAGCATCTATGAGTGTATCATCAACGAGGTGGAGCCGCGCGATATTATTCTCAATACCAGTACGCCGAATCTTGACCTGATACCGGCCCATATTGACCTGGTGGGGGCTGAAATTGAAATCATCAATTTCCCCAACCGCGAACACATGATGCGTGCTGCCATCAATAAGATTCGTGATCAGTATGAATTCATCATCATTGATTGCTCTCCTTCACTGGGGCTGATTACCGTTAATTCACTTACAGCCGCTGATGCCGTTATTATTCCCGTGCAGTGTGAATACTTTGCACTCGAGGGGCTTGGCAAACTGCTCAACACCATAAAAATCGTTCAGTCAAGGCTTAATCCTGATCTTGAAATCGAAGGCATTTTGCTGACCATGTATGATTCACGCCTGCGGCTGAGCAATCAGGTGGTGGATGAGGTGAAAACGCATTTCCAGCAAATGGTTTTTGATACCATCATTCAACGAAATACCCGTCTCGGTGAAGCCCCCAGCTTCGGACTGTCGGTGATCATGCATGATGCCTCATCAAGCGGTGCCATCAACTACCTGAATCTTGCAAGGGAAATCCTTCAGAAAAACGACCTTACCAGAATCAATAATGCTGAGAAAGTGATCGATAGCGTGAACGAATTGCTTAACTGATCGTTCACTTTTCAGCCAGATTAGCATGAATACCAGCAATAAACGGAATGCCCTGGGTAAAGGCCTCAGCGCACTGCTTCAAAGCCCTGAAACAGATATCACCTCCAGAACCGATGCTTCAGGTGAAGCAGTGGTAGGTTCCATTACACAGCTCGCCATTAGTCAGATCGAAGCCAACCCGTTTCAGCCAAGAACCTATTTTGAGGAAGAAGCGCTGCGCGAACTGGCTGAATCAATTCAGGAGATGGGTTTGATTCAGCCTGTAACTGTTCGTAAAATGGGCTATGATAAATTTCAGCTGATCAGCGGTGAAAGAAGATTCAGGGCTTCACAGATGGCGGGCCTCACGCACGTACCCGCTTACATTCGCATTGCCAACGACCAGAGCATGCTCGAGATGGCACTGGTTGAAAATATTCAGCGCGAGGAACTGGATGCCATTGAAATAGCACTGGCCTATGAGCGTTTGATCGACGAGGTTAAACTCACCCAGGAAGAAGTAAGCGAGAAAGTTGCTAAGAAACGAAGCACAGTAACCAATTACCTGCGGTTACTTAAACTTCCACCGGAAATTCAGCTTGGCATCAGGCAGCGACGTATTACCATGGGCCATGCAAGAGCCCTGATAAATATTGAAGATAAACAGCTGCAATTAAACCTCTACAATGAGATATTGAGCAGTGAATTGTCGGTGAGACAAATTGAGGAAGCTGTGAGGGTCGGAAAGAATACCAAACCAACTCCATCCAGGCCGAATTTTCATCTATCGCCCGCACTGAGTCAGTCAGTGAAACATTTGGGATCAAGACTTTCAACCAGCATAGATGTAAAAACTGATCAGGCCGGTAAAGGGCTTATCAGGATTCATTTCAATGATGCAAACCAACTGGATGAAATCCTCCGGAAGCTCAATCCCTGATGCAGGTTAGTCCTTTATACCGGATTTTAATGCTACTCCTTTTTTGTCTGCCGTTACTAACAATTAAAGCGCAGCGGCAAGTAAAGGCTGACTCATTGCCCGGTCATTCTCCGAAAAAAGCGGCCCTGCTATCGGCAGTTTTACCCGGTGCGGGTCAATTCTACAATAAAAAATACTGGAAAATAGGAGTAGTTGCCGCCGGAACTGGCGCACTTGTTTACAGCTACCGGTTTAATACACGTTATTTCAGGTTGTATAAGAACGAGCTGATACTCAGGGAACAAAATTCCGGAGTACCCGATCCTGAGCTTGCTCGTTACACCAATGGTAACCTTCTTGAACTGCAAAATTTTTACCGGCGAAACCGTGACCTTACCGTGATTGGTTTTGGGCTGCTGTATGCGCTGAATATTCTTGATGCCACGGTTGATGCCCATCTTTTTGATTTTAACCTGGATGCATCCCTGAGCATGAAGGTTCAGCCAGATATTCAGTTTATGCCCGGCAGCGCTGCGTTAAGCCGGGGTATTTCACTTCAAATCAATTTTTAAAAATATGCGCATCGCTCTGATTGGGTACGGAAATATGGGTAAGACAATTGAAAAGATTGCCCTGTCGCGTGGTCATGAAATTAGTTTGATTTACAGCCTGGATGATAAGCCGGCCGATTGGAAAGAAAGGCTTGCCTTATCAGATGTTGCCATTGAATTTACAGCGCCCGATGCAGCCATTGATCATATCATGGCCTGCTTTGAGGCTAAAACACCTGTTGTGGTTGGCACCACCGGATGGTATTCCCGATTTGATGAGGTACAGAAGCGCTGCAAAGAAAAAAATGGCGGACTTTTTTACGCAACCAATTTCAGTATTGGCGTCAACCTCTTTTTTGAGCTGAATAAGAAACTGGCGCAATTGATGAAATCATATCCGGCGTATGCCCTTGAAATGGAAGAAATTCATCATATTCACAAGAAAGATGCGCCAAGCGGCACGGCCATTACCCTGGCAGAAGGAATCATGGAAAACAATACTTCATACTCAGGCTGGGTCAATGATTCAGAAGCCGAAGCAGGCAAGATCCCGCTTATTTCGGTGCGGGAAGATGAGGTTCCGGGTACCCATTCCATCCGATACACTTCAGCTATTGACCGCATCGAAATCATTCATACGGCCTTTAACAGGCAAGGCTTTGCCGCTGGTGCAGTTGCCGCCGCTGAGTTTCTTGCAGGTAAAAAAGGAATTTTTAATATGACAGACCTTTTAAAATAAACCAATAGCATGGAAATTAAGTGGATCATCAACGGATTATTAATTCTTGCCTTACATGCAGGACTCATAGGTGTTTTTATAAAAGCCCGCCGCAAATATTGGGAAGCCCTTATTCCGGGCTATAACCTTTGGGTTTGGCTGCAACTTGTTGGGAAACCATTTTGGTGGCTGATTCTATTACTGATACCCGGGGTGAACATCATCATTTTTATGGTAATGGTTTACCTTACCTTGCGCAATTTTGAGGTCGAAAAACCATTTGATTTAATTATTGGTGTTGTTTTCTCCTTCTTTTATCTCCCTTATGTGGGGTTCAGCAGGAAATACTCATGGATGGGCGAAAACTACTGGAAGTCATACAGAAAAACAACAGGTTCCGAATGGATGGAGGCCATCGTATTTGCTGTTGTGGCAGCCACCATCATCCGTACATTTTTCTTTGAGGCCTTTACCATACCCAGTTCGTCAATGGAGAAAACCCTGCTGGTGGGTGATTATTTATTTGTAAGCAAGCTGAGTTACGGAAGTAAAACACCTGTAACCCCTCTTACGGTGCCCTTTACACACCATACACTGCCGCTAACAGAAAGTGTACCCTCTTTCAGCACCTGGATTCAGCTGCCTTATTTCCGCTTTCCGGCCCTGAGTAAGGTCAGCAACAATGATATTGTGGTATTCAATTACCCTGACGGAGATACAGTTGCGCTTAACTGTCAAAACATCAGTTACTACAAATTAGTGAGGGCTTTCGGCTGGGAGCTGGTAAATACACCGACTGCAATTAATCCTTACAATAACAAGCCTTTTGGAAAGGTTGTCTGGCGGCCTGTTGACAAAAGAGACCATTACGTGAAACGTTGTGTAGCGATACCTGGCGACAAGCTTGAATTAAAAAACAAGCAACTGTTCATCAACGGAAAGCCGGCCGTTAATCCGCCCATGATGCAATTCTCTTATTATGCCCAGTTCAACGGCAACCCTGAAAAACTGTTCAACAAGCTTGATATAACCGACGCCGAGCCGGCAGATAACTCATTCAGCTTATGGCGGCTGCACCTGAATGAACAAAGTAAAAAAGGCCTGATGGAGTCAACCCTGCTCGATAAGCTTGCGGAGACCAACGAGAAAGATACTGATCTTTTTCCCTTTGATCCGGCATTAGCATGGGACCGTGATAATTACGGTCCGTTAACCATACCTAAAAAAGGTGTTACGGTTGCCCTGAATGTGAAAAACATCTCCCTGTACCGGCGAATCATTGAGATTTACGAAGGCAACAGACTTGAAATAAAAGACAGTACCATTTTTATTAACGGACAGCCCGCCGGCGCTTACACATTTGCGCAGGATTATTATTTCGTGATGGGTGATAACCGCCACAATTCAGCTGATTCGCGCTTTTGGGGCTTTGTGCCGCATGATCACCTGGTGGGCAAGGCGGTCTTTATCTGGTTATCCAGGTCGAAGAACCGGAGCTTTCCAAACATCAGGTATGAGAGGGTTTTCAGTTTCATCAACAACGAAGGCATCAGCCGCTCGTATTTCTTCCACATCATGATACCGCTGTTAATCGGTATTTGGGGCTGGAACAACCGTCATCGCCTTCGGAAGCGGGGGAAATAATTTTGAATGGCGCTTCAAATCGGGCACTGTTGGCCAATTCATTAGCATTGGTTATGGCTTTAACAGAAACAATATCTTTGTAAGTCATTCATGAAACATTTGCTCATTGTTAGTCTGCTGCTGCTAAGCGGTTTTGTAAGATCGCAAAACGCTTCGGTCAGAGGTTTTATCTACAACCAGAAAAACGGTGAGCCTGTTATATTCATTAATGTTTACCTCAAAGGAACTGCATTCGGCGCAGCAACTGATGTAAACGGTTTCTATTCCATCACCAAAGTGCCCCCCGGTGATTATACCCTTATTTTCAGGTCGCCCGGATATGACTCTTTGTCAGTGCCGGTAAGCCTTAAAGCCGGTCAGATTCTCAGCCGCAACCTCAATGTAACCGAGCGAACCGTGAACCTCAGAGCGTTTGAAGTTAGCGGACAGAAAGAGGAAGACCGCAACAGGGTGAATATCTCCACCACCACCATCACCCCGAAAGACATGACCAAATTGCCTGGTATTGGCGCGGATCCTGATATTGCCCAATACCTGCAGGTGCTGCCCGGTGTAACCTTTACCGGTGACCAGGGTGGGCAGCTTTACATTAGGGGCGGATCACCCATCCAGAATAAAGTGCTCCTCGATGGTATCATCATTTACAACCCTTTTCATTCCATCGGGCTTTTTTCTGTTTTCGATACCGATATTATCCGAAATGCAGATGTATTTACCGGCGGTTTTGGTGCCGAATACGGTGGCAGAATCTCCTCTATCATGAAAATCACTACACGCGATGGCAACAAATCAGGCTTTGGCGGTAAAATATCGGTAAGTCCGTTTGTCTCGAAAATTCAACTGGAAGGCCCCCTGCTCAAAAGAAAGTCTGATTCAGGCGGCAGTTCATCCTTTATCCTCAGCGGCAGATCGTCATACCTTAAACAAAGTTCAGGTGTATTTTACCCTTATCTTGATACAGCAGGTTTGCCCTATAATTTTGCAGATCTGTACGGAAAAATATCATTTGCAGCTGACAATGGCAGCAAACTCAATATCTCAGGTTTCAATTTCACTGATAAGGTAAGGTACAAGAGCCTGCAGGATTTGAGCTGGAATACTTACGGCCTTGGTTCCAGCTTTGTGTTGATACCATCAGGTTCATCGGTACTTTTCGATGGGGTATTCAGCTATTCAAGCTATAACATTAAGCTCGACGAAGCTTCGCGACCTTCGCGCTCAAGCAGCATTTCAGGTTTTAACCTTGGGCTTAACTTTAAATATTTCCTTGGTAAAAATGATATACAATATGGATTTGAAGCGATTGGGTTCAATACAAATTTCTTGTTTTTTAATGAGCTCAACCGGAAAATTGTGCAGGAAGACTTCAACACAGAACTGGCCGGTTACGTAAAGTATCACGGGGTATGGGGTAACCTTGTTTTTGAGCCCAGTTTCAGGGCGCATTACTATGCCTCAGTAGGCGAATTCTCCCCTGAACCTCGTTTGGGACTTAAATATAACCTGACTGAAACGTTTCGTTTGAAATTCGCCGGAGGCTTGTATGCCCAGAATCTGATTGCGGGCGTATCTGACCGTGATGTGGTCAACCTTTTTTACGGATTCCTCTCTACACCTGAAAGCCTCCCTTCCAACTTTCAGGGGCAGACGCTGAACTCAAGACTTCAGAAGGCGCGCCACCTGATCGCCGGCTTTGAAAGCGACCTCACCGAGCACCTCAGGCTGAATGCGGAAGCTTACTATTTCGATTTTAACCAGTTGACCAATATTAACCGCAACAAATTATACGATGATAATCAGCTCAATCTGAACAAACCTGATTTGCTGAAGAAAGACTTTATCGCTGAAAGAGGCAATTCAAGAGGGGTTGATATACTGCTTAAATATGAACTTAAGCGACTGTATGTGTGGGCTGTTTATTCGCTGATGCAGGTTACCCGCGAAGATGAGGTACAGCGCTACAGTCCGGTTTGGGATCGCAGGCACAATGTAAACCTGGTGTTGAACTGGGTATTCGGCAAGAACAGACAATGGGAAGCCGGCGCCCGCTGGAATTATGGTTCAGGATTTCCATTTACCCAAACACAGGGCTTTTACGAGCAGTTAAACCTGGGTAATAACCTCAATCAGGACTACACAACGGCCAACGGAAATCTTGGAATACTTTACGGAAAGCTTAATGGCGGAAGGTTACCCGCTTTTCACAGGCTTGATCTAAGCCTGCGACGCATCGTTGAAATGAAAAGAAATATGAGACTTGAAATCACCGCAGGCATTACCAATGCCTATAACCGTGAAAATGTTTTCTATTTCGACCGTGTTAAATTCGACCGTGTTAATCAGTTACCCATACTTCCAAGTATTGGAGCCAACTTTAAGTTTTAATCTTTTCGGCTAAATCACCGAATAGCTATTTTATTTTGGCGAAGGTTAACATCACCAGAATGCCCCAACGAAATGCCCAACAGAACAATGCCTCAGCCACCGCAATGCCGTAGCGCCGAATAGCCATTCGGCGTCAGTTAACACCAACGAAATGCCATACAGAACAATGCCGCAGCC
>JBIICM010000179.1:0-5235 GCA_044238875.1 Flavobacteriales bacterium | reverse complement strand
TTGTACAATAAAAATCTGCTCTACAAAGGGTTTACCATTCAGCCATATTCACCTGCTGCCGGTACCGGCCTTAGTTCGCACGAGCTGAATATGCCCGGCACCTACAAAACTGTTAAGGATACCTCTATTGTGGCGATGTTCCGGCTTTTAAAGAACGGGCAGTTTGATCAGCTTTTTTCAAGTCTCAATCAGTCTGAAATACACCTGCTCGCCTGGACAACCACACCCTGGACACTGCCATCAAACACGGCACTGAGTGTTGGAAAGAACATAGAATACCTGTTGGTCAGTACTTTCAATCCTTACTCTCACCAGCCCATTGCTGTGATCATTGCAAAAAATCTGGCAGGAAAATACTTTCCGGATAACAATGCAGAAACCGACCTTTCAGCTTACACTCCAGGCGATAAGAACATCCCGTTCAGGATTTTAGCTGAAATCAAAGGTGCTGCGCTGGAGGGTTTAAGGTATGAACCTTTGCTGCCTTATGGCAGACCCGAGGAGGGTGATGCATTTAAAGTAATCTGCGCTGATTTTGTTACCACTGAAGACGGAACCGGTATCGTGCACACGGCGCCCAGTTTTGGGGCCGACGATTTCAGGGCAGCCCGTCAGCACGGAATTGGTGCACTTACCCTCGTTGACTTACAGGGCCGATTCACCGACAATGTGCATGATCCGGTATTCGGCTTTTCGGGTGAATATGTTAAAGAACAATACCTCTCAGATTCAGAAAAAGAGGCCGAACTAAAGGTGCAGCAGGAAAAACTGCGCCATCTGATTCCCAAACTCGACAAATACCTCAATGTTGACGAACGGATTGCACTGAAACTTAAACTGGAGGGCAAGGCCTTCAGAATTGAGAAATATGAGCATACCTATCCGCACTGCTGGAGAACAGACAAACCAGTATTGTATTATCCGCTCGATAGCTGGTTCATTCGCAGTACTGCTGTCAAGGATGAACTGATACGGCTGAATACCACCATCAACTGGAAACCGGAAAGTACCGGAACCGGCAGATTTGGTAACTGGCTTGAAAACTTGCAGGACTGGAACCTGAGCAGATCGCGTTATTGGGGTATTCCGATACCAATCTGGACCAGTGCTGACCGTACCGAACAAATTTGTATTGGTTCGGTTGAACAACTTAAAACAGAGATAGAAAGGGCCATTGCGGCAGGACTGATGGATCATAACCCCCTGGCAGAATTCCAGCCCGGCAATATGACCGAAGGAAATTACACCTGCTTCGATCTTCACAGGCCTTATGCCGACCGCATCGTGCTGGTTTCTGAAAGCGGAAAACCCCTGCACAGAGAACCAGATCTGATTGATGTTTGGTTTGATTCAGGTGCCATGCCCTATGCCCAATGGCATTATCCTTTTGAAAATAAAGAAATGATTGATGCCGGAAGAGCTTTTCCTGCTGATTTTATTGCCGAAGGGGTGGATCAGACCAGGGGCTGGTTTTTTACCCTGCATGCCATTTCTGTAATGTGTTTTGATAGTATCTCCTATAAAAATGTTGTTTCAAACGGCCTCGTGCTTGATAAGGATGGGAACAAGATGTCAAAACGTTTGGGAAATGCGGTTGATCCGTTTGAAACCCTTACGGCCTGGGGTGCTGATGCAACCCGCTGGTATATGATCGGCAATGCACAACCATGGGACAACCTTAAGTTTAATACCGCCGGTATAGCGGAGGTACAGCGGAAATTCTTCGGAACGCTTTACAATACCTATCAGTTCTTTGCCCTTTATGCAAATATTGATGGATTTGCACCTGATCATCATAGAAAAACTGCGCTTTCAGAACTTGATCAGTGGATACTTTCAAAGCTCAACAGCCTGATAGATTTTTGCACGCAGCAGCTGGATGAATATGATCCGACACCGACTGTAAGAGCCATTGAAGATTTTGTAAACGAGCAGCTGTCGAACTGGTTTGTACGATTAAGCCGCCGCCGTTTCTGGAAATCAGAAAGCAGCGACGATAAACTAAGTGCCTACCAGACCCTTTTCACCTGTTTGGATACCGTGGCAAAACTGATTGCTCCTGTTGCTCCTTTTTTTGCAGACTGGCTCTGCCGCAATTTAAATGGATCGTCAACCTCCGTTCACCTGCTTAACTGGCCTGCAGTTCAGCACGAACTGATTATACCTTCGCTGGAACAACGGATGGAAATGGCTCAGAAAATATCATCACTGGTGCTGAGCCTCCGGAAAAAAGTAAACATCCGCGTACGGCAACCCCTCTCGAGAATACTCGTGCCTGCCGTAAGCGCCGAATTGCAGCAGCAGTTGGCTAAAGTGCAGTCGCTCATACTCTCAGAAACCAACGTGAAAAGTCTTGAGTTTGCGGGTGAAGAAAATGCAGTGATTGTAAAAAAGATCAAACCTGATTTTAAGGTACTCGGCCCAAGGTTCGGCAAGCAAATGAAAGCAGCAGCTGAGGCTATTCAGCAAATGAATCCGGCACAAATCAGACAACTTGAGCAGGATCATCAAATTTTCCTTGAAGCGTTGAATGATAGCATAAGGCTCGAAGATGTTGAGATAACCGCGGAAGATATTCCCGGCTGGCAGGTAGCCGCCGACGGGAGCTATACGGTAGCGCTCGATACCGGTATCACAAAAGAATTAATGGAGGAGGGCCTCGCCAGGGAACTGGTGAATAAAATTCAAACCCTAAGAAAATCCAGTGGACTTGAGGTAACCGACCACATTGACATCATTGTGAAAAATCATCCGGTACTAACACCTGCCATTGAAAACAATAAAAATTATATTTGCGCCGAAACGCTGGGAGACTCATTAAACATTGCCGGCGATGAGGCGCCTTCTGAAGGCACAATGGTTGAACTGACAGAAGATATAATCGCTGAAATAAAAATTATTAAAACCCAAACTGCATGAGTGCAACTGAAAAAACAAGATACTCCCCTGAAGAGCTGCAGGAATTCAGAGAAATCATCGAAAAAAAATTAGATGAGGCCCGTAAGGATTATGAATTGCTGAAAAGCGCCTTTTCGAACAGCGATGATCATGGAACCGATGATACCTCCCCCACCTTCAAGCTGCTTGAGGAGGGTTCGGATGTATTATCAAAAGAAGAGACGGGACAACTGGCCGCCCGTCAGAAAAAATTCATCGAGAACCTTGAAGCGGCGCTCGTGCGTATTCAAAATAACACCTATGGTATCTGCAGGGTAACCGGAAAGCTGATCCCTAAGGAACGACTGAAGATCGTACCGCATGCCACACTCAGTATCGAAGCAAAAAATCAGCAATGATTTAAAAACCACCGGTTCGCATCGGTCGGTTTTATTCGTTTAAACGGTGAGAAAACCCCTCCTTATTATCGCGGGTATCATTCTGCTCGATCAGGTTGTAAAAATCTGGGTAAAAACACACATGCTGCTTGGCGAACAAATCGCTGTTGCCGGCAACTGGTTTTATATCAGTTTCGTTGAAAACTATGGTATGGCCTTCGGGATGGAATTTGGCGGTGATCTCGGAAAAGTTATCCTCACCATTTTCAGAATCATTGTAGTAACTGCAATGATAATTTACCTTTTTAAAACAATTCGTAAACAAAAGGTGCATTCAGGCATACTCACCTCGTTCTCAATGATTATTGCCGGAGCTATAGGCAATATTATTGATAGTGTTTTTTATGGTTTAATCTTTAACAAAGGTATGACCGTTGATCCTGTTTCAGGCGGCTTCTTCAGGTACAGCGGTCTTGCTGAATTTTCAAATGAAGGCTATGCTTCACTGCTGCATGGTTGTGTAGTTGATATGTTTTACTTTCCAATTATTGAATCTCATTTCCCCGACTGGTTGCCGGTTTGGGGTGGTGAGCCTTTTATTTTTTTCAGTCCGGTATTCAATATTGCTGATGCTTCTATTACCTGCGGTGTTGCCTTATTTCTTATTTTCAGAAAAAAACATATTGTTTCTGAAAACAATTTCTGATATTGCTGATAATTAACCGAATTAAACAATGCATAACATTCATTTCCGCCACAGAGCAATCAATGTGTGTTACCTTGTTTTTATTGAATAATGAATAACTGTTTATGAAACGTTTTCTTTACCCGGATCAGGCCCCGGATGCTTTGGCCGAAAATGAAAATCAGAAACCTGTTGTAGCATTTTCCGTTACAGTTGAGCAAACAGAAACCAACATGGATCCAATAGTGCAAACTGCTGATCAGGCATCTGAAACATTAACCACCACTGCAGAGACTGATGTTGAAATTCATGAAGAACTCGATGAACTTCAGCCGCCGGTTGCATTTCATGAATTATCACGCCCTGAATTACTGGCTGAATTAAAAGAATTGCTTCAGACAGAAAACCCTGATCAGGTAAAGCACAAATTCACCGCAGTTAGAGAAGCATACATCCGGGTAAAAGAAGAAGAAACCGCTGCAAAGCGCTCAAAATTCATAGAAAACGGCGGCGAGCCCGATGATTTTGAAGTGCAGCGGGATGACTCCGATCAGCAATTTGATCTTCAGGTAAGAGCGTTTCTTGATAAGAAAGCTGCATTCAGAAAACAAAAAGAAAAAGAACTACAGGATAACTTAAAGAAGAAAAAAGAGATACTAAGCGAATTAAAACAACTGATGTCGGATACGGCAGATATTCAGGGATCCTTTGACCGATTGCATGATCTGCAGGCACAGTGGAGGGCTGTCGGACTTGTTCCGCTTGCCTATGTAGATGAGTTGTGGAAGAATTATCATCACCACATCAATAACTTCTACGAGGTTATCAAGATCAATAAAGAACTGCGTGAATTAGACCAGAAGAGGAATCTTGAATTAAAAACAGCGCTTTGCGTGCGTGCAGAGGAACTATTTCTTGAACCTTCGATCAGAAAATCTCTCGATGAATACAAAGATTTGCAGGATCAATGGAAGCAGATTGGCATTGCCGGCCGTGAGCAAAACGAAGTAATCTGGGAACGATTTCGTGCTGCAGGCGATAAATTGTTTGACCGTCGGCGTGAGTTCATGCTCACGCAGGAAAAGCAGTTCAACGAAAACCTGGAGGCAAAAAACAAGGTTTGTGAACAAGCTGAAACGTTGCTGTCGGGTCTTCCCTACCCATCGCACCCTGGCTGGCAGGATGCTTCAGAAAAAATGAATGCGCTGCTCGAAGAGTGGAAGAAAACCGGATTTGCTGGAAAAAAAGATAACGATCAAACCTGGAAGCGCTTCA
>JBIICM010000035.1:0-17552 GCA_044238875.1 Flavobacteriales bacterium | reverse complement strand
TCAGCACATCATTCCCTGCGGTATCAGTGAACATGCTGTTACGAGCATGGCGCATGAATTGGGTGAAAAGGCGCCAACACCTGATCAGGTGGCGGAGTTACTTGCAGGGCAAATTGCCGCCCTTTTTAGCGCTGAACTGATACGCGACTCAAGCCTTCCGCAAGGCGTATCTGCGAAATACAACGGATGAAGGAAACCAGGAGGCCAAGGCTCCTATGGCAATAACAGTAATGCTTACCAGCGCATAATCGCCCCACTGAAAATCAACCGGATACGCATCGTAATCGTTGATTTTTATCATCCCCGTAATTTGCTGCAACCACACGAGCAGTGAGCCCAGTAGTATGCCTCCTGCAAGGCCTGACAATGAAACCAGCAGCCCTTCGGTGAAGAATATTTTTCTGATACGGCTCCAGGTCAACCCAAGGCTTCTGAGGGTACCCACATCCCGGCTTTTGTCAACGATAAGCATGGTAAGTGTACCGGTAATATTGAAAGCCGCGATCAGCACGATGAACATGCCGATCAGGAAAACAGCCCATTTTTCAGCATTGATGATCTTGTACAGCACCTCGTGCTGTTCAAACCGGTCTTTTATCACAAATGAAACACCGAGTATCCCGTGGATCTCTTCGCGCAGGGAAGCAATGTCGGCATCTGCGTCAAGGCGTATCTCAAGGTGGCTCAACAGGTTGTTGCGTAAAAACAAATCTCTTGCAAAATCAATCGGTACAATGAGGTATTTTGAATCATATTCTGGCTGAACTTCAAAAAACCCGGCCGGAAATATCTGCGCGCTGTGAAAAGCCTCCGACGGATTCATGGTAAAACCTGCGCCGGGTCGCGGCACATACAATTCAAACGGATTGTTGATGTCGTTAAGGTTTGCTGAAAGGGCGTAGGCCACTCCGCTGCCGGCGAGCGCTGCCGGCTGATTTCCCCTTTCAAGGCTGAACCGGCCTGCTATCATTTTGTCAGATAATCCGGCAGTTCTTGAAAATCCTTCGCCAACACCTTTTATGGTGCATATAAACTGAGCCTCGCGGTAAGTAATGAGTCCGTTTTCCTCAATCACCTCAATCACCTCGTTAACGCCGGTCAGTTTTTTTATCCGTTCAATTTTGGCCTGATCGGCCCGGAAGAATTTTTCATTTACAGGCAACACCTTGAGCTCAGGATCAACGGAATTGTAAAGTCTGATCACCCAGTTTTCAAGTCCGTTGAAAGCCGAAAGCAAAATAATCAGTGCAGCGGTACAAAACAGGATACCGAACACCGAGATACCGGAAATAATATTGATTACATGGGTTGATTTGCGCGAAAACAGGTATCTCCGCGCTATGTAAATGATTAAACCCACCTTAACTATTGTTCTTCAGCAGCTTGTCAATTTTCTCAAAATAATCAAGCGAGTCGTCTAAGAAAAAGTCCAGATCCGGCACTATCCTTAATTGTTTTCTGACCATTTCTCCGAGGTGTTTGCGGATTTCTTTCTTTTCGGCGACAATCTGATCAAGCAAAGCCCCGGCATCAGCTGCCTTAAACAGACTAAGGTAAACGCGGGCATGGCTCAGGTCGGGGCTGATTCTTACAGTAGTTACCGTAATGAAGGCGCCTCCGTAAAGGGTCTTACTTTCCCGGAGGAAATAGGTTGCCAGTTCTTTTTGAACAAGCCGTGCCACTTTTTTTTGCCGGGTACTTTCCATGCAACAAAGATAGGAAACAACATCGAAGAAGGCATCTGTTTGGAACAAGGGGCATTGCGCTGGCAGCCGGCATTGTTCTGTATGGCATTGTTATCGTATAGAACAGTTGATTCTATTGACTATAAAAAGGCTATGCTCATTTTTTATGAGCAAAATAACATTTCCCCCATCAAACGTATTTTCATCGATCAATATAAGTTTGCAGTCAACAACTACTTCTAATCTGCATTTTCAGACCACCCCCCCAGCCCTTGCCTTGTATTTACGCACCATCATTTTTGAAATGGCGGCTGCATAAAACAAACTGATCAGTAAAAGGCCGATAAATGTAAACATCAACCATGCTGTTACAAACGGGAAAGACTGGGTGGTTTGTATCCAGGCGTCAATATCCTCCTGACTGGTTCCGTCTTTTCTGAGTTCTTCGATACGGCGCAGAATGAATCTCGATTTGAATGAAAGATCAAGATAGCGCAGATATACATAGAGAAACAAAGAGTACATGAGGGTTGAAAGCAGGGCTATAGACATACCCGATTTGAACATGTCCATAAACTGAAAGCCTTCGGAAAAGGAGGCTTTTCTGCGGCTCTCTATACCTCTGTACATGGCAATCAGTAAAAAAGCCAAAACCGGTAAAAGGGGAAATTGGCCTACATATGAATCAGCAAGACCAGACAACAACAGCCCTGTTCTCCAGATAATGGAAAGGCCAAGAAAAAGAAGACTGAACCTGGTTTCCGGTTTCACTATCCGTTCATGGAGACAAGGAACTCCTCATTGCTGATAGTTCCATGCATTTGATTGCGGATAAATTCCATCGCTTCAACGGTATTCATATCGCTCAGGTGATTGCGCAATATCCACATTCTTTGCAAAGTTTCCTTGTCAACCAGCAGATCATCTCTTCTGGTACCGGAAGCCATCAGGTCAATGGCCGGGAACACGCGTTTATTGGCCAATTTACGGTCGAGTTGTAACTCCATATTACCGGTACCTTTAAACTCTTCAAAAATCACCTCATCCATTTTAGAGCCGGTATCAATCAATGCGGTTGCAATGATGGTGAGCGATCCTCCTTTTTCAATTTTACGCGCTGCACCAAAGAAGCGCTTGGGTTTATGCAGGGCATTGGCATCCACACCGCCCGAGAGCACCTTACCGGAAGCCGGCTGAACGGTGTTATAAGCCCTCGCAAGCCTGGTAATTGAATCAAGCAGAATTACTACATCATGACCACATTCAACAAGTCGTTTTGATTTTTCCAGTACAATGTTGGCAATCTTCACGTGCCGGTCGGCGGGTTCGTCAAAGGTTGAGGCTATTACTTCTGCCCTAACGCTGCGGGCCATATCGGTTACCTCCTCCGGACGCTCATCTACTAGTAATATGATAAGGTAAACTTCCGGATGATTATCCGCAATTGCATTGGCAACTTCTTTCAGCAAAACTGTTTTACCGGTTTTAGGCTGGGCAACAATTAATCCGCGCTGACCTTTTCCGATCGGGGCAAAAAGGTCAAGCACACGGGTTGAAAGGGTGCCGTGTTTGTGATTCGTAAGTCTCAGCTTTTCGTCGGGAAACATTGGCGTGAGGAAGTCAAACGGCACACGATCTCTGACAAACGAAGGTTCACGGCCGTTGATTTTCTCGATTTTTACGAGGGGAAAATATTTCTCGCCTTCGCGGGGAGGTCTGACCAAACCTTCAACTGTATCACCCGTTTTCAGTCCGTTGACTTTAATTTGCCCGGCTGACACATAAATATCATCCGGAGAAGCCAGATAGTTATAATCAGAAGAGCGCATGAAGCCATACCCTTCAGGCATGATTTCGATAACCCCTTCGGATTTCACAAAGAGTTCAGGCATCTGAACTTCTGGCTGGGGCGGTGCAGTTTGTTGTTGCTGCTGAGGATTTCTGGGTAGGTTCTGGCGGTTTCCGGGAGGGGTTTGCGGCCAGTTTCCGCGTTGTTCCTGTTGCGGCGGCCGCTGGCTCATTCCCTGATTTTGCGGAGCCTGTAGAACGGGAGCGGGTTCGGCAACGGCGGGTGGCTGATAGTCTGCCAGATTATCTCCCCGTTTGTCGAAATGCACCCTGGATGATTTTTCCGGTAAGGGCGTCGCTGCCGGCTGGACTTTTTGGTAACCGTTGGTAACAGACTCCCTCACCAGAGGTTCTTTTTCAGCCGTAGCAGGTCTTTCAGCAGTTACTTTTGTTAAAGGCGGTTGTGCCCTGAGTCTTGGTTTGCGCTCAAGCTTTTGTGCCGGCTTAGGGGCTTCCGGCTCAGTTTTTTCCGGTTCAGTTGCGTTAACTGGTGCCGGACTGCTTGTGCCTTCCGACTTCAGTTTAGCCGCAAGATCAGGTTTAATAGCTTGTTCATCAAGGATTTTGTAAACCAGCTCATTCTTTTTGAGCGTCTCAGATTTTGGAATTTCAAGTTGTTTCGCAATATCCCGCAGTTCTCCCACGAGTTTAGCATTCAACTCTGTAATATCGTACATTGATTGATGTTTTTCAAATTTATTGAGGGGAAATCAGGGAAGTTTTGAGGACCCTATACGCTGAAGGCGTTTTGAATCCGTCAGATTGAAATGGTACGTAATTGTGTTTAATAACAGAATTGCCGCAATATTACAAAAAAAAGAGCAAGTCAAGAGGTTGCTATAATTTTTTAACTGATATCACCTCGGGTTACCTATTTTTGCCTTCCCATAATTATTTATGATACAACGTATTCAAAGCATCTGGCTGCTTCTTTCGGCCCTCTGCACAGGCTTTGTTTTTCTGATCCCGCTTGCTACGGGCAACGAATTACAACGGCTGTTTGTGTATGGTTTGGTGAAGGATGGCCATGTTTTAGCCGAAAAAAGTTTCCTGTGGGGGTTTGCTCTTGCCTGCACGCTGTTGCCCCTAACCGTAATATTTCAGTTCCGCAAAAGGCCAAGGCAAATAAGGATGATCTGGCTGATTGCCCTGCTCAATGCGGTACTTAATGCTTTGGCGCTCTTTGAGATCTTTCGTTTGCCTGATTATCGCTTTTCAACGGGCATTATCTTTCTGCCGGTTTCATTTATTTTACTCATCATGGCGGTTATGGCAATCCGCAAAGATGAAAAACTGGTGCGGTCTGCCGACCGTCTCCGATAATTCTGAAAATGCAGAAAACGTTCATTCAGAACCTTATTTTATTGCTGACGCTTAACCTGCTGATCAAGCCGTTCTGGGTTTTCGGCATTGAGGCAGAAGTGCAGCGGCAGGTAGGCACAGAAAGCTACGGACTGTATTTTGCCCTGTTTAACTTTTCTTTCCTGCTGAATATTCTGCTCGATTTCGGCATCACCAATTTCAACAATAAAAATATTGCACAGAACAATCACCTGATTACCAAGCATTTTTCAAGCATTTTGCTTTTAAAGCTCTTATTGGGTTGTATGTTCTTGATTGTTACCCTTGCCATAGGTTTACTGGTCGGATACAATCAAAAGGAGATTGGCCTGCTTGCGGTGATGGGCCTGAACCAGTTTCTGGCTTTCATGATCATGTATCTGCGATCAAATCTTGCGGGTTTACATCTGTTTAAAACCGACAGCGTTATTTCGGTACTCGACCGCAGTCTGATGATCATACTCTGCGGAGCCCTGCTTTGGGGCCATGTACTTGATGTGCCCTTTACAATTGAGCTGTTTGCTTACATACAAACATTGTCATACCTGATTGCCACTGGCATAACGCTCTTTATTGTAATCAAGAAGGCCAGTTTCAAAAAACTCAAATGGAACTACCCCTTTTTTCTGCTGATTCTTAAAAAAAGTTTCCCCTTTGCCATCCTCGTGCTGCTGATGACGTTCTACAACAGGGTTGATGCGGTAATGCTTGAGCGCATGTTGCCCTCAGGTAAAACCGAAAGTGGCATCTACGCAGCGGCATACAGGGTGCTTGACTCTGCCAATATGTTCTCTTTTCTGTTTGCCGGATTGCTCCTGCCCATGTTTGCACGAATGATCCGTTTTCGTGAGCCTGTTGAGCATCTTGTTAAACTAGCCTTTACTATTTTGATTACGCCGGCCGTTATTGCTGTTTGTGCCGCCCTGTTCTTTGGGTTTGAGATAATGGATCTGCTTTACAACGTACATATAGATGAAAGTGCTGCTGTTTTCAGAATTATCATGGGTTGTTTTATTGCATCTTCCATGACATATATTTTCGGAACACTCCTTACCGCAAACGGAAACCTGCTTCAACTGAACATCCTTGCCGCTTCAGGGATGGCCATCAATCTGCTGTTGAATTTTATTCTTATTCCGCGGTTTCATGCAACAGGCGCTGCTTTTGCAAGTCTTATTACCCAAAGCGTCTCGGCATTTCTGCAGCTGATGCTCGCACAAAAAATATTCAAGTTCAGGGTAAACAAGCGCCTGCTGGCACAGATTGGTGTATTTATACCGGCCTGTTTGCTTATTGGCTGGCTTTGCAGTAATATGTTTGATAACTGGATCGCAGGGTTTTTTTTGATGGTTGTTCTCGGAACAACCCTTGCATTTTCAATAGGCCTGTTACACATTAAATCAATGTACCGGATACTTAAGTATGGATAAAAATCATTCTGCCATGGAACCCAAAACTCAGGAAAGTCTTTTCGACTCAACCCAGCTGATGCTCTTCATCTGGCAAAAAAGAAAACTGATTCTGCTCATCAGCGCTATAGCCCTGGTGACATCGGTAATCTTCTCATCCGAATTCTTTATCAAGCCCAAGTTCAAATCTTCCGTAATTCTTTTTCCGACCACCAACAGTTCGATTTCACGTTCGTTGCTGAGTGAAATGACCTTTGAAAAAGAAAATATCCTTCAGTTCGGAGAAGAAGAGCAGGTTGAACAAATGATGCAAATTCTGCATTCGGATGAAATACGGGCGAGTATTATTACGAAGTTCAATCTGATGGATCATTACCACGTTGATCCTGGTGGACGCTATCCGCGCACGGATCTCAACCGGAAAATAGACGAGAATATCTCTTTTAACCGCACCGAATACCTGTCTGTTAGAATTGATGTACTTGATGAAGACCCTCAGATGGCGGCAGATATCGCCAATACGATTGGAGACCTGCTCGATTCTGTGAAAACCCGTATGCAGCATGACAGGGCAAAAAAAGCCCTTGCGATTGTTGAAAAAGAATACTTTGACTTTTTAGGCTACATGAATGCCCGTGAAGATACGCTCAACAAACTTCGCGGATATGGTGTACTTGATTATGACGCCCAGGTTGAACGCTTAAGCGAAGCTTACGGAAAGGCAGTTATGGCGGGTAATGCAACGGCCACTAAAACTATTGAGGAGAAAATGAATATTCTTGTAAAATACGGAGGTATTTACACGGCCATTATTCAGGATATGGAGCATGACCGCCTTGCACTCAGCAGACTTAAAACAAAATATGAAGAAGCAAAGGTTGATGCCACCCAGAAACTCCCCAATAAGTTCGTTGTAAATGCAGCCACCCCGGCAGAGAAGAAATCCTACCCGGTGCGCTGGCTGATTGTACTTGTTTCAACCCTAGGATCTTTTTTGTTTTCAATCATCTTAGTGCTTGTTATTGAAAATATCAGGCGCATCAGACTTGAAAAACCCGTTGAAAGCGCTCATCCATAAATGGTCTGACAGGTGGTTTTTTCTGATCAGCGGTCTGTTTATCGCCCTTAACAGTGCCCTGATCAGTGCAGAGTTTTTCTATCTGCCTGCTATCCCTCTCTTTTTGCTGATTTTGATTTCAGCGCTGGTTGCGCTTGATAAACTGGTGTACTTCATTGTTTTTTTTGTTCCCTTATCACTCACTATTGAATTCAGCGAATTTGCCGCCCTATCCCTACCCAGCGAACCCCTGCTTTTTGGCGTTTTACTGGTTTTCATTTTTCGCCTGATTCATAAAGGTGGATTTGACAAGCAAATTACCCGACATCCTGTAACAATTTTAATTGTGCTGCATCTTTTATGGATGCTGTTTACCTCGCTAACCAGCACTATGCCAATGGTTTCTCTGAAATATACCCTGGCCAGAGTATGGTTCATTGTGAGCTTTTACTTCATAGCAACACAAATATTCAGGAAGATTAAAAACATCAGGAATTGGATATGGCTCTTTACCATACCCCTTTCAATTGTTATTGTTTACTCGATTGTACAGTTTTTCAATTACAATATTGACAAAAACGCCCTTTATTGGGTGATGCAACCCTTTTTTAAGGATCATACTGTTTATGGAGCCGTTATCGCCATGATGCTCCCGGTTATGATTGTATTCAGTTTTGACAAATCATATACACTCAAATACAGAATGATTTCAGGGGTGTTTTTTCTTATCATTCTTTCCGGTATTATTCTTTCTTACACCAGAGCGGCCTGGTTAAGTATTCTTGGCGCCTGGTGCATTTATCTGCTTTTTCATTTCAGGATAAGCTGGAAATATCTGCTTCCGGCCGCTCTCGTTGCTTGGGTTCTGTTCTTTAACTATCAGGATGAAATCATGCTGAAGATCAGCCGCAACAGACAAAGTTCATCCAAAGACCTTGCTGAACACCTCCAGTCGGTTTCAAATATCAGAAACGATGCCTCAAACCTTGAGCGAATCAATCGCTGGAGCTCTGCTGTTAGAATGTTCATGGATAAACCGCTGCTTGGTTTCGGCCCCGGAACCTATCGCTTTCAGTACGCTCCCTATCAGCGTTCGTATGAGCAAACATATGTAAGTACCAATGCCGGTAAGCTGGGCAATGCCCATAGCGAATACCTGGGGCCCTTGTCGGAGTCGGGTCTTCCAGGCCTGCTCATCTTTTTACTGATTATTGGTTTTACCATTGCCAGTGCGGCAAGGATTTATGCAAAAAACAGGGGCAGAGCAACCGGCTACCTTTCCATTGGAGTGCTGATGGGACTGATGACCTATTTTTTGCATGGTTTGCTCAATAATTTCTTAGATCAGGATAAAGCCGCCCTGCCTTTCTGGTCAATGATCGCCATAATTGTTGCCCTTGATGTTTATCATAAGGGCATTAATGCGTCTGAAAAAATCAGCCATTAATCATTAAAAATAAAGACGGACGCCAAAAGACGGGATATCCTGCTTCTTTATTACAGTTTCTTACTGCAGTTATTCAGTCAGGCGATTGCTTCATGCGCCGTCAAATAAGGCTTTGTGCCTAAAGATTGGCATTATTCCCTGAAAACTTACATCCGCAAGAAATTCATGCTATGCTCAAGTGGCTGCTATAACTGTATTTGAAAATCGAGCGTAATAGAAGCCAACAACAACACAATCATGAAACGAATTTATCTAAGCCTGATGCTGATCGCCGGTATATCCGCTCTCACATCCAATAAACTGAATGCTCAGGAAATCTCAACTACCAGCACAACCCTGTTGGGGAAAGGTAATCTGGTTCAGGATTCAGTTGATAATTTTATCTCCTTTTCACCGGTGTACATGGAGGGTAAGACCTACGTGCGCTGGCTGGTAAAAAACGACCGTAAAGATGGGGTATTCATTATTGAACGTTCTCCTGATGGCGCTGAATTTGAGGCCATGGGATTTCGTGATCGTGTTGGCACGCAGCTTTCGGTAAATCTTTTCTACTCCTATATAGATGAGGAACCATTACCCGGCAATAATCACTATCGGGTACTTCAGGTTGGAGCTGACAACACATACCGCTACAGTCCGGTAGTGCGGGTAAAAACCGATATCCCTCAGCGTCAGGCCGGCTCTGTTGCAAGCGAGCAACCCGAAACCGACGCCAAGTAATCCATTTTAATAGCACAATTTGAGGGAAGTTATGAAGAAGAACTCTACACGATTAAAGCCGCGGGTGGCGAATAAAGTTAGCCTGAAAAACCGTCTCCGCTATGTTTCTGCTGCCGGTGTTCTTGCGCTGGGCGTATTCTCAGCCGGGCTCATTTATAATATACTTGTCAATACCGACGAAGGGCGTGCCAACAACAGATTTAACGGAAAAGAGACACTCGCTGAATTTAAATTCAGAAAACATCTTAACCTGAATAAGGAGCTGATGCCCGGCAAAGATGTTCTATATGATTTCCCGGTGATGGTGGCTATTTCGGATGCTGATTTAAAATCGGTTTCAAATGGTGGAAAGGTGGTGAGCGATAAAGGGTTTGATATCAGATTTACCAAAGCCGACGGTATCAGTTTGCTTGATTACGAAATTGAGAAATACAATCCCCAAACCGGAGAACTGTTAGCTTGGGTAAACATGGATACACTCAGCAGGCACCATAACAATTCGGTTTTCATGTATTTCAGCAATAAATTTTCTGCTGATGAAAGCAGTCAGAATACCTGGAACCAAACATACAAAGGAGTATGGCATCTTAAAGGTCTGCTGAGTTCGAAGACCCCTTATTCAAATCAGGTCGCTCAGGACCCCGCCGAATTTAAAGGCAAAGAAAAAGTGATATATCAAACCGCTGAGAAAAACTCCAGCCGTTACCCCTGCCTTAATACGCCTGAGGATGTTGATATATCAGGTGATCTGAGCGTTTCAGCATGGGTATTTATTTCCGGAAACAAAGAAATGACCATTCTTTCAAACCAGAACGGATTCAATGGGGGTTACCGCTTATCAGTCAGTAAAAACCAGAAACTTGAATTTTCAGTCTGCAATGAAAATGCTGTAGCTGCAGCTATAAATGGAACTGCCGACGGCATTACGCTTGAAAAGAACAAATGGCATCATGTTGCAGCCGTTTATTCTGACCGGGGGGATTCACTGGTTACCTACGTGAACGGACAACGCGACAGATTTATGACCACATACGTAAGTCTGGCGGGCAGCACTGAACCGCTGCATATTGGCAGCGAACCAAGCCGGAAGATCAATTCATTCGATGGCAGGATAGATGAGGTACATATTCGCAATGTTGTTTCTAAGCAGGAATGGATTATGACAGAATACGCCAGTCAGTTGAATCCGCTGAAGTTTATTCAGCCGGAAATGACCGAAAGTATTGCCCAGCAAATCTCAATGAGTTTGCTCACCCTCGATGCAGAAGTGCAGGGGCGTTCAATCGAATTAAAATGGCTGACCGCCAATGAAATAAACAATGAACTCTTTACGGTTGAACGCTCAACCGACGGTTTGAATTATGAGAGTATCGGCACAAAACCGGGAGCAGGAAACAGTCAGGAAGTGCTTAGCTACCGTTTCAGAGACGAAAACCCCTCAACCGGCAATAACTACTACAGAATAAAACAAACCGACAACAACGGCAATGATGAATACTCCATGATTACCCCTGCCAGTTTCAAACCGGCAGCAGAAAATAACATTCAGATTTCTTCAGCCAGACCCAACCCGTTCAGCAAGGATTTTAACGTGGAATATATGGTCCCCAAATCCGGATCGGCAAAAGTAAAACTCACAAGTGTTCATGGAGAGGTGCTTCTTGAACAGCAGGTAAACTGTGAAAAAGACAAGCCTCAGCAATTCATTTACAAAGATGAAAAAGGTATCCGCGCCGGTGTTTATTTCCTGAGCATCGCGCAGGAGGATGAATTGAAAACCGTAAAACTCATAAAACGACTGTAACCTGACCTGTTACTTTTTAACCCCGCCACGATTTATTCTGAAGCGGGGTTTTTAACCGAACTACCGGATGAAAATCTTCCGGCCTAATCAACAAACACGACTAACCATGAAAACCGGAGAAAATAAAACCAACTGGATACTGCCTGTTGCAATCAGCCTGACTATGCTCTGCAATCTGAGCTTAAATGCTCAGCAAAAAATTGGTGAAGGACTAACCGGATCTGCCCAATTACAGCCGGAAGAAAAAAGCAATATTATTTCTTTCTCGCCCGTTTACACAGATGGAAAAACCTACATAAGATGGATGATTCAAAACGATGAAAAAGATGGGATTTTTATTGTAGAAAAATCATCCGATGGTGTTCAGTTTGAAGCCCTGGGATATAAAGACCGGATTGGTTCTCCGTTGTGCGTGAATCTATTTTATTCATTCACGGATGATACACCTTTTCAGGGCACTACATGGTACAGAATTATGGTGGTGAGCACAGACCAAACTTATGCATATAGTTCGGTGGTTCGCGTAAAAACACAACCAACAGTGGAACCGGGACAAATAAACTCCGTATCAGAAGAATAATTCAGCATGATGTAGCATGAGCCGGCCTTTAAAGCTTAAACCTAAAAACAGGTTACGGGTTAAAACCTCCGTAAAGCTGGTAATTGCCGGTGCAGGGCTCTGCTTGTTGCTCACAGCTGGCTGGTTGTTTTATTACAATTTTGGTAAACAAACCATCACCTGGGGCAGCGGAGAGTCACGGTTTTCTGGTTTCAACTGGAGGAAGAAAATCACACTGAACAAGACTATCTTCAGCGGTATTGAGACGCTGATCAACTTTCCCCTGTTGGTTAGTTTGAAAGACCCTGATTTGAGGCACATCAACAGGGGCGGTAAAATGATTCATCTGAAAGGAAACGACATCCGTTTCAGCAAAATGGACGGAGAAACACCGCTGCTGTCTCAGGTTGAAAGCTACAATCCGGAAACCGGTGAACTGCTTGCCTGGGTATTGATTGATACCCTGAAGCCTTTTAATGAAAATTTACTTTATATTTATTTCAGCCGCGCTGAGATCTCAGGGTTGATGCCTGATTTAATATGGGAAAATGATTACCAGGCGATCTGGCATTTTAATACCGGTTTGCATGCCGATAACTCCAGAAAAATAAGGGCGACCGCTATTGGTACTTCGTCCTGCAATGGTAAAATAGCAAATGGCCGGATGTTCAATGCGCTGAGCGAAGAATGCGCCTATTACCCATGGGCACAGGATCTTGATCTTAAATCAGATATCAGCATTTCAGCATGGGTATATCCCATTCAAAAGGGCCGTGAGCAGGTAATTGTATCGAACCAGGGTGATCATGCAGGTGGCTACAGGCTCTATCTCGATAAACAGAACAAGGTCGCTTTCGATTTTATAAGTGCCGATGGCGTTCGTCATGGACCCGGAGACGCATCAGGCGGAACCCCGCTCTCAACGGGAGAATGGTATTATGTTTCAGCCGTTTACTCGCTTACTGAACATAGCATTCAAACATACCTTAACGGGGTTCCCGACCGCATATACATAAGCACCCAGTCACCGGCGCCCACGCCTTCTCCTCTTCAGATAGGCCGTGATTTATTCAATGTGCAATCATACTTTAGCGGGGCACTCGATGAACTGCGAATCAGCAACAAGCCAAAAAGTGCCCAATGGATTGCCTTTGAATATTTGAATCAGAAAAGCAGTCTTGCTTCATTTCGGGTAGGTATGGCAGAGGAATTACGGATGAGTGCCGTTCATATCAAAGCCAATAAGATGGCCATGCAGCAAACAGCTGCCCAAACGCTGGAGCAAAATCAAAGAGAAAACACACTGCAACAAAAAAAGCTTCCTGTCTCCGCTAACAACCCTGCAGTGCCCAGCGAAAGCGCTGATGTTATCAGGGCAAGGCTGGAAAATATCCGAAGGGTTTCTCAGGAAAACAGCCGGAGCAAATAATCTAATAAGGCGATCTGCCGTTTATTGCGGCTTAAGGCATTTACAAAGTTCGTGCGGAGTAAACTTCTGCTATTTATTGAGCCTCCCGGCAAACTATCAGCATTGCTTCCATTTGAGTAAAAATTCCGTTTCTGTATCTATTTTTAAGCATTATTGTAACCATTCTTTTTTAATTGATGGAACACCCGAAAAAAGCAAAGCAATTCGGCAAAACCTGGTGGGGTGAACAATGGCTGCGTGCCTTGTCGAATATTGATTTCAGTAACCGCCTCCCCCGGGGCAGTGCCTTGTAAGCACCTGGCGGCGGTGATTTCAAACTAAGCTATACTCAACTATTTTGTGATTCGTGGTTTCCCGTTTTTCATAGAACCAACCTCGCCAAATTAAAAATCCGGGAGGTTTTCACCTTGCCCGGATTTGCCTTTCTGTTATTGCTTCGGATTACTGCAGCTGAATTTTTCTGCCTGTTTTTTCTTCAACCTGTTTTTTGGGAAGCTCCAGGTATAGAACGCCGTTCTCAAATTTGGCTGAGATTTTATCCTGCTCAATATTTTCAGGAAGCGAGAAACTGCGCTGGAAGTTTTGACGCGTAAATTCCCTGCGTGTGTATTTTTTGTCGTTTTCTTCCTTTTCGCTCTTCTTTTCTCCGCTGATTACAAGGCTGTCGTCTTCAACCGAAATACTGATCTCTTCCTTGTTGAACCCCGGAGCCGAGAGTTCAAGTGAAAACGCAGCATCGCTTTCTGCTACATTTACAGATGGAATACTCACCGAAGGAGTGTTTCTGAATCCCGGGCCGGAGAAGTTCTCCAACATCTCATTGAACAATTGATTGAATACCGGGCTTATGCCTCTGCCTGTTGTTGGCTTGTTGTATTTGACGAGTGTCATGATTTGGTTTTTTTATTGGTTAATGCTTCTTGGAATTTCAAAAAATATTCCGCACAACAATATGCGCCATATTGGCATTTCGCTGCAATTAAAAATGACAACATGGCGCTTTTGGTGTATTTTTCTTTTTTGACTTGAACATTTTGGCATTTACACGGATAGGAACGTAATTTGTGAAGAGGATATTCGTTAACTTAAAAATTGAAAACATGCCTGGAATCTATCTCTTCTTATTGCTGATCATGGCCGCCAGCTGGTTTGTAAGCTACCGGCTGAGAAGTAAATTCAAACTATATGGTGAAGTGCCTGTTTCATCTGGCTTATCCGGTAAAGAAATTGCAGAAAAAATGCTCCGCGACAACCAGATTTATGATGTAAAAGTGATTTCGGTTGAAGGCTTTCTCACCGATCATTATGATCCGCTTAAAAAAACAGTGAACCTGAGTCCGGAAGTTTTTAATGGCCGCAGTGTAGCTGCTGCTGCCGTTTCTGCGCACGAATGCGGACATGCGGTTCAGCATGCCTCCGCCTATTCTTGGCTAAAGATGAGGTCGGCACTTGTTCCCATCGTCAGTTTCAGTTCAAATATTGTACAGTGGATTCTGCTGATCGGCGTTCTTACCATTCAGGCTGTTCCACAAATATTACTTGGGGGGATCATTCTTTTTGCCTTCACCACGCTATTTAGTTTCATTACCCTGCCGGTTGAATTCGATGCTTCAAAACGCGCCCTGGCCTGGTTAGACCGCACGCGCCTGACTTATGGAGAGGAGCACGAAAAAGCCAAAGATGCCTTGCAATGGGCTGCCGGAACCTATGTTATAGCTGCCATCGGTTCACTTGGAACTTTGCTTTATTACGTATCTATTTTTCTGGGAAACAGAAGGGAATAAGCAGCAATTAAAATTCAGTCTGAATACAAAGCCGGTATGAAGTAAATTTTACAATTTTTTAATACCGGCTTTGCATTTTGTTTAGAGCAAGAAGATAAAATTGCACCGTACAAATGGAGTTCGTGCCGCCCCGATTCAGAAAGAACAGGGATGCCGGCACGCTCCGGTATTTATGCCGTTCCATCCAACAGCAATGTTTTAAGGGTAGAATTATTCTGATTACCGGTCCGCTTCTAATTCAATACTTGCACCACCTTGTTTTTTGCCCTGAATTTGCTTGTGGCAAGGCCTCCGACCGAAGTCTTCTCCGTTAGCTTTTTGTTCAGCGCCCTGTCCATGTAAAAGGTGGAAGGTCCGATAGGGAGGGTGGAGAGCTGGCCGGTGCCGAGTACCATGTTGGTGGCTCCGTCGGCATCCTGCAGGTAAACGGCATCCTGCCCCCAGGTCCAGCTGCCGATGAACAGGCCCACCGATTCATCAGGTTGAAGGGCGCTTCCTGCCCATTTCAGATCAAATGCTTTCGATTTATAAATGGTGTCGAGCGAAATTGGAAATGCAATGGTATCAACTTGACTGAGGTTATTGGTGAAGATTTTTCCATCAGAATTTTGATAGATGAAGGTTCCGGCACCAATACGACCGGCATACTCCTTTGAATGGCCATACAGGATGTTGTTGAAAGGCAGCAGGTCTCCGTTAAATTTTACGGTAGCGCCTGAATCAAGCTCCAGAAATGTACCTGTTGCCCCTCCAAATTTGAAACGGGCAATCACAGTGGTTTTATCAGTATTTGAGTCATAGAAAATTTCAAGATCCTGGTAAATCCTGTCCTGATTTACATTCGAAGATTTATCTTTTGTACATGCCGAAATAAGCAATAAACAGAGTAGGGCCTTGAACAGCGTAGCATTCATAATCATAGAATTGTATGCACAAATTTAGCAGAATATGTAAGCCCATTGTCTAATAATGTAACCACATGAGTAATTCTTACCTTTGCTTTCTGACAAGCAGCGGTTTCATGGCGTTGAAAAAATTTTTTCTTCAATTATTTTATTTCGGAAACAGTTCCCGTTCTGACATTGATCGTTATCAGCGTCGTATAAGGGATGTTGAATGGGCAGCTATATCATCATATATTCCTAAGAACACGTCTTTTCTGGATGTAGGGTGTGGAGCAGGGTATTCGATGAAGCTGGCCTATGACACCCGCAACTGTATTGTGCAAGGGGTTGATGCAGAGCCCTTCAGACATGGCGTAGGCCGGGCATGGGAGGCTTCAGATGTGCCGGCCGGCCAGGAGAATGCTTTCAGAATCCTTCAGGGCGTAGGAGAGGCGCTTCCCTATGAGGATAAATCCTTTGATGTGGTTTACTCAAGTCATGTGCTTGAACATGCCAATAATGAGTTACAGTTTCTAAAGGAGGCTGAGCGGGTGATGAAGGATACCGGAGTGCTGATCATTGGAATGCCGACCGCCTCCATGGCAGTTATAAATCTTTTATCAAACATACTTTTTACCACCCACCAGCGCTGGCTGAATTTTTTCATGTCGCGTCTCGGCATCGGGAGCGCTCCAAGGGTTGCATTCATTAATTTATTCATACCAGCTTCACATTCTTTTTCAGACCGCACGTTGTTTTATGATTTTAATCATTACAGGGTCAGTAAATGGCAGGCAACCATAGCAGGCGTATTTGATATTCAGAAGGTTATTATGCCTGCTTTGTATCCCTATCCTGATTACCTGCAATGGTTCCCATTCTCAAGTTCGGGCCGCTTCAGCAGCTCCGTCTTTTTTATTTGCAAAAAGAGGTCAGCGCGGTAAAAGCAGCTGGCTGATTTTACGCACCGTATTGCAATAATAGCGGCGTTCGCGGTACGATATTACCCAACGAACGCCCTGAATGGCATTGGTGAGAAAGATTTCCTCTGCCTTATAAAGATCCTCGGCCATGATCTGAGATTCTTCTACCTGATAACCTTCAGATCTCATGAGCCGAAGCAGGTTCTTCCGCATTACGCCCGGTAAAATCCCTTCTGATCCGGCAGGGGTAATGATTCTCCCGCCCGGAAAAACAAGAAAAAGATTAGAAGTACTTCCTTCGCAGATCCTGCCCTGCTCATTCAGTATCAAGGCCTCATCAAAGGCATTGTCTCTGGCAAATCGTCCGGCCAGCACATAGAGCAAGGCGTTGGCTGATTTCAGGGAACCCAGCATGTTGGCCGGTTTTCTGATTTCAGTAAACAAGCCGATTTTCCAGCCCTTCTCATTCATATGGTAGGTGTTATCCTGAAGTGAGCTTCCGGATATAAGGTATTCATAGCGGTCGCTATCCGGCTTATAGGCGCCTCCCGGTTCCCTGAATACGGAGAGCCTGATTCTTGCGTTCTGCCATTGGTTGAGCCTTGCCAGTTCAAGTATTTTATTGCATATTTCGATGGGCAGAAAAAGGGTGGTATCCATCC
>JBIICM010000034.1:0-17573 GCA_044238875.1 Flavobacteriales bacterium | reverse complement strand
GAAGCTCCCGTAATTACCGCCTCAGGTTTGCTTGCTATTTGTCAGGGAGACAGTGTAACACTTACTTCAAGTTACCAAACAGGAAATACTTGGTCAAACGGTCAAACAGCTCAGTCAATTGTGGCTAAAACCACCGGAGACTATATTGTTACAGTATCAACACAATTTAATTGTAGCGCTTCTGACACTGTAACTTTGCAAGTAACAAACACACCAATTGTTGCAGCCGGCATTGATTCAACTGTTTGCCCGGGCCAGTCTGTTCAGCTTCAGGCATCCGGAGCTGATACTTACTTATGGAGTCCAAGTATCGGGCTTAGCGGTACTATCATTTCGAACCCTCTAGCATCGCCTCCTGAAACAACAACTTACGTTGTAACAGGCACAAATAAATGCGGATCAGCAAAAGATACCATTACAATATCAATTAAACCTGTTGTTGATGCCAGTCTGGGAGCGGATCGCACTATTTGCTCAGGTGATACGCTTGAACTGAATGCTACAGTTGTTGAAAATGCTGTTTACGCATGGGGGCCGTCTTCTTCTGTATCGGGCCCTGCTGATAAAGCAGATGTGAAATTTGTTCTCACGGGATCTTCTGATATTTATCTTACAACCACCAATTCAAATGGCTGTATTGATACAGATACAATCAGGGTGACTGTTACTCCATTGCCACAGGCTCCTGTACTAACAGTTCAGGGTGATACAAGTATTTGTCAGGGAGGCTCGGTTGTAATTAATTCTACAATCGGAACTTTTGTTCGCTGGTATTCCGGTAAGCAGTTGATTGCAGAAAACGTGAGCAGTCTTGAGGTGAATAAAGCCGGAGATTATTCAGTTGAGTATTATGGTGGAAATTGCCCTGTGCGATCAAATCAGATAAAAATTAATGTCATAAATGTTCCTGTGGCTTCAATTACTCCTTCTGGTAGCGTCCAACTCTGCGAGGGCTCCTGCGTTGATCTTTACGTCGGAAACACCACAGGCACCATCAACTGGACTACCCCCGGAGGTAATAGTACAGTTGATACCCTACAGGCTTGCAAGTCAGGAAAATATTTCCTGGAAGTGTCAACTGGTGCTTGTATCTCTAAAGACAGTATTGAAATTTTCGTTAATAAATTTCCGGAGCCTCCCGTAATTAGCCCCACCGGACTCATATCCATTTGTCAGGGTCAGACTGCCACATTAAACAGCAGCTATGCGCAGGGCAACCAATGGTTGAAGAATGGCAGTCCGTTATCCGGCTTTACATCAAACTATATCCTCCTGAATAGCCAAGGATTCTACAGTGTTCGATATACTGATGAAAATGGTTGTTCTTCAGTTTCTGACACGGTTGAGATATCCATCAAGCCATTGTCTGAGTTAATAATAACCGCTTCTGACTCCGTTATTTGTTCAGGTTCCGGTAAAGATGTAACGCTTACTGCATCTTCTGGTTTTGAAACCTATGAATGGTCGAACGGTCTTACAGGGAATTCAATTAATGTAACAACTTCCGGTACTTATGAACTTACGGCTACCAACTCAGCTGGCTGTAAAACAAGTGCCACCTTCGTTATTAAAGAAGGCCCAGCCGTATCCACTTCACTTTTCAGTCCGATCTATTTTGATGATTTCAATGTGACCAAAAAAGGGGCAAAGGATGGTTCAATTGATCTTACCGTTGATGGCGGCACAGGGCCCTTTACCTATAACTGGGGTGATACAACACAGGTAACAGAGGATCTCAATGGTTTGGGAGGTGGTTGGTACACTGTAATTGTTACCGATCAGCTGGGCTGTACAGCAACCGATTCAATTAACTTAAAGGAACCAGGCGATATCAGGCTCCCAAATGGCTTTACACCAAACAGCGACGGATTCAATGATTTTTATGTTATAAAAGGCATTCAGGGCTATCCCGGAAACAAGATTACCATCTTTAACAGATGGGGTAATATTGTTTACAGTACCAACAATTATGTGAATGATTGGACAGGTGTAAGCAATGATGGTAACTTATTGCCTGATGGAACGTATTTTATCGTCGTTGATTTGAATGAAAACAATAAACTAATTGAAAATTTTATTGACCTTCGTAGAAATAAATAATGCAAAAATCTTTTGTAAAACTAAATAAATGATGATGAAAAAAATAGCTACATTGCTTAGTATAGTGGTGCTGTCTTTTGCCGCATACGCTCAGCAGGAGTTACAGGTAAGCCAATACATGTTCAATGGTTTGTTCCTAAACCCGGCTTATGCAGGCAGTCATGATTTTTGGGGCGCTACTGCCCTGCACCGTAGTCAATGGCTCAATTTTCCCGGAGCGCCACGCTCCAATATGCTTGCAGTTGACGGCCCCATTAAAGGTAAAAATATGGGTCTTGGATTCCAGTTTATTAACGATGCATTGGGATTAACTGCTACCAATGAGTTGGCGGCTAATTATTCTTACCGGATAAGGCTCGGTCAGAATAATCAGTGGTTATCGTTTGGCCTGAGAGCAGGTCTGAGAAACGAAACATTTAACGCAGGGGGGCTCGAAAATGTAGATCTTTCAGATCCTTTATATCAGGGCAATCAAAGCTTCTGGATACCACGGTTTAATTTTGGCGTTTATTATTATAGTGAAAGGGGTTATTTGGGATTATCATCTCATAACCTCCTTTTTGTTGATGAACGCAAGCAATTAGATGCTGATGCTGGGCTCACCCGCCACTTCTTCCTGAACGGTGGTTATGTTTGGAACCTCAACTGGAGTGGCAGTGTGAAATTCAAGCCCTCATTTTTGTTAAAATTTCAACCGGCATCCCCCATTCAGGCAGATATAAACGCTCATTTGTTGTTTAATGATAAACTTTGGTTAGGCGTCTCTTACAGAACCAATGCTGCAGTAGTTGCTATGATTGAGTACCAGTTTACCGACAGAATCCGTGCCGGCTATGCTTATGATTACACTACAACAGCAATCAGGCAATTCCAGGGTGGTACTCATGAAATCATGCTCGGTTACGACTTGATCCCCAGAATTTCAAAATTCAAGCATCCTCGTTACTTCTAACTGTTTATCCATAGGCTAATATGAAAAAAACATACAGTGTCATTCTTCTCAGTGCAAGTATCCTACTTGGCGGCTGTGCCAATATATTGTTTAAAAAAGGTAATCAGCGTTTTGATTCCGAAGCTTATTCAGAGGCGGCAACTTTTTATCAAAAGGCGCTTGATAAAAAACCTATTGCCGGGGCCAAAGCAAAGCTGGCACAAACTTATCTTAAACTTAATAGTCCAAAAAAGGCAGAAGAGTTATTTCGTGAGGTGGTGACGCTTCCTGAAAGTGAACCAGTTAATCAATTTTATTTTGGCAGGGTCTTAATGCAAAGCCGGAAGTATGAAGAAGCAGGTAAAGCATTTCGTGAATATGCGCGCACGGTGCCAGATGACAAATTGGTGCAGAATATGATTACAGCGTGTGATAATTACCGATCATTCGAAAATGGCCTAGATACTTGTGCTTTCACATTCAAGAAAATTGAAACGAAAAGTTTCGCGTCGGCTTATGGTGCCGCACCGTTTAATTTCGGTTATGTGTTTGCCGCTGAAACTGTTGTCGAAGACAAAAAGTCAATTGATAAATATACTGGTCAAACCTATCTTGATTTGCATTACTTTAAAAGAGATGCGAAAACAGGTTCGTGGTCAACTCCTGCGCTGCTAAATGGTGGTGTAAACTCTGAGTTACACGATGCTTTTGCGACGTTTTCTGCCGATGGAAAGACAGTGTATTTTACAAGAAGTAACCAATTGAAGGGTAAAGCAAAAAAGAATTCAAAGAATGAAATTACCCTTAAAATACTTAAAGCTTCTTTCATAGATGGTGAATGGACAAACATTGAAGAGTTTCCATTTAATAATGATGATTTTTCAAATGCCCATCCAGCGCTTAGTCCGGATGGCAAAATGTTGTTTTTCAGCTCTGACCGCCCCGGCGGTTTTGGCTCATCAGATCTCTACGTTTCTGAATGGGATGGCAATAAATGGGGTGAACCTGTGAATCTTGGAGCATCTGTGAATACTTCGGGACGTGAAGGTTATCCATGGGTTGCAACTGACAATACACTTTTCTTCTCTTCAGATGGTCAACCTGGTTTGGGAGGTCTTGATGTGTTTAAAACCAAAGGAAACAGCAGTTCATGGTCTAAACCTGAGAACCTGAAAACTCCAGTGAATTCCTCAAAAGATGATTTCAGCTATTCTGTGGATCAGGAAGGAAAATATGCAAATATTTCCTCTTCTCGTCAGGCGAATGAAAATGATCTGAAAGGCAATGATAATATGTATGAAATATACTATAAAGATCCAATTGTCAAAGTTTCGGTATGCGTGTTTAAAAGTGATAGTGCTACCCGTTTCGCAGGTGCGATGGTAAGGGTTAAAAATGATGCAACAGCTGAAACTGACAGCGCTTTAACCGATTCACGCGGTAATGTTACCTTCTGGTTGAAAGGAGAAGCTGATTTTACGATTCTCGCCACCTCAAAGAAATTTATCACAAACTCAATCAGTGTTTCTACCCGTGGAAAATCCTGTAAGGATGTAATAGCAACCTGTGATGAGGGTAAGAAAATATTTCTTGATGAAGCAGATACTACCGGCCGCAAAGAATACAGCATCGGAGATATTTTTTATGACTATGACAAATGGAATATCCGTAAAGACGCTGAACTGAATCTTGATAAACTGGTTAAACTACTGCGTAATAACCCTGGATTTACTGTAGAATTGGGATCTCACACAGACTGCCGCGGTACGGATGAATACAATCAGCGCCTCTCTGAAAACAGAGCAAAAGCAGTTGTTAAATATTGCATAAACAGAGACATAAAGGCAAAGCGACTACAGTATAAAGGGTATGGCGAGTCTGATCCGATACAAAAGTGTGTTTGTGAACAATGCACCGAAGAACAGCATCAGGCAAATCGCAGAACTACATTCAGAATCATTACTGATAAACCCGCACCTTCCGGAAATAAATAAGCCAAGCGTTTATAAACGTTTATATGCAAATAAAAAGGCCCCGCATACCGGGGCCTTTTGTTTTTTCGTGGCATATCATAACCGAATATGCTTCCGGGGCGAAATGTTGAAATAAGATGGAATAGTCAGCCGCTGGTTCGGTTCTTATTGCCCTTTGCACTGGGTTGCTTTTGCAGTCAGCTTGTATCCGCCCAATTGATGTTACTGATCTGCTGGCTATTCTTGTTGTTATTATGGCTCAAATTCAGGTTTAAAACGGCTGGTTTATGGCGAATTTTTTCGGCCTTTTTATTAAGTCTGCTTGTTGGTTTGACAGGGATGCTGACCAATACCAATCAGAAGAAAAAGCCCACAGGTAAGGACCTCGTTTATGGTTTGCTGGAGGTATTGCCTGAACCGGTGTATAAAAAAAACAGTTTCAGATTCGATGCAGTCCACATCGCTACGTTTGAAAATAGCGCATGGAAGAGGGCCGCTATAAATTACCGGGTAATACTCCGTGCTGACAGTACAATGGAGATAAAAACAGGAACTGTTCTCCTGTGTATAATTAAACCGGAAGAACCACCAGTGGCAATAATTCAGGGGGCTTTCAGCATGAAAAAATGGCTGGCCGACAAGGGTATAGAACAATTGTTAAGGCTTGATTCCGGCGAATATTTAGTTACTACAAAAAAATCCAATCAACTGCAGCGTGAACTGATTGATTTTAGGAAACAGCTGATTTCAAGGTTATCAGAGGCCGGCATGGCACAAAGGGAACTGACTGTAGCCGGAGCTTTGCTGCTTGGCGACCGTGCTGAAATAGATCAGGAGCTGGTAAAGGATTTCACCGCCAGTGGTTTGGTGCATATTCTTGCAGTATCGGGCATGCACGTTGGTTTAATTTACGGAGCATGGATGCTATTGCTCGGGCTGATTATACCGCAAAGAAAGAAATCAATAATTGCTATTTCGGCAATCCCGCTGATATGGGCTTACGCACTTATTACAGGACTGTCTCCCTCAGTACTCCGGGCTGTGGTAATGTACACTTTGCTTACCATCGCTTCGTTAAGAAAATCGCCTGCACATCCATTGAATGCTTTGGCTGCTGCGGCACTGCTGATGGTTATTTCTCAGCCCGGTGTTTACAAAAACCTGGGTTTTCAACTCTCATTTGCAGCCGTTTGGGGCATCATCGTTATGCAACCTTTAATCAGGTCGTGTGAAATGATCAGGTACAGATGGCTCCGAATGATTGCGGTATCGGCCATGGTTACCCTTGCTGCGCAGGCAGCAACAGCCCCGTTGGGCTTTTATCATTTCGGCTCGTTTCCGGTTTACTTCTTTTTAGCTAATATCCTCGCAATTCCATTGTCAACCATCTTAACCTACTGGGGTATCGCCACTGTTCTTCTGGCACCTGTTAAAGTAGTTGGGCAATTTTTTGTCATAATATTTGAAAAAGGTATCCAGCTGCTCAATAGTCTGGCTCACACTATCCAATTGTTGCCCCATTCAAGAATAGCAGGTTATTTTATAAGCAATTGGGAATTGATCATTTCATTGCTGCTTCTTTTTCAGTTCTCATTGCTAATCAGCAATCCCGGCCTCAGGAGGCTAAAAATCGCGTTGTATCATTTGTTGTTTTTATCCTTGTTCAGCACTTTATTAGAACTGAAACAAAATAGCGGGTTTCATTATCTGGCTTCGGCCCATAAAAAGCAACTCGATATTCTGGTGTTTAATAACGGCTGCATTACCCGGATACAGGCAGGCGGGTTTTCACCGAAATCACTGAATCAGGAGATGGAAACAATACTTGGCAAAGAATTCAGACGAAAGCAACCCGACAAAAGTTATCAATTTAACCGGCAGGATCTTATTTCCAGCAATAGTTTGGCAGTCAAAACTGCTATCTGGCGAAGATTAAAGCACCCTACCTGTCAACCTTAAAATTTGCATTTGTTTTAAATTTCAAATTGTTGTAATTTTGAAATTGCTACCAAAAACAACAAGAGCGCAGCATCAACTTCCTTTTTTTCATAATCTTGTGGGCGTTTTCAAGTAATCCCACCAGGGTACATAAACTATGAACAGAATTTTTAAACCGGTTTGCCTTGCAGCCACCCTACTTTTTACACCATTTTTGAGTAACGCGCAAGAGAAATGCGCTACCTGGACCATTATGCAACAGGAAATGAAAGAAAATCCTGAACTGGTCGGTCAATATGAACAATGGCAAAAAACGATTGACAGCTACATTAAAGAAAACAAGGGAAAGCCCAAAAGCGGCGAAAAACGCATCATACCGGTTGTTTTTCATGTAATCCATGAATATGGCAGTGAAAATATTACCAAGGAGCAGGTGATGAGTCAGATTGCCAGGTTAAATGAAGATTTCTCACTGACAAATCCTGATTTCGATAGCGTTCCTGCACCGTTTAAAGCATTGGCAGCCAATTGCCGTCTTGAATTCAGACTGGCCACAAAAGATGATCTGGGCAACTGCACCGATGGTATTGTAAGAATCTACTCCCCGAAATCCACGGATGCCACCAACCGGAATCGATTTAAACAACTGAGCTACTGGAATTCGAATAAGTATCTGAACATTTGGGTTGTAAAGTCGATTGATGCAGGGCTGGATCAGCAAATACCGGGGCAGGTATTGGGATATGCACAGTTTCCCTACAATATTTTCCCTTCCGGGCTGATGTCTACCGATGGTATTGTATTACGCAGTGACTGCACCGGTAGCATCGGAACAGCCGCTGCCAGGGGTAGGAAAGGTCGAACAGCAACCCATGAGATTGGACACTGGCTGGGATTACGCCACATATGGGGCGATGCTCAGTGCGGCAATGATAATATTGATGACACACCCATAGCATACGGGCCTAATTTTGGTATTTGCTGGAAAAACTTTCCATATCATGTTACCGGAGCCCAGAACTGCAACAGATCCCCCGACGATACTGCCGGAGAAATGTTTATGAATTACATGGATTATTCTGATGATTATTGCATGGGCATGTTTACCAAGGGTCAGCTGGAGGTAATGGATGCAACCCTTAATTCGTTCAGGAAAAATCTTTGGTCGGCACAAAATCTTGAAGCTACAGGTACGAGAGATGAGGATATCGCAGCTGCAAAATCTTGTGCACCCATTGCTGATTTCTCCGACAACAGAACCACCACGGCAAAATTGGATTACCAGCATATTATGCTTTGTGAAGGAACAAATGCTCTTTTCAGAGATGCATCCTATGGTGGAAAAGCACCAAAATCTTTAAGCTGGGAATTTGAAGGTGGAAATCCTTCAACAAGCACCAATAGCCAGGTTACAGTAACCTATGCCAATGAAGGCAGATATGATGTGAAGCAGACTGCTACATCCGCCGATGGTAGTACAAGTATCACCCGTGAAAATTATGTCATCGTGAGTAAAGAAACTGCCGACTATTCCGATGCATCATATTATGAGGGCTTTGAACAGGGAGGCGGTTTTCAGAAATGGCTTTCAGTCAATTCGGATGGTACAGTTAACAGATGGGAACACAATCCCTTTCTTGGCGCAGGTGGTGGTGGATGCTACCGCATGGTTAACTTCCGGAATACCTACAATGAGACAGATCGATTAATCTCTCCTTCGATTAACATTAAAAACATTGCATCACCTGTTTTATCGTTTAAGCTTGCAAGTGCAGAAAGGGGTGGTACACCGGCTGACAAATTTGCCATTTATACGTCTGCCAACTGCGGACAAAGCTGGTCGCTGCGTAAATCATGGTCTGGGACCAGTCTCATAACCGCCGGTATTTATACTTCTGAGTATTCCCCAAAAGCGCTTAACGAATGGCAAACTTTTTACCTGCCTTTATCAACAGTAGCTACTCAGGATAACATTCGGATCATGTTTGAATTCTCGGCAGGCTCTACTGGTAGCAACAATTTGTATATTGATGAGGTAAGCATCGGCACGGCACTCAGCCTTGAAGAGTTGAATGCGCAAACAGCGTTTTCAGTTTATCCGAATCCTGCGAAAGGTGCCGCAAGTGCTGAATTTCAAATCAATAAACCTTCAGTTGTTAAGGTAATGGTTTATGATCTGACAGGAAAAATGATTAGTCAACCCTATCAGGGTTTTGTTTTACCCGGCGAAATGAAGGTGGGTATTGATCTTAACGGTTACGCAGCCGGATTATACACTGTGCGGCTCGACATCGAAGGTCAAAGTGTTTACCGCAAACTGATCATTGAATAATGACGTTCATCGCTGCTGCGGCGATGAAAGCTGCAGTCCGTTTCATTTTTCTGTCCTTATGCTTTTTATCTCTTACTGAGATGCAGGCTCAGGATGTGATTGAACTCAAAAACGGACAGAGAATTGAAAGTAAGGTGGTAGAGGTTTTGAAGAAAGAAATCGTTTACAGGAAGTTTTCAAACCCCTCAGGCCCCAGCTACAGAATAGATATTTCGGAAGTTTCAACCATCACCTATGAAAGTGGTGCTATTGATAACTTCAGTAAAAAACGACAGGCAAAAGATGAAACCGAAGTCAATTCATTCTTCTTTGGAAAAATTCCGAGAGTGAATGCTGAAGACCTCGGAAATAATATCATCTCAATGGATGTGGTTGATCTGATCGTGCAAAACATTACATTTTCATACGAGCGTTTATTGGGTGAGCAAAGAAGGTTTGGTATGCGCATTCCTATGAGTTTCTGCTTGCTCGGCACCTCACCTGCAATCAATACCATTTATAACCAACACAACCTTTACTATTCTGGTATTGATTTCAGTTTTTACCCATTTGGACAAGGTCAATCAAGATTTCTTTTGGGCCCATCTATAAGGGTTGGCAATCTAAGGGAGCGTAATGAAAAATTTCTTTACTATGATACCTTATCCAATATCAGTTTTTACGAGAATACAGTAACCCTGCACCCTTACTTTTCATTTCTGGTGCATGGAGGCTTTAGCTGGAACCCAGTGAAAGATTTGTCAATACAAACGCTTGTTGGTGTTGGAACAAGAAGGTACTTCACCAAAGGACCTGATAATTACGAACTTACCCCAACCGGATTCTTCACTTTTTCTGTCGGATACCGGTTCTAAGCCGGATGAGTAGTTTCCTGAAAAACAATCCCCAACTGCTCTAATTCGGGCAACACCTGATCATATACTTCCTGATCGGTGGGTATTAACAACCCCCTTTTGTTAAAACGGTTTTCCATGAAAAGTTTGCAGGTAACTGCCAACGGAAGGCCAACTGTTTTGGCCATGGCTGTTTGCCGGGCATCCACGCCTGTTATACCCAGTGAACTTTTCATCATCATCGGCTTGCCATCCTGCTCATATTCAACAATATGCTGCATCAGCACCAGGTCCTTATCACTTGGCCTCAGCTGCCATTTTTGCGTGAGTAAATGTTGCAGAATCATGGCCGGGCTGCCCTTCTCCAGGCCAATCGGTTCCGGGTTGAGCAAACCTGTCCAGCAAACCTTGTCGAGCGCCGCTTCACTGAAACCACCTGCCTTTAATTGTTGAATCCGGGCCCTGTAATCTGTTCCGCTTCCGGGTAAATATGCTGCAGCAAATTCCTGATAAGTCATGCCTTTAATGAGCGGAAATTGATAACTATCGTCAGTGATTCCCATCTGCACGAAAATATCCCATGCCTCACAAAATCCCTCAAATCGCAGTGTACCCCTGATCATGGTCTTCACATCCTCAATGCCATATTTTTTTCGATACAGCAGTGAATCCCTGTTTGGATAAGCGTCCCATTTTGACCCGTTTTCAAACACAATCGTTTGGGGCTGATTAAAAAGGCGGTTATAGGGCACAAACTTCAGTTCACCATTTTCCAGATAGCTTGAGGTGCCCTGTCCGGCCAGTATAACATTTCTTGGATTCCAGCTGAATTTATAACCCCATGGATTGTCCATTGATTCAGGAGCAACCAGCCCACCGCAATAAGAATGAAATCCGGTAATATGCCCCCCACTTGCATGAATCTGCTCAAACATACGCATGGCCGACATGTGGTCGAGCCCCGGGTCAAGACCGCATTCATTCATGAACCAAAGCCCGGCCGATTTAACTTCCGTTTCCATCTGCATCAGCTCTGCACTGATGTAAGAGGCTGTGGCAAGATGAGCACCTGCCGCAAGGCATTCGCGGGCAACGGCAGGGTGCATAAACGCCGGTAACATAGATATTACCAGGTATGAATTTTTAATCAATGCAGCTCTTTGGGAAGCATCATCGGCCTTCAACAGAATGGTCTCAAGTTTATCGCGGTATGGCTCAAGTTGAATTTCTGATAAATCTGCGAGGACTATCCTGCAGCCTTTCCAGCTGAGCAAATACGCTATCAGGTACCCGGAAGATTTTCCGGCGCCGAGAATCAATACCTGATGCATTGATAATTAATTATTTGTAATCGGCAGAAATGCTCCGTCTCTCACAGCCGCCTTAATGCTATAGGATGTATCGGCAAACTGAATCTTCAGAAAGGCATTGAAGGCAAATCCGCCGGACATGGTATAGGCTCCGTTTCTGAAAGTAAACTCCGCAACATTAACTGAACCTGAATCTGCTTTGAACATTCGCCCCCCGGCATCATAATAGCGAATTCTCGTGGTGGTATCACCGGGCACTATTTTATAGATCCCTTCATCAGTACCCCTGAATGTGATATGAATTTTTTCTTGCGCACCCCTAAATAATATCAGGTTATTTTCAAATGTGCCGCCGGTTTCAATAAGAAAATACTTGTATTTTCCATACTCATTCAAAAGGCCGTTAACCGTGGCAACACCAAAAGGAATGGGTTCCGGATTCGTATCAGACGGCTCATCTTCTTTTTTATTGCACCCGTAAAATATCACCTGAATAAAAAAGGCGAATAGTAGTAAAGGTAAACGCGGAAACATATATTTGATCATTTGGTGCTGTTTACAAATTCATTAACAATGATATTGATTTGATCCAACACTGCGAATTTCAGCAAAAAAAACCCTCCAGCTTGCGGCGGAGGGTCAAAAAAGTATTAAATAACGCTAAAATGCAATAGATCAGATCTTTTTGACATTAATGGCATTTAATCCTTTGCGGCCCTCAACCACATCGAAAGAAACCCTGTCGGCCTCTTTTACCTGATCTACCAAGCCTGTGACGTGAACAAAAATTTCCTGATCAGAATTGTCCACCTTAACGAAACCGAATCCTTTGGCTGCGTTAAAAAATTTAATTGTACCTGTTTTCATTAAGTTGTTAAATGTATTACGGTAAATGTATGATAACTGGTCTTATATTTAGCAATAGTTGGCGAAAATTTTTTATCCGGGTCTTTTTGACGGCTTTTTACTACCCTCATAAAGATTATACCGCAGCAGGCGACATTCAAGATCTCCGTTGAACAAAGCAATCTTTGACGACTGACGGAGGCCAATCCAGTGCAATGCTTCAGGCACTGAGGTGAGTAGCCAGGCTTCAGAACCAGGAAAACGGTGCTTCAACACCGAACCGATTGTTTTATAAAGACCTTCCAGCTCAGCCGGTTGAAGGCGCTCTCCGTAAGGCGGGTTGATGAAAACATAACTTTTTCTTTCCTGGAGAGGGTAATCTGCAATATCTGTAAGTTTGAAACTGATGGCATCCGCAACTTCTGCAGAAACAGCATTTTGCTTCGCAGCTTCGAGGGCTTTTCTGCTATGGTCGCTACCTATTATTTGCAGCGGAATTTCGATAATCCTGGCGGTTACACTTTCAATAATCTGCTCACACAACGCGGTATCATGCATTTTCCAATGTTCAAAGGCAAATCCTTTTCTGAATATACCGGGCGGAATCTGTCGGGCCATTAGCGCTCCTTCTATCACAAAGGTACCCGAACCACACATGGGATCAATAAGCGGAAAATGACCCGTCCATCCGCTGATCATCAGGATACCGGCCGCAAGTACCTCACTCACGGGTGCTATCGTCTGAGCGGTTTTATAACCCCTTCGGTGCAACGATTCGCCGCTGCTGTCAAGATATACAACGGCATCATTACCATTTACATAAATACTGATGTAAACATCGGCTGAGCGGCCGTCAACAAATGGCCGCCTGCCAACTTCTGCCCTGAACCTGTCAGCAATGGCGTCTTTAGCCAGCTGGGAAACAAACATGCTGTTTTTAAAATGCTGGCCAAAAAGCAGGCTGTCAATCCTGAAGGTTTTATCTACGTCAAACCATTCATGCCAGGGCAAATCATAAATTGATTTGTAAAAAGCATCATTGTGCTCAAACCTGAATCTGCCAACCTCCATTAAAACCCGCAGCCCGGTTCGCAATGAAAAATTAAGTTTGTAAATAAAGCCAAGGTCTCCGCTGCATTTCACCCCCCGGGTTATTATTTCAGCGTCTCCGCCACCCATTTTTCTGATTTCAGTTGCCAATACTTCTTCCAGCCCTGAATAGGTTCTTACCAGGATGGACAGTTCACCGGCTTTTTTTACATTTTCGCGCATCATGCCCCAAACATACCATTATTTAGTCATTGCCTTCAGGCATATAAAATCATTGAGCCCAATCGTATTGACATTGTTTAAATTATGATCTTTGCCCCCCATTATGAACATTCAAAATAATTTCAAACCAGCTATTCCGGCTTTTGTCTATTTTCTTTTGCTGGTCACAACATCCTGCGGGGTGTTTAAAAAAAATAAAACAGACAATGATGCTTCATTTAACATTGATTCATCAATGGTTGCAGATGAGGGATTGTTTGGGGAAACGGAAAATGCCGGTAGGCCGGCTTATCAGGCTTCCGCTCAGCGGGTTAACGACATTCTGCACATGGATTTAAAGGTGCGGTTTGATTTCGACAGTTCACGCCTCTTCGGAAAAGCAATCCTTGAAATCAAACCCTGGTTCTATCCTGTTGATTCGCTGACGCTCGATGCCAAGGCCTTTGATATATCAGCAGTGATGATGCTTGACAAGTCAGAAAAGGCGGTTCCGCTCAATTACAGGTACACAGGCGAATCGCTCAGGATTTCACTCGGAAGAACCTATACACGTAACGAAACCTACCGGATTATGATTGACTATATTGCCAATCCTGAAAAGGTGAAGCAGGAAGGCAGCGAAGCGATCACCAATGCGAAGGGCCTGTATTTTATCAATCCGCAGGGTCTTGATAAAACCAAACCAACTCAGGTATGGACCCAGGGAGAAACAGAGTCGAATTCATGCTGGTTTCCGACCATTGACAAGCCCAACGAGAAATTAACCCACCAGTTGGCAATTACTGTTCCCGACCGGTTTAAAACGCTGTCGAACGGTTTGATGATAAATGCTGTGAAGGATGCAGCCGGCAACCGCACCGATACCTGGAAAATGGATCTTCCTCATGCTCCTTACCTTGTCATGATGGCGATAGGAGAGTACAGCATTGTTAAAGATACCTGGAGAGGTAAGGCCGTTGACTATTACGTGGAAAAGGAATATGAGCCTTATGCAAGAAAAATCTTCGGCAACACCCCTGAAATGCTTGAGTTCTTCTCAAAAAAACTGGGTGTTGATTATCCATGGCAAAAATATGCGCAGGTTGTTGTGCGCGACTATGTGAGCGGTGCCATGGAAAATACCTCGGCCACCATCTTCGGTGAGTTTGTGCAACAAACGCCAGCCGAAATGATTGATCAGGACTATGAAGGCATCATCGCCCATGAACTCTTTCACCACTGGTTTGGCGATTTGGTAACCTGTGAGTCGTGGGCTAACCTGCCTTTGAATGAATCATTTGCAACACTGGCCGAATACCTTTGGGAAGAGTATAAAAACGGGAGAGATGCTGCCGATTATCATAATCAGCAAAACATCAGCAGCTATTTCGAGGAGTATTTTCAGAAAAAAGTAAGTCTCATCCGGTTCGACTTCGAAAATCGCGAGGAGATGTTTGACAGGCATTCCTATCAGAAAGGTGGCGCTGTTTTACACATGCTCAGAAAATACCTGGGTGATGATGCCTTTTTTGAATCCCTGAAGTTGTACCTTACGGAGAATCGTTTCCAGCCGGCTGAAATTCACCAGCTTCGTCTTGCTTTCGAAAAGGTAAGCGGTGAAGACCTGAACTGGTTTTTTAATCAATGGTTTCTCGGGAAAGGGCATCCCTATATACAAGCAGAATGGAACTATGATCAGGAAAAAAGTGTGGTGAGCCTGAAACTATCACAGACACAGGAGGTAGAAACGAGCGGCGTGTTCAGGCTTCCGCTTGATGTTGATATTTATGTTAAAGACCGGAAAATCCGGCACCGCATTGTACTTGACAGCCTGCAGCAAACATTCCTGATTCCGGTGAATGAAAAAGTTCAGCCCAATCTGGTTGTTGTTGATGCTGAAAGAAGTCTGGTGGGAACCATCACCCAAAAACTAAGTAAGGACGAGGCTTCATGGCAATTGCTCAATGCGCCGCTTTACGCAGATCGTTTTCAGGCTTTGGAGGCGTTGCTCAATCTGCAATCGGAGGCAGGGGTGTCTGCGCTGATAAAAACTGCCCTGCGCGATAAATTCTGGAACATACGCCTTACCGCGCTTAACGGTATTGAAAACCAGGGTGCAGAATTCACCGCTGAATACCGTGATATTTTGTCTGAATTGGCTAAAAAGGATCCGAAATCATCAGTAAGGGCGGCCGCTATCGGGAAAATCGGAAGTTTTTATGCTACAGACCCAGCGGTATTTCTGATTGCCGAAAGGGCGCTTTCTGACAGCAGCGCAATGGTTCAGGCTTCAGCCCTTAGCACTATGTATGAACTCAATAAAGAAAAAACCATACAGGTGATTGGTAACCTTGAAGATACTGCAGGCGGTGAACTCCTGGCTTCTATTGCAGCAATTTATGCTGATGCCGCTTTGCCCGGTAAAATGGGATTCATGAAGAGGTCATACGAAAGAATCAACGGGCCGAATGAAAAGTACTATTTCGTGCTGGCCATGGGTAAATATGCGCTATCTCAGGAGGAGCCTGTTATAAGGGAAGCCATACAGTTGTTCGACGAAATTTCGGTGAAGGCTCCTGCATGGTGGTTGCGGCTATCTGGTATTCAAGTGCTGGCGGAGATCAAAGGCTGGTATGATGCCAAAGTAGATGTAGTTGCGGATGAAATAATGGGCATGAAGGAAAAAGGCAGTCCTGTTTCGGCAGTTCAAGACAGGGAGGTTTTAAAGGCTTCCTACGCCAGCCAGTCGGTGTTTATCACCGAGCGCCTCAAGGCAATCAAGGCAGATGAAAAGGACCCTAATCTCACCAAATTACTGAACCTGATAGGAGAATAACACCGCCATGTTTTTTTAGCGGGGGTAATCAATGGAGTAATGAAGTCCCCGGCTTTCTTTCCTAAGTCTGGCCGATTTAATGATCAGGTAGCCTACAAGAATTAAGTTTCTCAACTCGCAAAGGGCAGGCGAGAGGGTGGTTTGCCGATACATCAGTTCGGTTTCCCTGTTCAATATCTGCAGTCGGTTCAGTGCCCGCTCGAGTCTTATATTGCTTCGTACAATACCCACGTAATTGCTCATGATTTGCTGAAGCTCCTTTTGACTTTGGGTAATCAGCACCAACTCCTCCGGATCGGCAGTTCCTTTTATGTCCCAGTCTGGTATATTTTCTTCAAAATGTGCTGTGCCGGCCAGTTCTATTGAACGTTCAGCGGCACGGTGACTGTAAACCAGTGCTTCCAGCAGTGAATTGGAGGCCAGCCGGTTTGCCCCGTGAAGTCCTGTGCATGAACACTCACCTGCTGCCAGCAGATTACGGATACTGGTTTGTCCAAGATGGTCAACTACAATTCCACCACAGATATAATGACAGGATGGCACAACGGGGATCATATCCTTTGAGATATCAATACCGATGGATAAGCATTTTTTAAGAATACTCGGAAAATGGTCTTCCAGCACCTGCCTGCTGATGCCCGTGCAATCAAGGTAAACAAAATCATCGCCCCTCGTTTTCAGTTCATTGTCAATCGCCCTCGCCACAATATCCCTCGGCGCGAGTGACCCGCGTGGGTCATACCGCAACATGAAATCTTCTCCTTCCAGGTTTCTGAGCACTGCTCCCTGACCGCGCATGGCCTCTGTGATCAGAAATGCCGGCTGAACACCTGGTTCATACAAAGCGGTTGGGTGAAACTGAATAAACTCCATATCCTTTACCCTTCCTTTTGCCCGGTACACCATGGCAATTCCATCGCCTGTTGCAATTTTCGGGTTGGTGGTGCTTGCATAAACATTGCCGGCTCCACCGGAGGCTACAAGGGTAATTTTGGCCAAAATAACATCGGTGCGTTGCGACTTCAGATCAAGCACATAGGCGCCAAAACAGGTTATATCAGGTGTTGAGCTATTTACATACATGCCCTGATGATGCTGTGTGATGATTTCTACAGCAAAATGATGGTCAAGTATTTCGATCTGTGGATGTTGTCTTGCTGCCTCAAGCAGCGCCCTTTCGATTTCATATCCGGTCTTGTCCTTGTAATGCAGGATTCTGTTTT
>JBIICM010000178.1:0-5279 GCA_044238875.1 Flavobacteriales bacterium | reverse complement strand
CCCCTTACATTTTCTTCAACGATTATTGGCCTGTAAAGTCTTGAACGAACCGAAAAACTTCTTGGGCTGTCAACGGTTGTGTTATCCGTTAACGTATCAGGCACATAAAATCCCTTTTTATTCTTGAAAACTTCACCGGGATGTCTTTCCATCGCAGTTTTTTCAGCCATTACCCGTTCTTCTTCAGAAAAACCATGGGCAAATTTTAGCTCAAGCCTTTCTCTTTCCTTATTAAACACATAAATGGCCGTATAGTCCGCTTTAAAATTGTTTTCTATGAAACTTTCCACAAAGCGAACAAGGAGCTTGACAGAATCCTGATTTAGCAGGCTGTTAACCAGGTCGGTATATACAACTACATCATTCACACGTAACATAACAACAGCACATTAAATTAGCAGCGATCAGATCCAACTTCCGGTAGAAAGAACCCGGCTCTATAAAAAGACGTTAAACTTGAATATGCAGCTTCAGGTTTCAAATTTATTGATAATTCTGCGGATCTGTATGTACCGCCAACAACACCCAAATATAGGTATTAATACCTATCAACCATTTTTTGCTCACATTAAACCATTTGTAATTGGAATAAAACCCCAAACCTTTGATGGGAAAAGCTTTAGCAACCTTTCTTCAACCCAATTTATGCAATAGAATTGCACAAATTGCCCCAAGGGCCGAAGGAATCTGCGATTCATCGCGGTTAACCCGGTTGCTGCGCTCATAGCCAATGCGCTATGCATTAGAGCGATGCGCTTCTAATGCATAATCCGGGTTCAATATTGAAAAGTTCGGATGAACAGTAAATAACCTAACAGATTTTAACAGATAAAAGTTATAACTTTAAATTTTAAAACACGTATAGGTTTTGGGAATGTTTCCTGTAATGTTAATATTACAATCCGTATTCCCGAAAAGCCTGAAATAGCTATAAATTTGCTTCGATGAAAGATTTGTTGGAAAAGAAAAGTATAAGCGCTCAAGTTGCTGATACTTTAGTAAAAGCAGCCGTAAAACGTGCATTTGAGCTTGGTTTGAATATTTCTGTGTCTGTATTGGATGACGCCGGCAATGAATTAATTTTCTACCGGATGGACAGAGCCCCGCTTATATCAATAGAAACCTCAAGAAAAAAAGCAAAACTCGCCCTTGGTTTTGGAATACCTACTGGAGAATCATGGTATAACTTTATAAAAGACGATGAAATTCTTAAGCAGGGGGCCGGTGATTTGCCCGGCTTTATTTTGCTGGGAGGTGGTTCACCTATTTATGCCGGTCCATCACTCGTAGGATCAATAGGAGTAAGCGGCGGCCATTACAAGCAGGATGAGCAATGTGTTACAGCAGCACTGCAAATCCTCGAAATTTAAGATTTTTCTGGTGATCCGGTTCGACAATTTCTGTAATACCAGCATATCTTCTGTCTAACACGGTATGCAGCATTACTCAAAAATCGCCGCAGGCGAGGCCTATGACCTTTGTAAAAAGATTGTTGGTGAAATCTTTTTAGTTACAAATCATGAACAACTGGTTTTGTTTACAGAAGAATGGTTGGAGCGTATCTTGCCAATGGATCATGCAGGCCTTTTCCTTTATGACAAGGAAGAAAAAAGACTTAAGCTATACATGGCCCATGGGTTTACCGAAAAGGAACGACTGAAAGCAGAAGAAACTGCTATGGAACGGCACCCTGGTCATGTTTTTAAAACAGGGCAGCCCCTGATACAAAGCAATGACGATCTGGCTGAAAACAGGTTGATCAGCGAAAGCGAACGAAGTTTTCATCTGAAATCAAGGTTGTATCAGCCGATCGTCGTCGGGGAAGAAATAGTTGGGGTTATGGCTGCAGCCAGTGTTCATGAGAACGCATTCAATGAACAGGCGATCAGTTTTTTTTCTTTTTTCTCCGAAACTGTTGGAAGGGCTTTTCTGGAAATCAACAGAACCCATCAAACACTTGAATTAAATAAAGAGATAAGTTTATTGTCGTTTCTTTCAGGCAATTCTAAGGATGCAATTGTGGTAACCGATCTTGATTCTAAAATAATATATGTAAATCAGGCATTTACAGATCTCAGTGGGTACCATCTGGCAGAAATTAAAGGCCGGAGGCCGGGAGATTTTTTGCAGGGAAAAGCTACAAATGCGCAGGTAAAACAAAAAATCCGCAATGCCCTTAAAAAGAAAACGTTCACTCAGTGTGAAATTGTTAATTATACGAAAAACGGCAAGGAATATATTGTTGATTTAAGTATTTATCCCTACGCTGAATCTGATGGTATATTCACCAAATTTATTTCTATTCAAAAGGATATAACAGAAAAATATATTATTCAGCAACGGATTAAAGAAGAGAAAGAAAAGTTGCAAGCCATATTGAATGCGATGCCCGATACACTTTATCTGATTGATCTGGAAACAGAACAACCTCAAAATGAAGCGGCGATTCCGGCTGATGAAATGGCAGGATTAACCGTAATCAGTAAGCGTGTTTTAACAGAACTTTTTCAAACAAATAAGGATCAGATCAGCAAGGCCATCAATGCAACTCAAAGGAAAATATCGAACAATCAGTCCGTAATCATTGAAAATGCTCCTGTAGCTGAAACAGATACAATCTATGAAATGCGCTTTTCCTTTTACAATAAGTACTATCAACTTTGCCTGATAAGAAATATTACAAAGGAAAAAAAACTGGAGTATGAAAACAGAAGTTTGATAGAATTTAATCTGCAGGTTTCAGGGTTTTACATTGATATCATTAAATCAGACCCAATTTTTATTGACACTATTCTGAATGATTTTATGGCCTACCTGGGTCAGCATTTTTTAGTTGACAGGGCCTATTATTTTCATCGGAATTTTAATGCTGAAACCATTTCAAATACGATTGAATGGTGCTCCCATGGAACAGAGCCTCAAATTGAATTTCTTAAAGATCTGCCGGTAGATATTTTTCCCTGGTTCTGGAAAAACCTGCTTGAAAACCAAATTATCAATATTCCTTTTGTAAAAGAACTCGGCCTTGAAGCGGAAAATGAAAAAGCCTTGCTTGAGCAACAGGATATAAAATCATTAATTGTAGTTCCTGTTTTTCAATCAGCAGATCTTATCGGGTTTTATGGTTTGGATTCAGTACAAAAACAGCGTTACTGGACCAACAATGAAATTTCAAAACTCAGGCTTGCAGGGGACCTGTTCAGTTCAGGTTTAAGCCTGAAAAAATATCACAATGAAATAAAAAGGTTTAAAAGCATTTTTGATCATAGTGATTTCGGCGAAATCCTTTTAAATTCAGAAGGCTTGATCATTTATGATAATGACTTCCTGAGTATAAAATACCCGGAACTGTTAAAAAAACATGAGAAACGAAAGTATATCTCCAATTATTTCGCTGACAGTAAAACAAACAGATTGTTAAGTAAAAAGTTGCATGCCGATAAAAAAGAAGATTTCGAACTAAACATTCAGTTTACATCAAAAAGTGGTAATATTTCCGAGTTACTATGCAAAGGAATACTCATCAGTGAGGCTCCAGATACAGATATTTTCTCCGTCACTTTTGTTGACATTACCGAAAGAAGCAGAAATGAAAAATCGCTCAGGAAAGCCCTTAAAATAATAAGTGAACAACACAAGAAGGTAATGAACTTTTCTTATGTTGTTTCACATAATATACGCTCTCATTCAAGTACAATAAATGGCTTTTTAGGTTTGTTGAAGAACGAAACCGATTTAAACGAAATACATTCAATTACAGCGCCATTAATCAAGGCAAGTGAAAACCTGGAACGAACACTGGCTGATCTGAATGAACTGTTGAACCTTTCGAACAAAACAACTACAAACATCCAAAAAGTAGTATTAACAGAATGCATCAATACAGCCCTTATCGCCATGGGAAAAAACAGTGGTGGAGAAGAATTCCTTATGTCACTTAATTTCCCCGATGACTTTTTTGTCATGGCAGATAATAATTACATGAACAGCATCATGCTGAATTTAATATCCAACGCTTTTAAATATCGAAAGAAAGACGCCAAACTTGTTTTGAAAATTGATGCAAAAAAAACGGAGAGGAAATACACCTTGAGTGTATCAGATAATGGTATTGGAATTGACTTAGCAATGCACGGGAAAAAGATTTTCGGAATTTTTCAGAAATTCCATGGAAACCCTGATGCAAGGGGTATCGGTCTTTATATCACCAAATCACAAGTGGAAGCAATGGGCGGAACCATAACAGTTAAAAGTTCGCCTGGTAAAGGATCTGCCTTCACCATTGAATTACCAAGCAAAGAAAAGAAATGAAAGAACCCTGTTTTTGGATTGTTGATGATGATGAACTTTTTTTGCTGCTTAGCACAAAACTATTCACCAAAAATAAAATAACCGAATCGTTCACGACATTTATTAATGGAGCGGAAGCCTCTAATGAGTTGCTTAGGATTTACAATCAAAAGTCAAATCCACCGTGCATCATTGTGCTCGATCTGAATATGCCCATTTGTGACGGATGGTGTTTTTTAGATAAGTTTGAGCAATTGCATGCCGAATTTAAAGAAAGAATTTCAATTTTTATTTGTTCATCCTCTATTGATCCCGCCGACAAGAGAAAAGCAGCAAGTTATAGCGCGGTTAAGGAGTTTGTTGAAAAGCCCCTAAGCCTTGATAAACTGATGCATATGATTGCTTGCATACGCGAAAACGACGGATCAACCAATGGTTAAATTGCTGATCTGATATATTGTGCCCTGTCGGTAAAAAGTATATTCAGCACGATTATTTTAAAAGTATTCAGTCATAGATTTGCATTATGCGCTTGCGTTTGCTTGAAAATTTACACATTCCCTTATGGCTGATCAAAGACCTTTGCTGGGCCATGCTTTGGCGCCCTGTGGCACTTGTGATGATTGCTCCGGCTATACTGCTGGCCCTTTTTTTCGTGGTACGGTCCAGAAAATCTATGCCGGAGTTTTTCCCGAATCTTTCTATTGCCTGTTGGATTTGTGCCAACTCCATCTGGATGCTCGATGAATTTTACGCATTTGACATACGCAATTATTGTTTTGTTTTTTTTCTGGCAGGAGTTGTTTCCATTGCATGGTGGCTCTTCTTTTATTTCCCCGCTGCATGGAAGAAAAGCGGAGAAAAACAGCCGTCTGATCCCCGGTATTGAAAAGGTAGGAATCAGTATCTTTGCGGGCCATGTTTTTATACAACCGTGTCAATGCCGATGAACTGAGAGAACGGATCCAGAAAGATCCGACGCCAAGAAC
>JBIICM010000177.1:0-5285 GCA_044238875.1 Flavobacteriales bacterium | reverse complement strand
AAAGCAGAAAAATAAATTTAATTAGATTTGTATGTTTCAGATAGTCAAGTATATGCAAAATGTTGATAAATAGATTTTACAGGAATCTATTTTAAACCCGGATTATGCATTAGAAGCGCATCGCTCTAATGCATAGCGCATTGGCTATGAGCGCAGCAACCGGGTTAACCGCGATGAATCGCAGATTCCTTCGGCCCTTGGGGCAATTTGTGCAATTCTATTGCATAAATTGGGTTAAATAATCCCGTAGACAGAATTTTTACATGAAGTTTTCAATATGAATGACCGGTCAATTTGCTATGCATTTCAGCTACGCTCAGCCCATGTATCGGATGCTTCCAGTCAGGATAAATTTCATACAGCGGAATTAATACAAATGCTCTTTTGTGCATGCTCGGGTGAGGCAGTGTGAGATCATTGGAATTAACAACCAACTGGCCATAAAACAATAGATCCAGATCAAGTGTCCGGTCTGATGTTTTTCCCTGAATCCTTACCCTTCCGGCTTTTTGCTCTATTTCAAGCAATAAACTCAATAAGTCGGAGGGATTAAGAATTGTCTCAACAAGTATGCACTGGTTCAGAAAATAGTTATCTGAAACATAACCCACGGCAGGTGTTTCATAAACAGATGATTGCCTTACCAAATTCAGGCCGCCTGAGCGCAATTGAACAATGCCATACTGAAGGTTCTCCAGCCTGTTGCCAAGATTTGAACCAAGCGAAATAGCTGCAAGCTCCATTTGACAAAAAAACAGATATTTAACTGTACTGAAAAGCAAAATTTGTAAATATTATCGATTCCATTATTGCTTTTAGAAAAGCGTAATTGAATTACTAATGTTGATGGTGCAACCAGCTTGTGCCGATGGGTTAAGGTGGGAGATATAAACTGACTTCCCGAAAAAAAAAGCCTGATTAAATGGTTTTAACTATTTTGCACCCTTAAAATAGCTTTTAATGAAATCATTTTTCAAAATCGTATTTGCTTCGGTGGTCGGTATTTTCCTGTCCATTTTTCTGCTGTTCATCATCTTTGCAATCATTGCATCGGCAAGTGGCGGAGAAAATGAGGTATTCATAAAAAAGAACTCGGTACTTCATTTAAAATTCGATAAGGAAATTAATGACCGCGCCAGTAATAATCCTTTCAGCAGCTTAAATTTCAGCGATTTATCAGAACCGTTAACACTTAGCGATATCACAGAAAATATTGAGAAGGCCCGTGTTGATGAAAATGTTGCAGGGATATTTCTCGATCTTACCAGTTTGCAAACCGGTTATGCCGCGCTTGAAGAGATAAGGAACAAACTCATTAGTTTTAAAAAATCAGGCAAATTTATTTATGCCTACAGTGAAGTTTACAGTCAGCCTTCATATTACCTGGCTTCAGCAGCTGATAAAGTGTTTCTTCATCCAACCGGTTTGGCAGAGCTAAAAGGCCTCAGCTCTGAAATTATGTTCTTTAAGGGCACACTCGAAAAGCTGGGACTGGAGCCACAGGTATTCAGGCATGGGAAATTTAAAAGCGCTGTTGAACCCTTTATTCAGGATAAACTGAGCGATGCTAACAGAGAGCAAATCAGAACCTTCCTTCGTTCGTTCTGGAATCACATGCTGGAGGGTATTTCCAAAGAACGTAAATTGTCTGTGAACACGCTTCAGGAAATCGCTGACAATTTGCAGGTGACCAATGCCAATGAAGCTAAACAAAAGAAACTAATAGATGATCTCAAATACAGGGATGAGGTGCTTGAAATGCTGAAAACAAAAACCGCTGCAGAGGCGATTGATAAAATTCATTTTGTATCGCTCGACCGATACCTGGATGTTAAATCGAAAAAGGAAAAAGGTACGGATAAAATTGCGGTGGTTTATGCCGAAGGAGATATCGTTGACGGGAATGGGGATGATGATGAGGTTGGCTCAGTAGAATTTTCTAAGGCAATTCGTAAAGCCCGGCTGGATGAAAAGGTGAAGGCTGTGGTTTTGCGCGTTAATTCCCCGGGGGGAAGCGCCCTTGCTTCAGAAACGATCTGGCGTGAAGTCATGCTTACCAAAAAGACAAAACCGGTTATCGTTTCAATGGGCAATCTGGCAGCTTCAGGTGGATATTATATTTCATGCGCCGCTGATACCATTGTTGCACAACCCAACACCATTACAGGTTCTATCGGTGTGTTCGGTTTGTTTTTTAACACAAAAAATCTGCTCGGTAAAATCGGCGTTTCGGTTGATACAGTAAAAACCGCACGGTATGCAGATATTATGTCGCCCTTACGTGCTGTTGCTCCTGCTGAATCACTGGTTATTCAGCGCGAGATTGAGAGCATCTATGATAACTTCATCACCCGTGTTGCCGAAGGTCGGAAAATGACCAAAGCGCAGGTTGACTCAATCGGCCAGGGTCGCGTATGGGCCGGGGTTGATGCCAAAAAGCTGGGTCTGGTTGACGTCCTTGGGGGCCTTGACGATGCCATTGCCATTGCAGCCAGAAAAGCAAAGCTTGATAAATTCCGGATCACAGAATTGCCCTTCCGCGAATCAACGATTGATAAAATATTCAAAAGCCTTACCGGCGATACCGAAGATCAGGTACTTGAAAAGGCACTCGGAGAATCTTATCGCTACTACCAGCAACTTGAGAAGCTTAAAAGAATGAATGCCTGGCAAACACGCCTGCCTTATGAGATTATCCTGAATTAAAAACTTCAGTAATCTCAGATGACCAATAAGGAAGTTTCGAAGGCGCTGCGCTTGATTGCCTCGCTGGGTGAAATTCATGGTGAAAATGAGTTCAAGCTTAAATCACTTGTCAACGGTGCGTTTCAGATTGACCGCTGCGGCGTTCAGCTTGAAGGCTTAACACATGATCAGATACTTGAAATTCCGGGTATAGGAAAAGGTATCGCTCAAAAAGTGCATGAACTGCTTCAAACAGGCACTACCGCAGAACTGGAATCCTACCTTAATCAAACGCCCCCGGGAATACTTGAACTACTAGCCGTAAAGGGTATCGGACCTAAAAAAATCCTCTCGCTCTGGAAGCAGCTGGGTATTGAAAGTCCCGGAGAACTCTTATATGCCTGCAATGAAAACAGGCTTGTTGAATTAAAAGGTTTCGGAGAGAAAACACAGCAGCAGATCAGCGCAACCCTTCGTTACAATCTTTCCAGCAAGGGAAAAATGCATTATGCCGAAGCGCTCCTGCTGGCTGAGGAGTTGCAGACACGTTTGCAAAAATTACTGAATAATTGCAGGATAGAAATCGCAGGCGAGCTGCGCAGATGTCTTGAAGTTTGTTCGGATATTGTTTTGCTGATTGATGCTGATCTAGAAGCCATACAGCAGGCCGCAGGGATGATTCCTGAACTAATCCCGGATAATCAGCAGGGATTTGTGCGCGTGTATCGCTTCGCTGAAAACTATACCATTCAGCTGATCGCGTGCAGAAGCTCAGGCATGGCTGCAGACCTTTTCTTCTATACCGGACCTGAAAGCCATCTAGCAGAAACGGGTTTTACAGTCGGAAAAGCATATGCTTCAGAAGCCGAATTTTACAAGGAGAAAAAACTACCCTTTGTTTTACCTGAACTCAGGGATCTTCCGCTTGAAAAGGCTGTAGAGATTGTTCCTGATGCGTTGGCGGATATTGAAGATATTAGGGGCTGTATTCATGCCCACACTACCTGGAGCGATGGCTCGCATACTATCGCTGAAATGGCTAAAGCCTGCATCGAACTTGGCTATGAGTACCTTGTTGTTACTGATCACAGTCGTTCAGCCTCCTACGCCAGGGGCTTAACAGCCGACCGGGTGCTTCAGCAGCACGATGAGATTGATCTCCTGAATCAAATGCTCGCTCCTTTCAGAATCTTCAAAGGCATTGAATCTGATATTCTGCACGATGGCTCACTTGATTATCCCGAAAACATTCTTAGCCGCTTCGACCTCATAATCGCCTCTGTTCATTCAGTGCTGCGCATGGATATCAAAAAGGCAACCAGCAGGATTCTTGCCGCACTTGAAAACCCTTATACCACTATGTTGGGGCATCCATCAGGGCGCCTGCTGCTCTCGCGTGAAGCGTATCCGCTTGACTACGAGGCGGTGATCGATACAGCCTCCCGGCACAAGGTAGTCATTGAACTGAATGCCAATAGATTTCGTATGGATATTGATTGGAGACACATTCCCGCCTGTATGGAAAAGTCAGTAATGATCGCTGTCAACCCCGATGCCCATCAAAAGGAGACCATCAACGATATGCATTATGGAATGGCTGTAGCGCGTAAAGGCGGACTTACCAAAGCCGGCTTGTTTAACGGGCTTAATCTTGCCGGTATTGAAAACTGGCTGCATCAGCGCAGAGGCGGGTAGGAGTAAGATAATTCCGATTGATTCAGTGCTGCATGCCGCAACTGAATCGTATAAAAAACAAACCCCCGCTTCTGGATCGAAGCGGGGGTGAATCATTGCCGGTTACAACAAACCTTTTATTTCAAAAGCCGCTCAGTGAAGTAGTAATCATTGTTGCTGATTATAATGAAAATTTTTTGCATTGAAACGTTACAATTAACTACAAAAATCGATTTTGAAGCGCGAATGTAAGGTTTAATCTTGAGTTAAGGTCGTGTATTTTTATTATATGTCACACTTAATCCCAAAGGGACTAAAGGTTTGTAACATGAATATTGATGCCGCGCTGTCAGGGTCGAACCCATTCTGTTCAAATTCCTTACTATGGACATGCGACCTATTCGAGGTCATCTACTATCGGTTTCTTTTGCTGAAATAATTCCCAATTATGGGGAAGAAGACAAAATTAGCATTGCGCTCCGTTCGGCTCATTGCTAGAACAAAATTCACCTAAAACGAAATTTCTAATTCCATGTTCGAAGGCAAAAAATCCCCAACAGAGGGGATTTTTTAACGAGTGAGTTAGTTATAAAGTTAAAAAGCCCGAACCGCACGCACGCTCATATTTTGGAACTTAGTGTAGTAGTAACTTGAGTATGCAACAGTGGTGAGGAAGTTAAAAGCAAAAGCTTTGGCAGAGTCGGTCTGCGTGCTACTCCAATAGGCGGAAGTAGAAAATCCGGCTCCTCCGTTGGCTATTGCCGCAACATTTATAGCAGCCCTATTGTAAAATAGTTGTTGTAATTCATTTATGGAAGGTAAATACCAGTCAGCATAACCATTCAATGTAAGATCATAACATAATCGGGCTGCTATTCCAACTTCGCTGCAGCCAGCCACAATATTATTGGTATTGGTTAGTCCTG
>JBIICM010000176.1:0-5286 GCA_044238875.1 Flavobacteriales bacterium | reverse complement strand
GCAGCAAGCAGTTGTGCGGATGAGCAGTTAACAAGGGCGCTTAGACAATTTGACAGTACACCGGCTCTTTTTCTTGAGGATCTGCCGGAAGGGGCTGTATTCAGGCTTGTTTCCGGACGTGTTTTTAAAAAAGGGCAAAAACGACGAAAACATTTTCATTGTGTAGAGCTGGGTTCTTCGCAGGCTTACCTGATCAATCCGGCCGCAGAGGTTGAGCTTTTGCCTTAGGAATTTGCCTGAAAGATTGCGTAATTTGCCAGCCTTTCAATAAAGGTTGGCATCATGAGCACCGATAAATTAAATGCCCCCGGGTTACATAAGGTTTCGCATATGGCCGAAACACTTCAGGGTTCTGAAATTATAAAACTCGCCGGCGATATCAACGAAAAAATCCGTCAGGGTCAAAAAATCTACAACTTTACCATCGGCGATTATGATCCTGCCATTTTTCCAATTCCCGAGGAGTTGAGCAATGAGATAATCAAAGCCTACCAGCAGCAACATACCAATTATCCGGCGGCAAACGGGATGGCGGTGCTGAGGGAGTCGGTTTCCAGCTATATACGTAAATTTCAGGGACTTGATTATAGTGCCGATGAGTTTCTGATCGCCGGAGGTGCAAGGCCACTTATATATGCAGCCTTTCAAACACTTGTTGATCCGGGAGAAAAAGTTGTCTTTCCCATACCTTCTTGGAACAACAACCATTATGTACACCTGAGTCATGCCAGGCCGGTATTCGTTGAAACATTGCCTGAACATAATTTTATGCCCAGGGCTGAAGAGTTGGAGCCACATTTGAAAGATGCTGCACTGCTGGCATTGTGTTCTCCACTGAACCCTACAGGAACAGTCTTTTCAAAACCGGAACTTTTGCGCATCTGCAAGCTGGTAATTGAAGAAAATCAGCGGAGAAAGCCGGGTGAAAAACCGTTATATCTGCTCTACGATCAGATATACTGGGCACTTACATTTGGCGACACCAGACATTTTGACCCCGTTTCACTGATGCCAGAAATCAGACCCTACACCATTTTTGTTGATGGTATTTCAAAGTCACTTGCCGCAACGGGAGTGAGGGTTGGCTGGTCATTCGGACCGGCACCAGTGATTGATCAGATGAAAAACATCCTTGGTCACATGGGCGCGTGGTCACCGAAAGCGGAGCAGATAGCAACTGCTGTTTACCTCAATGACTATGAAAAAGTGGGTCATTTTATGGGCCTGCTCAGAAATAAAATATATGACCGGCTGAACGAAATTTATCTGGGAATAATTTCGCTCAAGCAGGAGGGCTATCCGGTTGATGCTATAGCACCCCAGGCGGCAATTTACCTCACTGTTAAAATAAATTTAATGGGCTACAGGCTACCCAACGGCACCCTAATCGAGCAAACAGAACAAACAACGAAGTTCTTGCTTGAAGATGCCGGCCTTGCTATTGTGCCTTTTTATGCATTTGGTGCAGCCAGAAATTCAACATGGTATAGAATATCGGTTGGCACTTGCCATATAGCGCAAATTCAGGAGATAATTAAAGCGTTAAAAAACAGCCTAAATAAATTACAGCATTAAGATGCAGAACACAAACAATCTATATTGCGTAATCATGGCTGGGGGCATTGGCAGCCGTTTTTGGCCGATGAGCCGTCAAAACCACCCCAAACAGTTTCTGGATGTGCTCGGAACAGGCAAAACCCTGCTGCAACAAACAGTTGAACGTTTTCTTCCGCTCATACCCCTTGAACAAATTATAATTGTCACCAACAAGGCTTATGAGGCGCTTGTTTTCGAACAGATTCCAGGTTTGCAACCCGACCAGATTTTACTGGAACCGGCCCGAAGGAATACCGCACCATGTTTAGCCTATGCGGCACACAAAATAGCCCTGAAAAACCCGGATGCCCTATTGGTTGTGGCCCCCTCAGATCATTTGATTATCAGGGAATCGGTTTTTATGGAAAACCTTAAATCGGCGTTCGAATTTGCCGGTGAAAACAACGCCCTCTTAACAATGGGTATTCGCCCCGCCCGGCCAGACACCGGCTATGGCTATATTCAGTTTACGGATGACCTTTCTTTGCCTGTTAATGCACAGGTGAAAAAGGTAAAAACATTTACAGAGAAACCCGATCTTGAGCTGGCAAAGTCATTTGTATCCAGCGGAGATTTTTTGTGGAATTCAGGGATTTTTGTGTGGTCGTTAACCAGCCTGATGAAGGCCATGAAGGCATTTATGCCTGAAACAGATCAGATTTTCAACGAGGGAAAAACAGCATATTACACTGCCGAAGAGGCAGTTTTTATTGAGCGTGCTTATGCCCAGTGCACCAATATTTCGATTGACTATGGCATCATGGAGAAGGCCCCCAATGTGTATGTGATCCCATCTGATTTTGGATGGTCAGACCTGGGCACATGGGGTTCTCTTTATGAAAACACAAGAAAAGACGAGAAGCAAAATGCCGTGATAGGCAGGAATGTTATGCTCTTTAACACCCAAAACTGCATCATCAATATGCCAAAAGAAAAACTGGTCGCCATTCAGGGGCTTGATGGGTATATAGTGGCCGAATCAAATGATATATTACTCATTTGTCGCAAAGACGATGAGCAGGAAATCAGACAGATTGTAAATAACGTGAAGGTCGAAAAGGGCGAACAATTCGTTTAAGCGTCTCTTTCAAATGGGCTGATTTGAAGTCTGCTTATACCGGGCTTTATGCTCGCAATGCGCCAGATTAAACAAACAGAGCACCACTCTTCTGTTGTCAAAGGGTGGTGCTCTGTTTGTTTAGAAGATGTTTATCAGAACTCCCAAAGATCGTGTTCGAAGTTCACAATCTCCTGCTTGATTCTTTCAGACTCAAGCAAGGCATCCATGCCTTTGGCATAATCGCCGATCACCCGGTCATAAACATTCTCTTCTTTGGTAATATAGCTGCTGAACTGACGCTTCCAGAAAATATCATCAAATGACCTTCGTTCAGAGGGGTTGAAGCGATTAAATATATCATACTTTGCAAGCAGGGGTCGCGCCTCCGGAAAGTAAACCCAGAACAGCGGTGTGTCTCCCTTCTCCTTATCTTCATTTTCGTACATCGGGCACAAACCGAGAATCCTGCAATCAAGAACAGAACGTTGCTTGTCAAAAAACCACTCCTCTTTTACCCAAATCTTTTTTACCCGGGATGGCTCAAATTTTCTTGGCACCACTTTCATTACAGGTGGGTTGTCTGGGTTGTCGAGATCGGGCACATACATGGTATCTACCTTCTCAACAAAACTTTTTAATTCAGTAAGGGTCATGATTTCAGAAAAATCATCGGGAATGGCTTTGAAAATTCTTGGAGAACCTTCTGTCATGACAGCATTGTATAGCAAATCGGCCAGACTTCTCATACCGTTTGTTTCTACCAAAGGGTAGAACAGTGGAAGATTCATCTTTTCGCGCAAGTCAATGACACGCCAAACCCGTTTTTTCCACATTACGTCAGACTCTCTCAACGGGGCATAGGGTATAGGCTGCCGTTCCCTGACAGCAGCTTTAACATATACTCCGTCATTGGGCGTATCAGGACTCAAAACCTGAGCATCCATCATGAATGAAGAGCAGGTAATAAGTGCGAGAGAGAGAATGCGACGTTTCATAACCTTCTTGGTTTTGATGAGAGAATCAGCGGATTTTATAGGTTGCGTTGAGGGTTCTCACAGAACCATCCGGACCTTTTGCTTTTATATCGCTTAGAAAAACCCGTGTGCCGGGCTTTACTTTTTTCAACTGAGAAGTTATTGCATCGTTGAATCTGTTTCCTGAAACCTGAACAGGCACATATACGCCGTTTACGTTCATACCAAACTCGAAACCGGTTACTGCAAAACTTGCCTTAAAGTCGAAGTTTTCAAGCACCGCGGAAACCCCTCCTGCGGCAATCAATTCCTGCGAGGTCATAGACTCACCGCTTTTCTTTCCTAAGACCATTGGAACCGGATCCGGAATTCGCTTTATTCTGAATTCTGGAGCACCCATGTTAGAACTTTTCCCCTGCGGATTTTTAACAGTTACAGGAACAGTGCACTTGCTTCCGCTGGTAACATTTACTACAAACTCACCGGGTTTAACCTTTTTGATTGAGCCCTGAGCTCCGGCAAGGGAGGCTTCTACTTTAGTTGGATCTGAGCCCGGTACAGAAACAGAAACGGGATTGTCAACACCAATATAGAAAACATTCATATAAGTAGGAGAAACAACTGCAGCCGGTTTGATGGCCATGTATTCATACTCAACCTTCGACTCCTCGGGTTTGCCTTCTGCGTTGATGAATCGAGCAATGGCGGTAATTTTCTGTGGCCCTTCAGATGCAGGTCTCGATTTAAATATAACAGAACCTGTTTCATCTGTTTCTGTAATCTGACGACCGTTAACAGTTACATCAGGGGTCATTTTAGAATTGAATGCTGCCACGAAAACTTTGGCAGTAAATTCATCACCAATCGTTACAATATTTGCCGAAGGAATCATTTGAGCGGCAAGTTTATCAACTTTAATGGTGGCATCACCGATTGATTTTACAAGCTCGTTCACTACTGTGCCTTCTGCATTCCTGATTTCTGTTTGGATTTGAGAAAGCACAGAAATCTGAGCAGCGAGAGGCAGGTGATAAAACTTATCTGTTTCCCAGGTCTCTTTTTGACTTCCTGTTTGCGGAGGGTCATTGGTGTCTAGCCCCAGATTCGTAGTCTTTTGGATTTTTTCCGGTAGAATTGAAATTAAATTCTTCTTGAACTCATTGATTTTGTTTTTAAGCGCTCTGGCCTTTCCACCAGAACCGTCCTCTGTCAGGCCGCACATGATGCGTGTTGCCTCGTCATATTTGTCTTTTGCGCTGATAAACTCAAGCCGAATAGTGTCAGCAACTTCTTTACTGACTTTTTCTTCCGCCTGAATTACTTCAGATTTGACATCGAATACGAACTTATACAGTTCTTCCGTCCACTTTTTGACTTTCTGAGCATTCTCAAAAGGAACTTTCGCCCTTACCGGCTCAGATTCCAACGCCCTTTTCAAGGTTTCGTATAACCGACTGTTGTTTTGGGTAAAGTTTTGGTCGGTTTTAATCAGGCCATTGTTCATGACCACGAATGCATCGAGGATTTCCTTTGATACGTTAAGCGCCAGCAGCGCTGTGAGTACCAGGTACATCATCCCGATCATTTTTTGCCTCGGTGTTTCTTTTCCGCCTGCCATTTTTTATGTTACTTCAGAGTGGTGTATATAAAAAATGA
>JBIICM010000175.1:0-5312 GCA_044238875.1 Flavobacteriales bacterium | reverse complement strand
CTAAGCAATTTTGGTTAGGATTAAGATTTCGACACGCTATTTTTTTTGATCCGCCCTTTTCCACCCATCCTGCTATCATTGGTTCAACTTCCTAGCCTAGGGTGGAACGCACCCTCGCCGCCTGGACGGGCCAACGCACTGGATCCCGGTTTCTGCCTTAGTAAAACAGCAATCTCACATAACAGGCTGATAAGCGCAATAACAGAAAATATTAATTACAAATTACTCATATAGGTCATATTATTTAATTAAAAAGCGAAATAAAAAAGTTATATATTATACTTTAAACACCATTAAAACCTACTAACTCAATGCCACATCGCCAATACCATAGCGTTTAGTTACCTGCGCTCAACATTAAAGTTCCTTTCTGAGGCGGGCAACGGGAATATTCAGTTGTTCTCTGTATTTGGCAACAGTTCTCCGGGCAATATTGTAACCTTTTTCGCGCAGCACCTTTGCCAGTTTGTCATCAGTTACAGGCTTGCGTTTATCTTCTTTTGCCACACAATCTTCTAGAATCTTTTTTACCTCCCGTGTGGATACTTCCTCTCCGGCATCGGTTGAAAGCGATTCGGAGAAAAACGATTTCAGTAAAAATGTACCGAAAGAAGTTTGAATGTACTTGCTGTTTGCCACACGTGAAACTGTTGAAATATCAAGTCCGGTTCGTTCAGCAATATCTTTCAGGATCATGGGTCTTAATTTGGTTTCGTCGCCTGAACTGAAATACTCATGCTGATAGTCAAGAATGGCCTGCATGGTAAACAATAATGTTTGCTGCCTTTGCCGGATAGCATCAATAAACCAACGGGCTGAATCTATCTTCTGTTTTACAAAGATTACGGCTTCTTTTTGCTCTTTTGAGCTGAGTTTTTTGTTTCTGCCGTATTGCTCGAGCATTTCCTGATAAGCCTTGCTGATTTTCAGGTCGGGGGCATTGCGGGTATTAAGTTGCAGCTCAAGAATTCCGTCATTGTTGATCAGCATAAAGTCAGGTATAATATGTTGGGTGCTCTTCTGACTGTCGCTTTGCGAATTGCCGGGCTTGGGGTTGAGGCGGCCTATTTCTTTTAATGCATCGCGTAAATCGGTATCTTCGATTTCCAGTTTTCGGGTAATTTTTTCGTAATGCTTCCTTGAGATTTCTTCCATAAAATCCCGTAAAATAATTTCTGCCGTTTTAATGGTAGCATTTCGGGGCTGTTTTCTGCGCAGTTGAATCAGCAAACATTCCTGCAAATCTCTCGCGCCAACTCCGGCAGGGTCAAATTCCTGTATCAGTAGAATCAGCCATTCAATTTCCGACTTGCTGCTGATGATATTCTGCGAAAATGCGAGATCATCTGCAATGGCTTCAGCATCACGCCTAAGGTAACCATCTTCGTCAATGTTACCGATGATATATTCAGCTACCTTCTGCTGATGTTCATCCAAATTCCGTAATCCCAGCTGGTCAAGTAATTGATCCTGAAAGCTTTGTCCGACGGCAAAGGGTATCTCACGCCTTTCATCATCCTGACTGTGATTATTGCTTGCCAGTTTATAGGCCGGAATTTCATCATCGTCAATGTAGGCATCCAGGTTAAAATCTTCGCGGTTCTGTTCGTTATGCGCTTCCTCATCGCCATCATCAGCGCTTCCAAAAGGATCTTCTGCTGCGGGCTCCTTTTCATCTTCTTCGTTATCCTTACCCTCTTCAAGCGCAGGGTTGATCTCAAGCTCCTCCTTGATGCGTTGTTCCAGCGCAATGGTAGGTACCTGCAGCAGTTTCATCAGCTGAATCTGTTGAGGTGAAAGCTTTTGTAGTAATTTTTGTTGAAGTCCCTGCTTGAGCATAATGCTGCAATTTTACCAAAAATTTACACCCGCTCAGGCTTTTAAAACTGTGGCGCATAAAAACACGGAGACCGGAAGCTTTATTGGTGAAAAATTTACCTTTGTCAGACCCATGCAAGTTAAAACCAGGTTTACAAAATCAATCCTGCTTCTTCTGTTGATGCTGCCCTGGCCTTGTGTGGGCCAGCAGGTAAGGCGATGGACGCTGAAAGAATGTATAGCGTATGCGCGCAACAATAATTTTCAGACGGCCCAGATGCGGCTGCAGCTTGAAAGAAACCGGGCCGGATTGCTACAGGCGAAAGGCAATCTGCTTCCCAGTCTGAACGGTTCAGCCAACCATACTTACAACACCGGAAGAAGAATTGACCCATTTACCAATCAGTTTGCCAATTCGGTTGTATTGTCGCAGAATTTCAGCCTGAGTGGGGGGGTGGTAATTTTTAACGGGTTACAGAATACAAATGCCATTCGCTCGGGTCAGCTTGCCGTAAGCTCATCAGAAGCCGGCAATGAGCAGTTGAACAATGATATTGCGTTGAGTGTTGCGAATGGGTTTCTTCAGGTGCTACTCACCGAAGAACTGGCGCTGATTGCCGCTTCACAGGTTGAATTAAGTCGCATACAGGTGGAGCGGGCAAAGCAGTTTTATGAATCCGGAAGAACCGCAAGGGGCGAGTATTTGCAGGCCGAGGCTCAAATGGCTGCTGAAGCACTTAATCTGGTTAATGCGCGTAACCGTTTTGCGCTGGCCAAATTAAGTCTTGCCCAAATTATGACCCTTGAGACACCCGAAGAATTTGAGGTTGAACGCCCTGTTTTCAGTGATTTACCGCCCGAACTTCCGCCCTTTGGCGCAAGGGAGGTTTACAACATGGCCGTTGACCAGTTTCCGGCGGTGAGAAGTGCCGACCTGCAATACCTTAGTCAGGAGCGTCAGCTCATGGGGGCTAAGGCTGCTCTATCGCCATCTCTCAGTGCTTTCGGAGGCATCGGTACCGGTTTTTCGCAGCTTTCGCGCACACAGGTGGGTACCAAGGTTCAGCAGCAATACATAGGCGAGTTTCAGGGAACCCCGGTTTATATTGATGTTAATGTTCCTGTTTTTGAGAAAACACCATTTGCTGATCAATGGTCGCAGAACTTTAACCGAACGGTAGGGCTGTCGCTCAATGTGCCGATATTTAACAATTTCAGGACAAAATCGCAGATTTCCGTGCAAAAAATTGCCCTTGAAAATGCACGGCTACAGAAATTGATTGTTCGAAACAACCTGCTGCGCGATATCCAAACAGCCTGGTTTGATGCCAAAGCAGCATTTGAACGTTTTAGAGCCAGCGAGAAAAATGTGTTGGCCCAGAAAGAGGCTTTTGACTATATAAAAGAGCGGTATGAGGCCGGACTGGTTAATTTTTTCGAGTTCAATGCCGGAAAGAATCAGCTTGCTGCCGCAGAGTCAAACCTTGTTCAGGCGAAATACGAATACCTGCTCCGTTACCGGGTGCTGGATTTTTACAGGGGTAAACCCATTGAGTTTTAAACCATGAAAAAGAAATATATCATCTGGATCGGAATTGTTGTTTTATTGCTGATTGTTGTATTGGTTGCTAAAAATGCCGGCTGGATTGGAAAAAAAACTGCACTGGAAGTGACGGTTGAAAAAGCTGAAAAGCGCACCATCATTGAAACCGTTTCTGCCACCGGTGAGATTCAACCAGAGGTAGAAGTAAAAATCAGTGCCGACGTATCGGGTGAAATCGTGGAGTTACTGGTAAAAGAGGGGCAAAAGGTTAAAAAAGGGGATCATTTACTGACCATTAACCCCGACCTGATCAAAGCCGCTGCAGACCGCGTGGCAGCGGCACTCAATCAATCAAAGGCAGGGCTTGCAAACGCAAGGGCCAGAGAGAATCAGGTAAAATCAGCCTTTCTGCTGGCCGAAAACAATTTCAAAAGAATAAAAAAGTTGTATGAACAGAAGGCCGTTTCAGAGGCTGAATATGACCAGCTAAAAACACAATATGAATCGGGGCTTGCTGATATGGAGGCGGCCCGGCAGACTACCATTGCCGCTGAGTTTAGTGTTAAAAGTGCCGAGGCTACTCTGAAAGAAGCCAATGATAACCTCAACCGAACCCGCATTTTTGCACCTACTGAAGGAACCATCTCAAAACTGAATGTTGAGCTGGGTGAGCGGGTGGTGGGAACTGCCCAGATGAGCGGAACAGAATTACTGCGGATTGCTGATCTGCGTGAAATGGAGGTGAATGCGCTGGTGAATGAAAACGATATTGTGCGGGTTCACCCGGGTGATACCAGCACCGTTGAGGTAGAGGCTTTCTCTGGCAGAAAATTCAAAGGAGTTGTTACTGAAATTGCACGTTCTTCTGCCTCAGCCACAGGTGTTGCTGCGGCTGCCAACACCGGCGATAAAGTGGTAAATTTTATGGTGAAAATCAGGATCCTGAGAAGTTCATATTCCGATTTGCTTGATACGGCAAAAGTTGATTATTCCCCGTTTTTTCCCGGAATGAATGCTACGGTTGATATTCACACGCGCACTGAGAAAAATGTGATCAGCGTGCCCATCATGGCAGTTACGATTCGTTCAGCAGATGATCTTTCAGGAACTGACATGAAAAAACCCGAAAGCCCTTCAGATCAGGCTGATAAGATAGCCGATGAAAACATGAAGGAGGTAGTATTCCTTTTTGAGAATGGGAAAACCAGAATGGTGGAAGTTAAAACCGGTATTCAGGACAATAATTTTATTCAGATCATCAGCGGTATCAGCGCCGGGCAAGATGTTGTAAGCGGGCCCTATTCGGCAGTGTCAAAAACGCTGGCCAATGGAACAGTGGCAGAGCAGACCGTTACCGGTAAATAAGCGCATGGCTTTCTTTTTACTCATTGAAACAGCTACCAGCTGCAGCTCGGCAGCCATAAGTGAGCATGACAGGGTGGTGGCTTCTGCTCTTTCTGATACCACTGAAAGACATACCGACGAATTGTCAGTACTTATTAGGGAGTTATTGAAAACGGCCGGTATCAGCTATAAATCGTTGAATGCAATTGCAGTTTCTGCAGGCCCGGGTTCATACACCGGCTTACGCATCGGAACAGCCCTTGCAAAAGGGCTCTGCTATGGTCTCGACATACCGTTGATTGCAATTTCCACGCTTGAAATAATGGCCTTTGGTTATGCTTCGGGTAACCCTGAAAATAATGGATTGATTTGTCCGATGATTGATGCCAGAAGGATGGAGGTATATACTGCGTTGTTCGACCACAATGGCCGCAGGTTAAAAGAAGATCAGCCTCTTATCGTCAGTGAGGAACTGAATCGCTGGCTGCCGGGTGATGAAAAAATCAGCTTTATCGGAAACGGTGTTGCCAAAAGCCAGGCGGTGCTTTCAGGGTTATGTGGCAATCCGGTTTTTGAGCCGGGTATATTTCCATTAGCCGCCAACATG
>JBIICM010000174.1:0-5320 GCA_044238875.1 Flavobacteriales bacterium | reverse complement strand
TCATAGGATATATTACCCGTCTCATGCTCCTTTTCCAGACCACCAATGCGGTGTTCTAATCCGGGCGTACCTGGTATGGCCCATTTTCTTGAAAGCTTTTCGTCTCTTTTGTAGGGCAGGAACTTTTCGCCTTCTGCCTGTTTACCCGCAAAATTGGGGCGGATTTCAGGAAGATCAGCCGCCTTTGGAAACCTCCAGGGTTCAGCACCATTGGCAATGTAGCCATCACTCAGAAAAAATACCGGCGTGCTATGCTCAACGGCGATTCTGCAAGCTTCAAATACTGTATTAAAACAATCTGAAGGCGAAATTGCGGCAATTACGGGAACAGGCGCTTCGCCATTTCTTCCGTAAACTGCCTGCAACAAATCGGCCTGCTCTGTTTTGGTTGGCAGTCCTGTTGACGGACCTCCGCGCTGCACGTTTATAATAACCAACGGCAATTCAAGCATGAGGGCAAGACCTACGGCCTCTGTTTTCAGGGCAATACCCGGACCTGAAGAGGCTGTTACGGCAAGCGAACCGCCAAAAGATGCTCCGATGGCAGAGCAGATGGCAGCAATTTCGTCCTCTGCCTGAAATGTTCCGATATTAAAAGCTTTGTAGCGGGAAAGTTCATGCAAAATATCAGAAGCAGGAGTAATTGGATAAGAACCGAAAAAAAGTTTCAGGCCAGACTTCCTCGCTGCTGCAACAAGTCCGATTGCTGTTGCGGGATTTCCATTGATATTACGGTATGTTCCCGGACTGATCCTGGCCTTTTCGACCTGCACCCTGGGCAGCATGGTTTCAGTGGTATCTCCATAGTTGAAACCCGCCTTCAGGGCTTTGATGTTCGCATCAATAATTTCAGGCCGTCTGGCAAACTTCTGCTCAATAAACCTGATGGTAGTGTCCAGCGAGCGGTTATAGATCCAGTAGATAAAACCCAGCACGAACATGTTCTTTGTCCGGTCGATTTCCTTGGTGCCCAAACCGCTGCCCTCAAGTGTATTTTTGGTAAGTCGGGTTACATCAATGGTAAAAAGGCGGTATGCATCAAGGCTTCCGTCTTCAAGGGGCTGAGCTCCTTCGGGATATTTGGCAAGCCGGAGATTTTTAGCATCGAAGCCTTCGGTGTTGGCGATGATGGTGCCGCCGGCCTTTAACTGTTTAAGGTTTGCCTTTAAAGCGGCTGCATTCATTACCACAAGCATATCACACTGATCACCAGCCGTGAAAATCTGCTCACTTGAAAATCTTATCTGAAATCCGGAGACGCCTGCCAGCGTGCCTTGCGGAGCCCTTATCTCAGCAGGAAAATTCGGAAAAGTACTGACATCATTGCCAAAAAGTGCTGTGGTGGTGGTAAACTGACTGCCGGTCAGCTGCATACCATCACCTGAATCACCGGCGAACAGTATTGTTGCGTCGGGTACATTAAGTGAATTTTGTTCCATTATAACAGGATTCTTCTGCTACGCAGAAAAGCCACAAATGTACATCAAACTGTTGATTTCACTTACAGTTAACAATAAAATGTAAATAATTTGAACCGCACAATTTTGGCAGCATACCTCAACATTAAATAGGAGCAAAGTGGTGAATCAAATCACCCCAGGTAGGTCTTCAGTATTTTACTTCTTGAAGTTTGCTTCAGGCGGCGGATGGCTTTTTCTTTGATCTGACGCACACGTTCACGCGTAAGGTCAAACTTCTCACCAATCTCTTCCAAAGTCATGGCGTGCTCACCGTTTAACCCGAAATAATATTTAATCACATCGGCTTCGCGTGAGGTAAGGGTACTTAGGGCCCTGTCAATCTCCCTGCGCAGGGAATCATTGATCAATCCGGCTTCAGGACTAGGGCTATCACCAGAACGCAAAACATCATACATGTTGCTTTCTTCGCCCTGCACCAGCGGAGCATCCATGGAAACATGACGACCTGAGTTCTTCATGCTTTCCTTCACATCATTCTCTGTGAGTTCAAGCAGGGCCGCAATTTCTTCGGCACTCGGTTCGCGCTCATACTCCTGCTCTAGCTTTGAAAAAGCTTTGTTGATCTTGTTGATCGAACCAATTTTATTCAATGGCAGGCGCACAATTCTCGATTGTTCAGCCAGTGCCTGAAGTATTGACTGGCGAATCCACCAAACGGCGTAGGAAATGAACTTGAAACCTCTTGTTTCATCGAAACGCTGAGCTGCTTTGATAAGACCCAGGTTTCCTTCATTGATTAAATCAGGTAAACTCAGGCCCTGATTCTGATATTGCTTGGAAACAGAAACAACAAATCTCAGATTGGCTTTGGTAAGCTTCTCCAGCGCAGCCTGATCTCCCTGCCTGATGCGGCGGGCAAGCTCCACTTCCTCTTCAGCGGTGATCAGTTCTACCTTGCCTATTTCCTGTAAATATTTGTCTAATGAAGCTGTTTCCCGGTTGGTTACCTGTTTTGTAATCTTTAGCTGCCTCATAGGTTTTCGTGAATTTTTACAGGGGTCAAAAATGAATCTGCAAAAGTAATAAATAATTCATCAGAAAACAGCGTTTACTTGACAAATCCGGGCAATTATATATCGCACTGAAAATCAGTAGTATAATCAAATGGGTAGCGACTCTTGCTTAAATCAATATCTTTACCCCTCATTTTTTTGGCATGAAGCAGTTCAATTTTCGTTCAATGCTGCCCCATCTGGGAGCTGTTGTGATATTCATTTGCCTGATTTTTATCTACTTCCCTGAGTTGCTTGATAAAAAAACGCTCAGGATGGATGATATAGAGCAACATAAAGGGATGTCGAATGAACTGGCCGATTACAGAGAGCGCACAGGTGAGGAAGCCATTTGGACCAACAGTATGTTTGGCGGGATGCCGGGCTATCTGATCTCGGTAGTTTACCATGGCAATATTGTTCAGTATGTCGGAAAATTCATAAAGATCGGATTGCCCCGGCCAGCAGATTCAATGTTCGTTTTGATGCTGGGGATGTACTTTTTACTGCTGGTATTGAAGGTTCGACCACCTCTTGCAGTAGCGGGAGCTGCCGCCTATTGCTTCAGTACTTATAACCTGCTAATAATGGAGGCAGGTCACATGTCAAAGGTTGACGGCATTTCATGGATGCCATGGGTATTTGCCGGAATCATCATGACTTTTAACGGAAAAACCTTTGCGGGTGCGCTGATCACTGCAATATTCCTGAGTCTGCAGATAAAGGCAGGGCACCTTCAGGTTACCTACTACCTCTCTTTCATACTGGGCTTCTATGCCATTGCCCAGCTGGTGTATGCTATTGTCAGAAAAAAAATCCCGGAATATGGCAAATCCTTCGCTGCGGTTGCCATTGCCGGCCTGTTTGGTTTGCTTACAAACAGTTCGTCACTCTATACCATATACGATTATGGCAAGGATTCAATACGCGGAAAATCTGAACTGACCACCAAGAAAAACAAGGATGAGGGGGGGCTTGATAAAAATTATGCGCTTGACTACAGCTATGGTATTGGCGAAACGTTTTCCTACATGATTCCCAATGTTTATGGAGGCGCATCCAATCTTGACCTTGCTTCTCAGAAGTCAGCCCTTAAGGAAGCGGATGAACAATACAGGGGCATGATTTCACAGCTACCTCAGTACTGGTCTGAAACCTCAACTACAGGCCCATTCTATGCAGGTGCTTTTGTTTGCTTTCTCTTTGTTCTTGCCTTGTTTTTAGTAAGCAATCCGATCCGCTGGGCCATTTTGGGCACTGCACTGCTTGCGATTATCCTGTCATGGGGTAAAAATGCCGAGGGTTTCTCGGTTTTTATGCTCAACACATTTCCGCTTTACAATAAGTTCAGAGCTGTTAAAATGACACTCATCATTACCGATTTTCTTATTCCGCTGCTTGCCATTCTCGGGTTAAATGAGGTGATTAAAAATCCGGGCATTATCAAAATTAAAAAGCGGGAATTTATCGCCGCATTTGCCTTGACGGGCGGTTTAAGTTTATTGTTTTACTTAATGCCGGATAGCTTTTTCAGCTTTGACTATCTGAACCCGGCTATTGCCAGCCAGATCACAGAGGTTTTGAAACAGAATGGCTTAGACGGCAATGCTGCCGAGGGCTGGATGAGCGGAATGCAGAGCAGTCTGGAAGCTGTGCGCATCGCGATTTTCAAGGCGGATGCACTGAGGGCCTTCGGATTTATACTGTTCGGAGCTGCTCTCGTTTGGGCTTATGACCGTTTCAGATTCCCGGTAGTAGTTTTAGCCATTTCAGCAGGTTTACTGATTATTGGCGATTTGTGGTCGGTTGACAAACGATACATCAATAAGAAAGATTTCATTCCTCTTGCTAAAGCTGAAATACCCTTTACGCCATCTGCCGCCGATGAGGCCATTTATCAAATGGAATTAAAAAACGATCCGGGCCTTAAGCAAAGACTCGATATATACAGGCAAAGCTATCCGGAACAAAAAAGGAGTAAAAACAAAAACGAAGCCGCCGAGGATGCAAAATACCGTTTCAGGGCATTGTTAGGTTCTACCAATTACAGGGTGTTGAATCTTACCGCCCGGGCGGGTATTTTTAATGATGCCGGCACTTCATTCTTTCATAAATCGGTGGGAGGTTACAGTGCTGCCAAGCTTGAGCGATATCAGGAGTTTATTGAGTTTCATCTTGACTCAAACAAAAATGCAATTTACCGCATCCTGAATGGAACCCTATCTGACTCAGCCATGCAAACCGGGCTTCAGCAACTGTATGCATTAAACATGCTCAATACCCGATACATTATTTATAATGAAAAGGCTCCGCCAATAGTAAATAAGGCTGCAAAAGGCAATGCCTGGTTTGTTAACGAGGTGAAAATGGTAAAAAATGCTGATGAAGAAATTGCGGCTGTCAGGGGCATTGACCCAGGTAAGGTTGCAATAGTTGATGAGCGCTTCAGTGAAGTGATCAAGCCAAAAAATACTGCCGTTGATTCTACTGCTCGCATTCGTTTAAACAGTTACGCACCAAACAAATTGGTCTATTCCAGTTCGGCCAGTACCAGTCAGGTGGCGGTTTTTTCTGAAATCTACTATGCCAAAGGCTGGAAAGCATTTATTGACGGAAAAGAATCGCCTCATTTCCGCGTCAACTATATTTTGCGCGGAATGGCAATTCCTGCCGGAAAGCATGAAATTGAGTTCCGCTTTGAACCGGCTGTTTACCAGAACACAGAAATGGTAGCCTACGCAAGTTCTTCAGTGTTGCTTGTTTGTGCACTGGCATATCTGATTTTCCTTTTCAGGAGAAACCAGCAAAAAGCAGCGACCAACTAAGCATGTGCGGCATTACTGGATT
>JBIICM010000001.1:10000-60310 GCA_044238875.1 Flavobacteriales bacterium | reverse complement strand
CCAAACGGAGCGCAGGTTAGGGTTACGGTGACCAGTAACTCGCCCTGCAGCAGCACGCCCAATGCAACCTCACAGCCTGTTTCGGTTAACCTGCTTCCAGAAAAGATTCCGTCAGTTCTGGTGAATATATCACCTGATGGCGCTGTTTGTGAAGGAACATCAGTCAGCTTTACTGCTGTTCCAACAAATGGAGGTACCACCCCAACTTATACCTGGAAAGTTAACGGTGTGCCGGTGAGCGGTGTTAACGGACCCTCATTCGGCAGCTCCTCCCTTAAAAATGGTGATAAGGTAAGCGTTGACATGCTTTCCAGCGAAGCTTGTCCGGGCCCTAATCCAGTTGCAGTGAGTACAGATGTTACCATGAGTATTTTACCCAAGGTTATACCATCAGTTTCGATTGTTTCCAGTCCGGGAAATGATATCTGCTCCGGAACATCTGTAACATTTACTGCAACACCGGTAAATGGTGGAACAGCGCCTGGTCTGCAATGGTTTATCAATGGAAATCCGGCAGCAGGAGCCAATAGCACAACATTTACATCATCAACGTTGAATAATGGCGATCTGATAACCTTAAGAGTTCAGTCAAATGCGCAATGTCCTGATCCGGCTTCGGTGATATCTGACCCGATTGAAATGAAAGTTGACCCAACCACCAGCGGAACAGTTACTATTGCATCTGCTCAAAACCTGCCGGTCTGCGAGGGCACCGCCCTTAATTTTACAGCTACCGGAAATAACCTAGGGCCGACTCCTGTTTACACCTGGCTTATCAATGGAAATACAAGTGGCACCAACAGCTCAACTTTCAGCATCCCTGCCCCTGTAAACAGCGATGTTGTGCAACTGCGCGTTCAGCCCGATGGCCGTTGTTTTTCTTCAAATGAGGTTTTATCGAATCAGATAACGCTCCAGATACTTCCCAATCAGGCGCCATCAGTAAGTATTACGGCGACCCCATCAGATACAGTTTGTAAAAACAGCTATACAATTCAATTTACCGCCATACCGGTTAACGGTGGCACAACCCCATCATACAGCTGGAAACTGAACAATGTGTCTGATGGATCTGATGCCTCTACTTACACCAATGCATTTTTCAAAGCAGGAGATATTGTGGAGGTTGAAATGACCTCAAATTATCAATGTAAGACAAACCCCACTGCAAAATCAAATAAAATAGAAATAAAGGGTCATACTCCTATTTTGGCCGATGCCGGTATCGAGCAGGTTATTTGCCGCGACCAGACAGTTACGCTCAATGCATCAGCCACGGGTGGGAAAAACGGCCCTAAGGATTATCGCTGGACACCAGGGAATCTAAGCGGTAATCCTGTTACTGTGACACCGGAAGTCTCCACCACCTATCTGGTGGAGGTATCTGATCAATGCGGATCATTTCTCGCCTACGACTCTGTGAGAGTAGTCGTAAATCCTAAACCCAGTGCAGATTTTAACTGGAACCCGTTTGAACCGATCCTGATGCTCACTCCTGAGGTCAGGTTCAACAATCCGAATGTTATTCCGGTAACACGGCAATGGGATTTTGGTGACGGCTCCACGTCAACCGATGCCAATCCCATCCATATTTTTGAGAAGAGAGGTTTATACAGTGTTACCCTATATGTTACGAGTGAACAAGGGTGCAAGGATTCAAAGACAGCACTGCTGAATGTAAAGGATATATTCGTGTTTTACATCCCCAACTCATTCACCCCTAACGGAGACGGACTTAATGACCGTTTTACATTTTACTTTAACGATTCAATTCCGTTTACTATCGATGTATTTAACCGTTGGGGCCAATTGGTTTACAGTGGCAATGAAAAATCTGAGTTTTGGGATGGTCGTGATCCTTTAACCGGTGATTACGTTCAGGATGATGTTTACATCTACAGGCTCGTTTACCGTAGGAAGGGTCTAGATGGCGAACAGCCGCGCATCACGCTAAACGGCCATGTTACAGTGCTCAAAAACATCGAAGATTAATACCGCTCTTTCTGCTTATTGATTGAGTACAGATTCAATTTATCAGACGACAATTTTTACTGATGTATATGAATTAAACGCTAAACATTACATTTGTCTGCATAAGACCATGAAAAAAGACAAAGTAATATTTCAACTGATCAAGGAGGAAACCATCCGTCAGACCGAAGGTATAGAGCTTATTGCTTCTGAAAACTATGTGAGTAAAGAGGTATTGAAAGCCGCCGGTTCGGTACTCACCAACAAATATGCAGAGGGATTGCCGGGAAAGCGCTACTATGGCGGCTGCCAATGGGTTGACGAGGTTGAAAATGTAGCCATCAACCGTCTGAAAACCTTATTCAATGCTGCATGGGTGAATGTGCAGCCGCACTCTGGAGCACAGGCCAATGCAGCGGTCATGCTGGCTTGCCTTAAACCTGGAGATAAAATCCTTGGGTTTGACCTCAGCCATGGCGGCCATCTTACACACGGTTCTCCGGTTAACTTTTCAGGTAAACTCTATCAACCCTCATTTTACGGGGTAGAAAAAGATTCCGGCCTGATTAACTGGGACAAGGTTGCCAAAGCAGCCGAGCGAGAAAAACCCAAAATGATCATTTGCGGCGCATCCGCCTATTCACGTGACTGGGACTATGCGCGTTTGCGTAAGATTGCCGATGGTATCGGGGCGCTTCTGCTGGCAGATATTTCCCATCCTTCAGGTCTGATTGCAAAAGGTCTGCTGAATGACCCGATTGAACATTGTCACATAGTTACCAGCACCACTCATAAAACACTCAGAGGGCCTCGTGGAGGCGTGATCATGATGGGTAAGGATTTTGACAATCCATTCGGTATTACCACCACCAAAGGTGAAATCCGGAAAATGTCATCCCTGCTTGATTCCGGCGTATTCCCGGGAACGCAGGGCGGTCCGCTCGAACATATCATTGCAGCCAAAGCCGTTGCCTTTCACGAGGCACTTACCGACAAGTATATGGACTACATCCTGCAGGTTCAACAAAATGCCCGCCTGATGGCAAAAGACTTTATTGAACGCGGATACCATATTATTTCAGGTGGCACTGATAACCACCTTATGCTGATTGACCTGCGTTCAAAGAATGTGAGTGGTAAAGACGCTGAAATTGCGCTTGGCAAAGCCGATATCACTGTAAATAAAAACATGGTCCCTTTCGACGACCGTTCCCCCCTTGTAACTTCAGGGATCCGGATTGGCACTGCAGCCATTACCACGCGGGGTATTTCCGAAAAAGAAATTCCGCAGATTGTTGAATGGATAGATCATAGTATTGTAAATCATGCTGACGACAAAAAGCTTGGCGCACTGAAAAAGAAAGTCAATAAGCTGATGAATGATTATCCCTTGTTCGCATAAATAATGTTTTAAACTCCACTGCTATGCTGCGTGCTAATGACCCACATCTGAAATCATGGATACCCGTTCATGAAAACAGTGATTTTCCCATCCAGAACCTTCCGCTTGGCATTATTAAAAGAGGTGAGGCCTACCATGTGGCCAGTCGTATTGGTGATCTTGCGGTAGATCTGGCAGTACTTAACAGATCGGGGGTACTCGGTGTAAATTTTGTTGACGAAGTATTTGAAAACGAATACATCAACGACTGTATCGGACTAGGTAAGGAAATGATGCGCGATCTGAGAAACCGGCTTTCGCAATTACTTGATGAAAGGCATGACCAACTGAAAAACAATTTGGAGCTCCGCGCGCAATGCCTGGTTCCAATCAGTGAAGTTACTGTTTGCATGCCGCTTAAGATTGGCAACTATACTGACTTTTACTCAAGTAAGGAACATGCAACCAATGTTGGCAGCATGTTCAGAGATCCTGCCAATGCCCTGCTTCCCAACTGGAAACATATACCAATCGGTTACCACGGCAGGGCCTCAAGCATCGTTGTCAGCGGCACGCCAGTACACCGTCCGAAAGGGCAGATCAAGCCTGCTGATCAGGATCATCCTGAATTTGGGCCAACAAAACAGTTGGATTTTGAACTGGAAATGGCATTTGTAACCTGCGGATCCAATCCGCTTGGAACTTCCATCTCGACAGCAGAAGCCGAGGACTATATTTTCGGACTTGTATTGTTCAACGACTGGAGTGCCCGTGATATACAAAGCTGGGAATATGTACCACTGGGTCCTTTTCTGGCAAAGAACTTTGCGTCCTCCATTTCTCCCTGGGTAGTTTCATTGGATGCCCTTCAGCCTTTCCGTGTTTCCGGTCCTGTTCAGGATCCAGCTCCCCTGCCCTATCTTCAGTTCAATGGGGAACAGAATTACGATATTGAACTTGAGGTTTTTCTTGAAACAAGTCGCTTTGTTCCTACCAGAATCGTTCATTCAAACAGCAAATACCTTTATTGGAACATGCTGCAGCAATTGGCGCATCATACAGTTAACGGCTGCAATGTGCAGGTAGGTGACCTTTACGCAAGCGGCACCATCAGCGGCCCTATCCGTGACAGTTTCGGCTCCATGCTTGAGTTAACCTGGAGAGGAACTGATCCGCTCAAACTTCCCAAGAATACAGAAAGAAAGTTTATCAACGATCATGACACAGTGATCATAAAAGGTTTTGCAGAAAACAATGGCATTCGCATCGGGTTCGGTGAAGTAATCACCAAAATTCTTCCCGCAATCTGATTTTCCATTCATCATTCAACCATCACCCTCACCGCCTTCTCATTCTCCAGTACCATTGAAGGGGTTCCGTTGAAATCGGTGACTTTTCCTTCCACACAGATCGTTTTGCCCATTAGAACCTCTTCGGGCCGGTAGGTGAAATTGCCCATTCTGTCTTTGAATATGGTCACCGTAAAGATCTGGTTTGGAAATGCCTTGTCAAGATTAAGAAACACATTACCCTTTGCCGAAAGTTTGGTACTTACCACCTTGCCGCAAACGCTGATTCTTTCGTTTTGCCCCATATACAGTTTTGCCTGTACAGTATTGAAGTGGTTTCGCGGCAGCCGGGTCGGATCAAGCGGATCAGCATCCATCTGTTCCTTGATACCGAGCCAGTCTTTTACCTGCCGGAGCGCTTCGAGTGAATCTTCCAGCGCATCACTCAGATTCGGAAAGAAATTGATGCCGGTCAATCGTTCAACACTATCTATGCTAACTGCATAATGTTCAACAGGATATTCACATTTCCTGTTCGGCATAATGAACCCTATTGCTCGGTTATTATTTTTATCAAGCGCTATCTTAAAATAAAAGGCCGGGATACTTGGTTTATTAATCGCTTTTTCCACTTTCGGCAAGTCATTGGTAAGCACAGGGCCGGTAACAACCGCTAATTCAGCATTACGATTGTCGGCATAGCTGCGCAGCATATCTTCTAGCCTTGCCCAGCTGATGCGATTGAAATCAGGCAACTGCGGCGACATGTTCGAGTAATAAAAACTTTCTGACAGGGCTTTGGCCGACCATCTGAAATCGGCAGATGGAGCAAGATGCCCGCGGTCATAGCCGAAGCCTTCGTATTTATCCTTTCCGCCGGCTTGTTTATACCGGATGAAATAATCGGCTTCAACTGCTGAACCTGTGCTGATTTTTGGATCCGGACGAAAATCGTTTGATCGTCCGATACGTCCATCCGCAACATCAGTGGTAATGAGATGTGCCACCCATCTGGCCTGTTCATGCGCTTCGCTGTACACCAGCGCCATTGCCGAATGCATGATCACTTCTTCGCCTGCGTTTCGTTCAGGCAACACCCAGTTTTGAAGGGTTTCGCGGATACGTTGTAATTTAAGCGCTTCAAGATCTTCGCTGACGGCAGCGGCCGAGTCTTCCATTTCACGCTTACGGAGTTCTGCCTGCCTGATTTTATTCTCGGTAGGAGTCTGCGCAGAAATCTCATTTAAACCTGAAAAAAGGAGGCCGAAGAAAAGCAAACAAATCCGCATAAACTGATCTTTTTGGGTAAAGGTATGAAGCCTGCTGAAATCTGATGATGATTATAAGATAATGCCGCTGTTATATCTTAGCGCCTTCAAAAGACTGATTAAACACCATGCTCGACAAAAACGGAATTGCCAAACGTATCGCACTGGAATTAAAAGACGGCTATTATGTAAACCTCGGAATCGGCATTCCCACACTGGTTGCCAATTATATTCCAGCAGGCATGAATGTGGTTTTACAATCAGAAAACGGATTGCTGGGCATTGGCCCCTTCCCTTTTGAAGGTGAAGAAGATCCCGATCTGATCAATGCCGGTAAGCAAACCATCACCACTGTGCCTGGTTCCGCCTTTTTTGATTCAGCGATGAGTTTCGGTATGATCCGCGCCGGTAAGGTTGACCTGACCATTCTGGGCGCCATGGAGGTTTCAGAGACGGGCGATATTGCCAACTGGAAGATTCCGGGCAAAATGGTCAAAGGTATGGGAGGAGCAATGGATCTTGTTGCTTCTGCAAAAAATATCATTGTGGCCATGCAACATGTAAACAAGTCCGGAGAGTCAAAACTGCTGCCCCAATGCACCCTGCCGCTAACCGGCGTGAGATGTGTTAAAAAAATCGTAACCGAACTTGCGGTGCTTGATATCACACCTGAAGGTTTTCGTCTGCTTGAACGCGCACCAGGTATTTCAGTTGATCAGATCAGGAATGCCACATGGGGTAAATTAGCGATTGAAGGGGAGATTCCCGAAATGGTGATCTGACCGCTGAAAACTGTGCTTTTTAGCCGTATCTTTGCCGCCTGAAAAAATGATCACGGTTGGCAATTTATCAGTAGTATTTACGGGGCAAACCCTTTTCGACAATGTATCATTTATGATACAGCAGCGGGACAAGGTGGGGTTGACCGGAAAAAACGGCGCAGGGAAATCTACACTGCTTAAGATTCTCAGTAAACAACAGGAGCCCACCAGCGGAAGCGTTTCAATCCCTCAGGGCTACAGAATCGGGTATCTTCCCCAGGAAATGCACCATAATTCGGGCACCACTGTTTTCGAAGAAGCCCGCACCGCATTCAGGGAAGTGTTGAACCTGGAAAAGGAGATTGAAGACCTGAGTCATGAACTTTCGGTCAGGACTGACTACGAGTCGTCGGCATACCATGATATCATTGAAAGACTGAATGATGCCGGACAAAGGCTTTCGTTACTGGGCAGCGGCAGTATGGACGGGGAGACGGAGAAAGTACTGCTCGGGCTGGGGTTCAAGGCTGAAGACCTGCACCGGCAGCTTGATGAGTTCAGCGGAGGCTGGAAGATGCGTGTCGAACTGGCGAAAATATTGCTGCAGATGCCTGATGCAGTTTTACTGGATGAGCCGACCAATCACCTTGACATTGAATCCATTCAATGGCTCGAAAATTTCCTTTCAGGATATCCTGGAGCCGTGGTGCTCGTTTCACACGACAGGGCCTTTCTTGATGCTGTAACCAACAGAACAATCGAAATCACACTGGGCAAGATTGAAGATTACAAAGCTTCGTGGTCGCGGTATGTGATTTTGCGGAAGGAACGCAGAGATCAGCAGATGGCGGCCTATAAAAATCAGCAGAAAATGATCGAGGAAACTGAAAAGTTCATTGATCGTTTCAGGTATAAGGCATCCAAAGCCGTACAGGTGCAATCGCGCATCAAGCAGCTGGATAAGGTTGAACGGCTCGAAGTGGAGGAAGAAGACAATACAGCCATCCACTTTCGCTTTCCTGATGCGCCTAGGTCTGGAAAGGTTGTGCTGCGTGCAGATGCTGTTGGGAAAGCTTTCGGGGAAAAGGTAATCCTCCGGAATTTGGATTTTATAGTTGAGCGTGAGGAAAAAATTGCATTCGTTGGCCGGAATGGAGAAGGAAAGTCAACCTTGTCGAAGATGATCATGGGGCAGCTGGAGCATACCGGAAAGATTGAAATAGGTCACAATGTAAAGGTCGGTTATTACGCTCAAAATCAAACAGACACGCTCAATCCAGACCTTACCGTATTACAAACCCTTGAATCAGTAGCCCGCAATACTACCACCCAGCAGTTGCGGAACATCCTCGGTTCATTTCTTTTCGGCGGTGATGCCATTGATAAAAAAGTGCGGGTTTTGTCGGGCGGGGAAAAAGGGAGGCTGGCCCTTGCAAAACTGTTGCTTGAACCGGTGAATCTGCTGGTACTTGATGAGCCCACCAATCACCTCGACATGAGGAGCAAGGACATACTAAAAGAGGCCTTGCGCAATTACAACGGAACGATGGTATTGGTTTCGCATGACAGGGAGTTTCTGGATGGGCTTTGCAACAAGGTTTTTGAATTCAGCAGCCAGCGCATACGCGAGTATCCGGGCGGTATTTTTGAGTTCCTGCAAAGCAGAAAGCTGGAGAATCTGAAGGAACTCGAAAAAAAGGTAGCAGAAACGAGAAAAGTTAATGCCCAAAGTCAACAACAATCCCAACCTGATCAGCGGTCAAAAGTTGATCAGCCAATTAACCGGGATTTGGAAAAGAGGCAGAAGCAGCGGCAAAATAAAATACGCAATACAGAAGAAAAGATTGCTTCTCTTGAAGCCAGCATTAAGGAATTGGAAACAAGCCTTGCTGAACCTGAGATTTTCAGCAACCAATCAAGATACAATGAACTGTTGAAGAAATTCAATAGTCTGCAACAGGAGCTTTCAGGGGAAATGGAAGCATGGGAAACCCTGATGCAGAACTCTGATTAGAACCTGTATCAAAAAAAACCATAGGGAGATTAAAAAGGCTCCATCATTTCTATGCCCAATCCGGGCAGTTCTGACAGCCATACAGCTCCGTAAGAGAATTCTATGCCCCTTGCTGTGTCTTCTGCAAGCAGCAGCGGGCCGTCCATATCCACGTAATCGAGCTGCGGGAGAAACTGGGCGATTGCGGCTGTTCCCAAACTGCTTTCATTCATACTGCCCATCATGACCTGAAGTCCGAGCTTCCTTGATGCACTGATCATTCGCAGGGCCGGGGTGATGCCGCCGCATTTTGTCAGCTTAATGTTGATGCCATGAAATGAACCGACACAGGCAAAGGGATCTGCCTCCGAAACACATGATTCATCCGCGAACAGCGCGAGAGGTGAAGCAGTGAACAGGGCTTTCTGGGCATCGGTGAGGGATTTATGCAGGGGCTGCTCAACTAATTCGATTTGTAAATCCTTCAGTTGATTGATTTTCAACACTGCTTCATCGGGAGCCCAACCGCCATTTACATCAACCCTTATGGGTACCGATGTAAACTTTCGGATGGCAGCGATTACATCTATATCGCCCGGAAATCCGAGTTTAATTTTATAAACCGGCCAGGGGGTTTCCTCAATCCGCGCCAGCATTTCATCAGGGTTGCCGATACCTATGGTTAGATCTGTAACCAGCTTGGTCTCATAATTTCCCGGCCAGCAGGCATGCACTGGCTTGCCTTTTTGTTTTGCAAAGAGGTCCCAATACGCCATATCCAATGCGCAACGGAGGAAAGAATTGTCAGGTAGCCACTTGAGTAGTTGTTCATAAAAATGGAAAGGATCAATCACCTCTTCTTTACAGAGTACTTTGACTGTTTTATCCAGATCGGCCGACATCTGGTCGAGGCTGATTCCATAGTAAGCAATTTCGGGAGCCTCTCCATAACCGGTCAGCCCCTCTGAACCGATGGCCACCTGAAAAACAGGCTGGTGCGTTTTGGTTCTCCCGCCCGATATGGTAAAGGGGTGCCGGAACCGAAGCAACTTTTTCCTGTAACTGATTCTGTCAACCCTCATAACACAAAGGAAATCATTTCACAGAAATAGTACCTTTGACTTCCAATAATTCCTGTATGGATTTTACCTCCGTTTTCGGTTATCTCGCTGCTGTTTTTACAGCCATTTCCTACATACCTCAGGCCATGAAGATCATCAGATCAAGGCATACAAAGGACATTTCTTTGCTGATGTATGCCATTTTGAATGCTGGCATTGTTTGTTGGCTGCTTTACGGATGGTTTTCAAATGATATTCCTATAATTATCGCCAATCTGATTACAATTGTGTTTACCGCGACAATTTTATTCCTAAAGATCAGGTATAAATAAATTTTTTGCCGGATTTTTTTTCTGATGTATATTTGCGGCGTTCTCAGGGGTGCTTCATTATATAATGAGGCTGAGATCATACCCTGCAAAAGGCTCTTGAGCCTGAAGCGAACCTGATCCGGGTAATGCCGGCGTAGGGAGAAAGGTGGAACAAATCATTCCGGATTTTGTCGCCCCTGCAAGTCCGTTGTACCTTAAACTGTGCAACGATGCGTATTTTATTTTTTATCTTAACAAACCTTCTTTTTCACTCTGCCATTAGAGGGCAGTTCAACGTTTCCGGTCTGGTTAAAAACATTCAGGGACAAAGCATTCCCGGAGTTGTTGTGAACATATCGGGAACCTACCTTGCAACAACAACCGATGCCTCCGGAAAATATCGCTTTGACAATATCGCCGATGCAGAGGTATCGCTTGAATTCAGAATGCTTGGTTATGCAAGGCAGGAGGTGAGGCTTGATCTTTCAAAAAGCAGGACTTATGACTGCGTGCTGAAAGAGCAGCCCTTTTTGGCCGATGAGGTGGTTATCTTAGGTACACGGGCCGATGACCGTTCAGGAATGGCCTATACAACGCTGGGCAAAGAAGATATAGCCAGGCAAAATTTCGGAGCGGATATTCCGATGCTACTCGGAACACAGCCTTCGGTTGTCAGTACATCTGATGCAGGCACCGGCATCGGGTACACCGGAATACGGGTAAGGGGCAGCGATGCAACCCGAACAAATGTTACCATCAATGGCATTCCATATAATGATTCGGAATCGCACGGGGTCTTCTGGGTTAATATGCCTGATTTTGCATCGTCTGTCAAAAGCATTCAACTGCAGAGAGGTGTTGGAAGTTCCACAAACGGGGCAGGTGCATTTGGTGCATCGATCAACATGCAGACCAATGACCTCCGGGGTGAACCTTATGGAAACTATACCTTCTCCGGAGGCAGCTTCAATACCCTCAGGAACACCTTTGAGGCCGGGACAGGCCTGATCAGAGGCTTTACTTTTGACATCAGGGCTTCGAGAATAAGCTCAGACGGTTTCATTGACCGGGCCTCCTCAAACCTCGAATCATGGTTTGCCTCCGGTGGATGGCACAGTAAAAATTCCTCGGTTAAACTGAACATCTTCTCCGGAAGGGAAAAAACATATCAGGCATGGTACGGGGTTCCCCAGTATTCACTGAAGACCAACAGAAGATACAATCCTGCCGGCTCATACACTGACGAAAATGGCAGAGAACGTTTTTACGATAACGAGACCGATAATTACCAGCAGAATCATTACCAGCTCTTCTTCAACCATGACATCAGTCAAAAGACGCTGCTCAGCATCGCGCTGCATTATACACGTGGCATAGGGTATTATGAGCAATATAAGCAACAGGATAAATTGAGTAATTACAACCTTGATCCATTTGTTCAATTCAAATTTACCGCTGATAGCCTTATTTCTGATACTATCACCCGCTCCGACCTCATCAGGCAGCGTTGGCTTGATAATCACTTTTATGGTACTGTATTCTCATTGACCATTAATCCTGATGTAAAAACCAAAGTTATTTTTGGCGGAGGGCTGAACCAATACAGCGGAAAACATTTCGGAGAGGTAATCTGGGCGCAGTATGGAAATCTTTTTCCCAAAGGTTATAGGTACTATGATAATGATGGATTAAAAACCGATTTTAACATTTATGTAAAAGCAAACAGGGAAATTACCGAGAGGCTGACAGTTTCTGCCGATCTCCAGTACAGGACTGTTTCCTACTCCTTCCTGGGTTTCAATGATCAGCTTGAAAGTGTGCAGCAGAATGTTAATCTTAATTTCTTCAATCCCAAACTGGCCATAAATTTTGACCTGGGCTCATTCGGGCGCTCATTTCTATCATGGTCTGTCGGCCATCGCGAACCCGTCCGCGACGACTATACTGAAAGTTCGCCACAGAGCCGGCCTCAACCTGAGCAGCTACATGATATTGAGTTAGGCTACAGGATTGGGAGAAAGCGGCTTGAATTTGCAGCAACTGCCTACTACATGCAATATTACAACCAACTTGTTTTGACGGGTGCTGTAAATGATGTTGGGGCCTACACCCGCATTAATGTTTATGATAGCTATCGTGCCGGAATTGAGCTAGAAGCCGGCTGGAAACCGTTCTCGAAACTGACCTTAACAGGAAATCTTGCATTTAGCGAAAACAGGATAAGATCAGCCTTCAGGGAAGGTGTTTTTGACTATGAAAGCAATACAGAAAAATCATTTGTTTACAGAAACACCAACATATCATTCTCCCCATCTGTGATTGGTGCTGCCATACTGAGGTATGAAATTGGAACTTGGGCCAATGTGTCATTAACCGGGAAATATGTCGGGAAACAGTACCTTGACAATACATCATCAGAAAAACGAAAACTTGATCCTTTTTCAGTTTTTTCATTTCAATTTAACATTACCCCCCCTACCGGCTATAAACCTGGGTTTGAACTGGCTTTTCAGGTCAATAATCTTTTCAATTCATTTTATAGTCCCAATGGATACACTTTCTCAGACCTGAATGGTTCGCAGCGAAACGATTACAACTATTATTTTCCTCAGGCAGGAATTAATTTTATGATGATGGCGAAGGTGAACATCAATTAAAATCCATGTTAATAAAAAAAACGCTCATGCAAAAGTTTTGCGTAATGCGCAACATCACCATATAAAGTAATTATTAACTTGAACGCTGGGGAGGAGGTTGGAGGCCCCCAAAGTTAAATTTATTAAAGTACTGAATTTCAATGTTTTATATTATTTAATAAAATACCCCTCTCCTTGTCTTTTAGATTATCTTTGACCCGCTATGATTAATCTAGAACATACCACTTCACTCGATGATCGCCTGGATGCGTTAAGGAGGCATCTTTGACATCGATCGTAAAATTGCCGAAACTGAATTAGAAGAGCGCCAGACTCATGCTCCTGGCTTTTGGGATGACCCAGCCAGAGCCGAAAAGCAGCTCAAGGCCCTCCGGGATAAGAAAGCCTGGACTGACGCTTACCAAAAAGTAGCTTCCGGAATAGATGATATTAAGGTTCTTCTGGAATTCTTTAAGGAAGGTGCTGCCACTGAAAACGAAATTGATGCTCAGTATGCCGAGGTAGTCAAATTGCTTGAAGATCTTGAATTCCGCAATATGCTCAGTGGCAAGGAAGACAACCTGAGCTGTGTTCTCACCATCAATTCGGGCGCAGGAGGCACCGAAAGTCAGGACTGGGCTTCGATGCTGCTTCGGATGTACACCATGTGGGCTGAAAAAAATGGCTACAAGGTTTCCGAAGTTGACCTTCAGGATGGCGATGTGGCAGGTATCAAATCTGCAACCATTCAAATTGACGGAGAATTCGCGTATGGCTACCTTAAGGGAGAAAGCGGCGTTCACCGTCTGGTTCGCATCTCGCCCTTTGACTCCAACGCCCGGCGGCACACCTCATTTGCCTCGGTCTACGCCTACCCACTCATCGACGATACCATTGACATTCAGATCAACATGGGGGATATTGAATGGGATACTTTCCGTTCAGGCGGAGCCGGCGGACAGAACGTCAACAAGGTCGAAACGGCTGTAAGGCTCTTACATAAGCCAACAGGAATCATCATCAAAAACCAGGAGTCAAGATCTCAGCTGCAAAACAAAGAGAAAGCACTGCAACTGCTCAAGTCGCAGTTGTATGAAATGGAGTTGCGCAAACGGCAGGAAAGTACAGCTGCGATAGAGGGTTCAAAGAAGAAGATTGAATGGGGATCCCAGATAAGAAACTATGTCTTTCACCCATACAAGCTGGTTAAGGATCTTAGAACAGACCATGAAACTTCTGACGTGCAGGGTGTGATGGATGGTGATCTGAATGATTTCATCAAATCATACCTGATGGAGTACGGGTCGGCCGGCTAATCTATCTAAAGGTATTAGATGGCAAACGCTGATTTAATAATTTAATCCAGATAGAACTTACTCCTTAATGCCGGGTCGGGAATTTTACAGGAATCATATTTCCCGAACCAACGGTAGCGGTTTTTTGAAACAAAGCGGTAAAAATTGTCAGCGATGGACACAGGTATTATGCTGAAAACCTGCATCAGGTTCCATGGAAATCCCATGAGTTGTAATATCCTTAAAGCCGCTCTGCTGCGAATATGCAATTTTCCGCTTTCATAAAGGTAAACCGTTTCAATTTCCTGATTTGAACACGGCGGCAAACCGGTTAGTGATAATGAAAAGCTTCCCTGTAGCGGCGCAAACCTGAATTTTCCTTTTCGGTCATGCCTGATTACGAAACTGACAAAACGGTTACAAAGACCGCAAACTCCGTCATAAATTATAATCGGGTGCCTCAGCTTGTCAAAATGTTCCTTGTCCATTATTCCATAAAGGTCTTAAATCAACGTGAAACTTTAAAGACTTATCTTTACATATGTATCAACGACTAACATATCTTCTGCTTTTTTTTTCAACGGCATTATTTGCGCAGGAAATGCCCGAATGGGCAGCAAAAGTTGTATGGTATCAGATATTCCCTGAACGTTTTTACAACGGTGATCCCGGAAATGATCCCCACCTGACCGACCAGATTGATTCCTGGCCGCATGATACCACAGGTCCCTGGCAAATACACCCGTGGGCCAGCGACTGGTATGAATTACAGCCCTATGAAGAGCTGAACGGAAAGGACTTTTGGTGGAATGTGCAGCGCAGGCGATATGGTGGTGACCTTCAGGGAATTCTGGACAAACTACCTTATCTTCAGGGGCTTGGTATTGGTGCCATCTACCTGAATCCTGTATTTATGGCGCCTTCACATCACAAGTACGATGAAACCCTTTATCATCATATAGATCCGAACTTCGGCCCCGATCCGGATGGTGACCGCCGGATTATTGCGGCAGAAGACCCGCTTGATTCGGCTGGCTGGAAATGGACAAAGGCTGACCAGCTTGCGCTGAAACTCATCTATGAATGTCACCAGCGTAATATTCGCATCATCTTCGACGGCGTATACAATCATCTGGGGGTTTCCAGCTTTGCCTTCCGTGATGTGCTGAAGAACGGCAAAAAGTCGGCCTATGCCAATTGGTTTACCATCAGAAACTGGCCGGAAGACGGCGAAAAACTAGAATACGAAGGCTGGTTTGGCGTGCCTGACCTGCCTGAAATCAGAGAAGACAGCAACGGCATAGTTTCGGGCCCCAGGCGATATATTTTCAACTGCACCTCCAGATGGATGGATCCGGACGGAGACGGAAACCCAGCTGACGGCATTGATGGGTGGCGCCTGGATGTGGCCTTCTGCGTGAACCATAAATTCTGGAAGGACTGGCGCAGATATGTTAAGAGAATAAATCCGGCCTCCTACCTCACGGCCGAGGTAATCGATTCGGTTTCAAAAGTGCGGCCATACCTGTCAGGCGATGAATTCGACGCCGTAATGAATTACAACCTGGGATTTGCACTTGCCGGATTTTTCATTGGTGACAAGCCAATGACGCCTGCCTCTTTCGACGCTATGCTCACAGATCTGCGCACTGCCTTTCAAACATCACCCTATATACAGCAAAACCTTTTCGATAGCCATGATACCAATAGAATGGCATCACATATCGTAAATGGCGAAAAGAAAAAATACAGCAACTGGGGTGAATATTTCGGCTGGTCACAGTCAAAAAATGCTGCATACCTCACCAGAAAACCCACCGAAGAGGAAAGGAAGATACAACGGCAGATCATCGCCTTTATGACCTGCTATGTGGGGGCGCCAATGTTTTTTTATGGCACGGAAGCCGGGATGTGGGGAGCCAATGATCCTGATTGCCGCAAACCGATGGTGTGGCCTGAAATGAGATACAGCCCTGAATGCGTCAACCCCGACCAAAGCAGCAACTTAAAATGCGATGAGGTGATCTATGACCATGATCTGGCTGATTTCATGAAAAAGCTAATTGAATTACGCAATAGTTCTGATGCATTAAAAACTGGAAGCTATAATACTATTCTTGCTTCAGATCAGGTTGATCTGTTTGGATTTGAACGTAAACAGGCAGATGAACATTACATCATCCTGTTCAACCGTTCAACAAACAAGAAGATTGCAGAACTGAATCTCCCGCAAAAAGCCGCTTTCAGGGATGTGTTTACCGGACAAATGCTAAAACCTGAAGGCCTGAAAATGAGCATCAGCATTCCTGAGCACGGCTTTACAATCATCAGGAAGGAATTGCAATAAACAAGCAGTGTCTCTAACGTATTGAAGTTGTTTTTATTCCGAAACAACAACTATCTTTTTTTGCAATAGGTTTAAGTATTTTCGCCCTCATGTTTCGTTTTCTATTATCCATGCTAGCTGGGGTGTTTATCCAGTTTCTGTCAATGGCGCAGTCAGCCCAGCCCTTAAATGGCATCGGTGATCCACAGCAGGCCTGCATTGCATTAAAAAATGTGACGCTGCACATCTCGGCAGATCAAACCATTGCTGAGGGAACCCTGCTGATCAGGAATGGGAAAGTAGCTGATGCTGGCAAAAACATAACGATACCCGAAGATGCTACTGTTATGGAGCTGAAGGGGAAACATATTTATCCGGCATTCATTGATCTCTGGTCAGGCTATGGAATACCCTCTCCTGAGAAACTGCCTGCGAAAGCAAATCAATTCGACAGACCTGTTCGGGGCGCCTTATCCTGGAATATGGCCATCCATCCGGAAACAGATGCTGCTGCCATCTTCAAAATTCAAGAAGACGATGCGGCAGCACTGCGCAAGTCCGGTTTTGGCGCGGTACTGGCTCATCAGCACGACGGTATTGCGAGGGGTACCGGAAGTCTCATCAGCCTCCTGCATCAGGATGAAAGTAAATGTTTAATAAAATCGCCTGCCGGAATGTTCTATTCCTTTGAAAAGGGATCCTCGCCTCAGGTTTACCCCACTTCACAAATGGGCGGCATTGCACTGCTTCGCCAGTCAATGCTGGATGCCGACTGGTACAGCAATAATCCGGCAGGCAGGACATTCAACCTTTCGTGGGAGGCAATGAACCTCCATAAAAAAAGCAATTCATTTTTTGAGGCTAAAAACTGGATGGAAGTACTCAGGGCAGATAAGTTCGGGGATGAATTCGGACTACCCCTGATTGTAAAAACCGGAGGCGACGATTACCAGCAACTCGATGCTTTAAAGCAAGCCGGACTGCGTCTCATACTACCTGTGAATTATCCTGAACCTTGGAACCTCAGCGACTCCTACACCGAATCAATGGTTCCTCTGTCATCCATGCTGCATTGGGAGTCAGCCCCCGCAAACCCTGAACTTGTAAGACGGGCAGGCATACCCTTCTCACTGACACTTCACGGACTGAAGAACCCTACTAAGGCATGGGAAGCATTCAATAAAACCATTGAAGCGGGCTTACCTCCGGCTGAATTATTAAGGGCTCTGACCGAAACGCCCGCTGCATGGATTGGTGTTTCTGATATTACCGGTGATCTCAGGCCAGGTAAAATCGCCAGTTTTTTTATCAGTAGTGATGCCATCGGTTCTGAAGGGATGAAAATCCTTGAAACCTGGGTGCAGGGCAACCGATATATTCAGGAAGATGCTGCAGGAATTGATATCAGAGGTATATACGTTTTGAAAATAGACAATTACCCAATAGTAAAATTAGAAGCAGGTGGTCAGGAATTCAGCCCCGAGGTAAAAATCCATCTGGATGACCAAACTGCGATGCTCAAATTAAGCAGAAACCAGAACAGGATTGATCTGAGCCTTACCAGCTATGGTATTTTAGAGGTAGGCAACTGGAACCTGAACGGAATTATTACCAGCGATGGCTGGCTGGGAACTGGAATTGGCCCTGACGGTAAAAGCTTTGAATGGTCAGCCCGCAAAACAGCAGATACCCTATCCAACTCCATAAAAAATCAGCCAGCTCAAACGAGCAGTTTTACTGCCGACTCCGTGAAAATTTTCTACCCCAATGCGGCATTCGGATTTAGCCGATTGCCGGAAAAAGAAAACCTACTGATCACCAATGCCACCATCTGGACCTGTGATACGCCCGGAAAGTTTGAAAAAGGTTCCATGCTCGTGGTTGACGGAAAAATAATTGCCCTTCAAAATGGTGATCTGGATCCCGGAAGATATGTTTCTAAAAAAACACCTTTGACAAGGATAGATGCAACCGGTATGCACATAACACCGGGCATCATTGATGAACATTCACATATTGGCATCAGCAATGGCGTAAATGAAGGCGGTCAGAGCAATACCGCAGAAGTCAGAATAGGCGATGTTATTGATCCGCGCGACCGGGCAATCTATTACGCACTGACCGGAGGCGTTACCGCTGTTCAGCAATTGCATGGTTCTGCAAATCCAATCGGCGGACAATCATCGCTGATTAAACTGCGATGGGGAAGCACAGCCGAACAAATGAAAATAAAAGACGCACCTGGTCACATCAAATTCGCATTGGGTGAAAATGTAAAGCAAAGCAACTGGGGCCAGGATTACACGGTAAGGTTTCCCCAGACAAGGATGGGGGTTGAACAGGTTTATTATGATGCATTTGGCAGGGCAAAAGCCTACCGGCTGGCCTGGAAAAAATGGAATGAAACGCCCGCTGCAAAAAGAAAAGATATGATTGCGCCTGCAAGAGACCTGGAACTGGATGCGCTGATTGAAATTCTTGAGAAAAAAAGATTCATAACCTGTCACAGCTATGTTCAGTCAGAGATCAATATGCTCATGCATGTAGCCGATAGCATGGGTTTTAAGGTCAATATCTTCACGCATATTCTTGAAGGCTATAAGGTAGCCGATAAAATGAAAGCACATGGCGCTTCAGGATCAACATTCTCGGATTGGTGGGCATATAAAATGGAAGTAAGCGAAGCCATCCCATACAACGGAGCGCTGATGCATCAGATGGGTGTGCTGACGGGATTCAATTCGGATGATCCTGAAATGGGCAGGCGGCTAAATCAGGAAGCGGCAAAGGCAGTGCTTTACGGGGGTGTTTCTGAAGAGGATGCGCTGAAATTTATTACCATCAATCCAGCACGTATGCTTCATATTGATAAATCTACCGGAAGTCTGCTCCCGGGCAAGGATGCTGATTTTGTGCTATGGGACGGCCATCCGCTTTCGATATACTCAAAGGCCCGCGCTACTTTCATTGATGGAATAAGGTATTTTGATCTGGAACGCGATAAAGAACTACAGCAGACCACCGAGCGAGAGCGAAAGCGCATCAGAATAAAAATGATCCGCGAAAAATCAGATGGCAAACCAGTGAAAAAACCCATCCCGGGAAATAAGCAACGCGCCTATGAATGTGAAGACCTGTTTCATCTTCAGGATGACTTTTTAATGAGCGAAAAATAAGCAGGCAATGAAAACAAAAGTGAAAAAACTATTACTTATTATCCTTTCAGGTTGGGGTATTATGCACGCCCAAATTGCGGTGATAGGCAAAACACTCTTCACCGGCGCCACCTTGCATACCGGATCAGGTATGGTAATCGGGCGGAGCTGCTTTTCCGTTGAAGATGGCAAATTTTCTTTAGTCTCTGCGGAAAGTTCATTTACCGGCAATCCCGCAGATTTTGATACGGTCATAAGGCTCGACGGTAAACATGTATGGCCGGGTATCATTGCCCTGAATACAACCATCGGCCTGCGTGAGATTGATGCTGTTCGTGCCACAAATGACTTTTCTGAGACCGGAGAGCTCAACCCCGGCGTGCGTTCGCTGATTGCCTATAATACAGATTCCAGAATCATTCCTACCATCAGGGCTAATGGAATCCTTAATGTACAGTCAGTGCCGCAGGGCAGACTGCTCAGCGGCACATCTTCGGTTTTTTATACCGCCGGATGGAATTGGGAAGATGCCGTATTGAAAGCTGACGATGGCATGCATATTTTTTGGCCAGAATCAGGATACCAGCGCAATCCGGGCGATTCATCCGGAAAGGCGGATGAAAAGGCGCTGGCCGATATCAGGAAGCTTGAAGCGCTTTTCACTGAAGCGGCAAATCCGAAGGGGGATCATATGAAACTGCTTCCGGTCAGAAAAGTGCTTTCAGGAGAACAGGCATTATATATCCATGCCGAAAAGGCCAGGGATATCGCCGATGCAATCATGTTCGCACTGAAATTCTCCGTCAGGCGACCGGTCATCATGGGTGGCAGCGATTGCGGAATGGTTGCGGGATTGCTGAGGAAATACCAAATCCCTGTGGTTCTTTCATTACTGCACAGACTACCTGCCAATCCGGATGAGGCGGTTGATCTGCCCTTCAGGCTGCCAGCACTCCTGCGCGACTCAGGCATTACAGTGGCGTTGAGTTACAAAGGGGGTATGGAAGCCAATGTCAGAAACCTTGGTTTTGTAGCCGGCACTGCAGTTGCCTACGGACTTGCACCCGAAGATGCGCTTAAAATGATAACCCTCAACCCGGCAATAATTGCAGGTATTGATCAGCAAACCGGCAGCATTGAAAGAGGGAAGTCGGCAAATTTTCTGATCACCGCAGGAGACTTGCTCGACATACGGTCGGCAAAGGTTGAACAGGCCTTTGTTGCTGGAATACCTCAAAGCCTTGATAATATCCACCTTCAACTTTATGAGAAATTCAAAAAGAAATATCAGAAATGATCAATTAAATGGGGGTGATTTGTAATTTTGACGAGGAACGATTGAATAACATCTGAATGCGAAATGACCATGGAAACTGAAAAAAAACAAAACAATAGGAAGGTTATTTATATCCTGGCTATCCTGCTTGGAATTTCCCTGGTCGGAAATATCATCCAGCTCAACAAAACAAACTCTGTTCAGGTCGAACTGGCGGAAGAACAATCAAATGTCGATTCACTTACCAGTTTTAAGCAACAACTGGAAAATCAGTTTGAATCAATGACCTTTGAGCTGGATCAGTTCAAAGGTAAAAATATTGAACTTGACAGTCTGCTTGAACGTGCCAATACTGATATCGCAAAACAAAAAAGTAAGATTGAAAAGCTGATAAAGGAAAATAAAGATATCCCCCTCCTAAAAAGACAGCTTGAGGAAATGAAGTTTATCAGGGATCAATACCGGGTTCAGATCGAACAACTTATTAAGGAAAACAAAGAACTGCGGTTCGCCAACGTAAACCTTACCCAGGAGGTTGATAACCTTACCAAAACAAAAGAGGATCTTTCGCAAAAAGTTGAGTTAGCCTCTGCGCTGAAAGCTGAAAACATTTCCGTTCAGACACTCCGCGAGAAGGGAAAAGGCAAATTTGAGTTAAGCGATAAGGCGAAAAGGGTAAGCCGAATCAGAACCGTATTTGTGGTTGCAGAGAACAAGGTAGCCCGCCCAGGCCAGCGTGATGTGGTGCTTAGAATCATTAAACCTGACGGCTACCCACTGACTGACCCAAATAATGGCTCAGGAACCTTTACAAAGTCGGATGGGCGCAGCGCAGATTTCACACTGCAAAAATCAATCAACTATGCAAATGACCGCAATGAGGTTGTTTTTGAATGGGACCAGATAGAAGAGTTGCGATCCGGTTTGTACATTTCTGAACTTTACGTTGATGGGCAACTGATGGGCAATTACAAGTTCAGCCTCAGATAAACTTGTTTAACTGAATGAAATTTCCAGACAGCCTTAGCCTGCCTGCTTTGCATGATTTACCTGAAGTTTTTCAAAAAATTCTACAGGGCAAAGAGTTCCTGCGACAATTGATTATTCAGCTGAAAAAAGACTTCAGTGCATCGGGTATTCCACTTAAAATAAAGCTAAACCACCCCTATACTTTTGCCGACCTCAGCAAGGAAATACTTGATATACTTGAAAAAATTGAAATTCAGCAAGTGTTTAATCTCCTTTACCGGGTTGATATAAATGAAACTCAGCTTGAAAATGAAATGAAAAGCCCCGGTATTGATCTCCGGATTATTTCAGACCTGATTATCAAAAGAGAATTACAAAAAGTGGTGATACGCATCCACTACTCGGCCAAGGGCGTTTGAGAATCAGCCAAACAGACTGGTAAAACCTTCCTCAATCTTCTTAACCGGAATAATCCTTATATCGTGCTTTCCGGCATCAATACCTTTCAGCCCGTAAGCTGAAATCATGATTTGACTGTATCCCATGCGGGCCGCTTCTGCAATGCGCTGGTCAATTCGGTTAACCGGTCTGATTTCACCGCTGAGCCCTACCTCTGCCGCAAAACATGTTTTTTCAGGTATGGGAATATCCTCACCCGATGAAAGTATGGCACAGATGATTCCAAGATCTGCTGCAGGATCTTCCACCCTGATACCTCCGGTAATATTGAGGAAAACATCCTTCTGGCCCAGCCTGAAACCACAGCGCTTCTCAATCACCGCAAGCAACATGTTCAGCCTCCTGAGATCGAAGCCTGTTGAAGATCGCTGGGGGGTGCCATAAACCGCCGTACTTACCAGTGCCTGCGATTCAATCATCAGGGGCCTCACACCTTCCATAACTGCTGATACAGCGATACCACTGAAAGGCTCATCAAAATGAGAAAGTAGCACCTGTGACGGATTCTCAACCTCACTTAAACCGTTACCCTCCATCTGATAAATAGCAATCTCAGCGGTAGAGCCAAATCTGTTCTTTACCGAACGCACCAGCCTGTACACATGATTGCGGTCTCCCTCAAACTGAAGCACCACATCAACCATGTGCTCCAAAATCTTGGGGCCGGCAATCTGACCGTCTTTTGTAATATGGCCGATGAGTATAACGGGTGTAGAACTTTCCTTTGAAAACCGCATCAGTTCAGCGGTACATTCCCTGATTTGTGAAACACTGCCCGGCGATGATTCAACACTGTCGGTCTGCAGGGTTTGAATTGAATCAACCACTAGCAAAGCCGGCTTAACATCTTCTATATGCTGAAAAATGCGGGGCAGACCGGTTTCGGCAAGAACATAGCACGCATCATTCTGTATTCCGATCCTTTCAGCCCGCATGCGGATTTGTTGCTCGCTTTCCTCTCCTGAAACATATAAAACCTTCATTTTACCACTGCGCGCGGCAATCTGCAGCATGAGTGTTGATTTACCAATACCGGGCTCTCCGCCCAATAAAATCAGTGAACCAGGAACAATGCCCCCTCCGAGAATACGATCAAACTCTTTATCACCACTGCTAAACCGGCTTTCATTTTGTTTCTGTACCTCTGAAATCTTAACAGGCTTTGGTGCATCGGGCTTATTTGATCCGGATTTCCAATTGCTGCTTTTTGAAATTGTTAACCTTTCTTCGGCGAAGGTATTCCAGGTATTACATGATGGACAATTCCCCAGCCACTTAGGCGACTGAAAACCACATGACTGGCAAAAAAATACGGTCTTGTCTTTAGCCATCAGCGCAGGCAAAAATGCCTATCAGCGTTTCCTGACAAATTCGGTGAGTAATTGACCAGCCGGCCGGCCATCAACCTGAACCTTTAGCACCATACGCAAAACATCGTTACGCAATGTCACCACTTCCCACTCCCCATTAAAATCCTGATCAAACTTTGTAATATTTAATCTGTTTCGCTTTGTAAAGCCCCATCGGCCAATAGACAAAAGGGTATCATTCAGATCTGAAATCTCATATTTCAATAAATCGCCTTCCTCGGTAAACTCCCATTCATAGTATGGTTTTTCGCCCGGAAGCGCATCCATGCGGGTTAATACCCATGTGCCGAGAATCTGCCCCTCCTGAGCCCCTCCGCATCCGATAACCATAATCAGAGCAGCAATACCTGCAATCAGACCTAAAAAAAACTTCCGACTCATGAGAGCAATCAATTCTTTACAAACTTACTGTGATTTACTTTCATATCAAAGTGTTAAACCTCTCTAATTCTGCTTAAAAAATTGGTGGTTGAATATCCTTCTGTAAAATTGATAATCATCACCTTCCCACCTGAATCGCGCACAAATGATGCTCCAACAATCTCATCAGGCGAATAATCGCCCCCCTTTACCAGAATATGCGGCTTTACTTCAATGATCAACATTTCAGGTGTATCTTCTTCAAACGGAACCACCATATCAACCACCTCAAGTGCCGCAAGCGCGAATGCCCTGTCAGCGTAATTGTTCACCGGTCTTCCTGTTCCTTTCAGCCGTCTAACCGAGGCGTCGGAGTTCAACCCTACAACAAGGCGGCTACCAAGGTCGGCCGCTGCGGCCAAATACTCAAGATGCCCCCTGTGAAGTATATCAAAGCATCCATTTGTAAAAACAATTGACTCAGCCACTTTGTGCCACGCATCAATAAGCGATGAATAAGTAGCACGCTCAACAATTTTCGATTTTATCTTTAAGAGGTGGGTATCTGTCATTTTTTTCTTAGAACAGCAACCAAAAAAAGCGAAAAAAGCCCTGTACAAATAGTCATAATAAACTGGGTAGTATGCACCAATGTGGCGAATACAAGGCCAGGGCTAAATGTTTCCTTGAGCGTCACAGGGTCAATTACCGGGCTGATACCGTATAATTCAAGCGCATTACTCACTAGCATGTGAAAAGCACCAATCCCTCCCGGAACAGGAGCTGACATCCCGAGCCCACCAACTACCATCAGGAATAAACCATCAAATGCACCGAGGCCGGAGGTAGGTTCATAAGCATAAACACAAACCCAGGTCATCAGAAAATAATTGAACCAGATAAAAAGGGTATGAAAAATAAAAGCTCCCTTACGTTTTAACTTAAAAAGTGAAACAAATCCGTTTCTCACGCCATCAGTAAAGGCAACAATTTTTTTTACAGGTTTCACGTGGCCAAATTGCCTGAACATCTTTTTTACAATAACTACGGCGATGAAAACGGTGAAAGGTACTATCACTAAAAGCCACCATCCGGTAATTTCAATCAGGTAATTTACCTTTTCTAATTTGTCGCCGAAAACTTCTTCCATGAAAAAGGATCCGAAACGACCTATTTGCGAAAGGATTACCACCAATATCAATGAAAGTAATATCACCACATCAATTACACGCTCGAGTATAACAGTACCGATAAGCTCCGTAACTGGTATCTTGCTCGACTGATTCATTACAGTACATCTAACAATTTCACCCATTCGCGGAACTCCCGTATTTGCAAAATATCCGAGACTAACGGCATTAAAACTATTCATCAGCCCTGGTTTATACCCCATTGGCTCAAGCAGAATCTGCCAGCGTCTGGCACGCGATAAAACTGCCAGAATACCAAAAAGACACGACAGACCCAGCCACGAGAATCGGGCAGTCTTCATCTGATCCCAAAGGGAGGGTAGATTTACGTCTCTGAAAACAAAATAAACCAAAAACAGGCCTGCAAGCAGAAAAACATAATACTTTAAGGCATTCCAGGTTTTTTTAATCATACTGCAAACCTACTATAAATTTATCCTCAAACTTTGGGAAACCATTAAGTTTCAACATTATCAATCAGCCTGACATTGCCCACCTTCACTGCTGTACAAATCACCATCGGCCGGTTTGATCTGCTGCTAAGCAACTCAAGGCTTTCTCTGTCAACCAGCTCAAAATACTCTGGTTCACCAGCTTTTTGAAGCATTTGCCAGGCATGATCTTTCAGTTCGCTCCAGCGCAGCTTGCCGATCTGTTTTTTCGCCATAAACAATGCTTCTGAAATGGTTGCCGCACGCTCCAGCTGTTCTTCATTGAGCAATTTATTGCGTGAACTCATGGCCAGCCCTGATGGCTCTCTGAAAACAGCGCAGGCGATAATGGTTAGGGTGGGATGGTATTTACGGGCCAGTAACCTGATGATGGCCAGTTGTTGAAAATCCTTCTGTCCGAAATAGGCCCGATCGGGCTGAACAAGCTTAAACAGTATATCAACAATAGTTACCACCCCTCTGAAATGGCCGGCCCTGAACCTGCCTTCCATTGTCTGGTCAAGGCCTTCCAGATCAATGTCCAGCAACTCATGGTCACCTGTTCCATATATTTCTTCTTCTGAAGGGATAAAAACCAGTTCAACGGCTGATTGATTCAACAGATTAAGGTCGGCAGCTTCCTCTCTTGGATATTTTTGATAATCCGACTTTTCATTAAACTGGGTAGGATTAACAAATATACTCACCACAACATGGTCGTTTTCAGCCTGTGCCCGGCTAATCAGCGAGAGATGACCTGGATGCAGCGCACCCATCGTGGGCACAAAGCCAATGCTATCTCCATTGGCTTTCCAGGTCTGAATCACCTCACTTAATGCAGATTTACTCCTCACAATCTGTAAAATCCCTAAAGAATCTTTATTCATAACATCCAATAAATCCGATCATTAGATCAGGCAGCCGACAAAGCTAAAGGTTTATAGTTGATTAATTTGGTAAGTTTTCTTAATTTTGTATGCTCTCTTTCACTCTGCCTGATGCAACAACGCATAATCACAATTTTTTCCGTAGGCCTGTCAAAGATTGATTATCAGCAACTTCCTTTTCTAACTAACCCACTGCTATGAAGAAGACAAAAGTCTTATTCGTTTCTCAGGAAATTACTCCCTACCTGCCAGAAACGCACATTTCGAAAATTTCCAGGCATCTTCCACAGGCTATTCAGGAGAACGGACGTGAAATAAGAACCTTTATGCCGCGATTTGGCCTCATTAACGAACGCAGAAATCAGCTGCATGAGGTAATCAGGCTTTCCGGAATGAACCTGATTATTGATGACAATGATCAGCCACTTATCATAAAGGTGGCTTCCATACAGGCTGCGCGTATGCAGGTTTATTTCATTGATAACGAAGAGTATTTCCAGCGTAAGCATATTGTTCATGACAAAAACGGGGATTTCTTCGAGGATAATGATGAACGGATGCTCTTCTTCTGCAAGGGGGTTATTGAAACGGTTAAAAAATTGGGATGGTCACCTGATGTTATTCATTGCCACGGTTGGATGACCGCATTGCTGCCTGTGCTGATTAAAAAAAATTACAAGGATGATCCACTTTTCGCCGAAAGCAGGGTGGTTTACTCACTATACAACGACAGCTTTGACAATAAGCTCAATCACCGCTTACCCGAAAAACTGATCATGGATGGTATTGATCCAACTGATGTTGAACTATTGAAAGCTCCTGATTACACAAGCCTCACCAAACATGCCATTCATTTCTCTGATGGTGTAATTGTAGCTGATGAAAAGTATGACAATCAGGCCCTTAATTTTGCCAGAAAACAGAGAAAACCTGTACTTGATTTTGTTGAATCATCCGGCTACTCAGAGGCATATTCAGCCTTCTACGATGAAGTGCTGCTTGGAGATAGCGTTGCTGAACTTGCTGAATCTTAAACATTGAACAAATTTATCGGGCGATGCCCGGGAGTGCTGCACTTTGCCCTTCCGGGTTTCATTTTGTTTGCCTTGTTGCTTCAGGCTTGTAAAAAACCTGAATTCGGTTCCGAACTGTTGAACCCTTCGGATGCAATCAACTTGCTGTCTGACAGCACGCTTATTGTTCGAACAACCCTTGAGCGGGAAGATTCTGTTCGCTCAGATGAGCTAAGCCTGAACCTGCTCGGTTCCTTCAATGATCCGCTGCTTGGACCAGTCAGTGCCGGTATCTTTGCTCAGGTTAGAATGACCGCAAGCAACCTGAACTTTGGTACGCTACCCGTGGCCGATTCAATGGTACTTGTTTTACCCTATAACGGAGGTTTCTACGGCGATATCTCTGCCACTGCAGGCTTACAAGAGTTTAAGGTTTTCCGCCTCACCCAATCAATTTATCCAGATTCTGTTTATTACAGTAATGACTCCACTGTTTATGAATCTGAACCAATTGGTGCAAGCGGCCTTATAAAACCAGCACCGGCCGACAGTGTAGTTATCAACGGTAAAAAACAAAGACCCCAGTTGCGCATAAGGATTACAAAAACGCTGGCCCAGAATTTCCTTGATAACCCATCAAATTTTACTGATAACGCTGCGTTTCTGAATTTTTTTAAAGGCATTTATATCAGTTCCTCCCTTCCGAATGAGCAGCCGGGGCATGGCGCTATGCTAGATTTTAGGCTCACCTCAGGCTCCGGAATTGAACTCCATTACCATAATAATGAGCAAGATAGCTTATTGGTTGCTTTCAGTATCAATGAAAACAGTGCCAGGTTCAGCTCTTTCAAAAGGAAATACCCGGCTGATATCATCAGTTTGATAAACACACCGGCTCTTGCACAGGAAAAATGCTACGCTGCCAACATGGCCGGGTTGAGAACACGGGTTGATTTCCCCAATTTATTGAGCTGGAAAGGAAAGCGGAAAATCCTGATCAATAAGGCGCGGTTAACAGTTCCCGCTGATCCTGACGATTTAACAAAGTATCCGGCCAACCCATTACTGAACCTGATAACCAAAGACTCATCCGGCAAACTGATTAAAACCCTTGATAATTTATCAGGCGAAGATTACTCCGGTGGAACCTTTGACGCTTCAAAGAAAGTTTATACCTTTAACATTGCAAGACATCTTCAGGGTCTGCTGGATGGAACAATTAAAGACTATGGTCTTTTTATCCAACCCGCAGGAACTGCAGTAAGCTCATACAGAATAAGACTCAATGGTGGAAGTCATCCGATCAAACCAATGCGTCTTGAATTACTTTATCAGGTTTTACCCAATCAATAAAAAGCAATATGTGCGGAATTGTAGCATACATGGGGGAGCAGCAAGCCTACCCGATTCTGATCAAAGGCCTTCACCGGCTTGAATACAGGGGTTACGACAGTGCCGGAATAGCCCTTCTGAAAGCCGGAGACCCTATCAGGCTTTACAAATGTAAGGGGAAGGTTTCAGATCTTCAGCAATTCAGCGCCGGACTAGATACAAGTGGCAGTTTAGGCGTTGGGCATACCCGATGGGCCACTCATGGTGTTCCCGATGATAAAAATGCACATCCTCACTTCAGTGAGTCTGGCGACCTGGTAATCATTCACAATGGCATTATTGAAAATTATGCCTCTCTGAAAAAAGAACTCACAAACCGGGGGCATGTTTTCAAAAGCGATACCGATACAGAAGTTTTGATCTATCTGATCGAAAATATTCAGAAAAATGAAAAGGTGGGTCTGGTAGATGCTGTGCTCAAGGCTTTGAATCAGGTAATTGGTGCTTATGCCATCGTTATCCTGAGCAAAGAAAATCCCGACCTGATGATTGGCGCTAAAAAAGGCAGTCCGCTTGTGGTAGGGGTTGGTAAGAATCACGAATATTTTATCGCCTCTGATGCCACGCCCATCATTGAGTACACGCGCAACGTAGTTTACCTTGACGACGAGGAGATTGTTATTCTGGAACGCGGTAAGGAGATGAAGATCAAAACGATCCGTAATCAGGATAAAACACCTTACATTCAGGAGTTAGAGATGCAACTTGAAACAATCGAAAAAGGAGGTTTCGATCATTTCATGCTCAAGGAAATTTACGAGCAGCCGCGGTCAATTCGCGATAACATGCGCGGCCGGCTCAACCGCGACCTCGGCGAGGTTACACTTGGTGGCATTATTGATTATCAGAACAAGATACTGAATGCCAGGCGTATCATAATTGTGGGCTGCGGCACCTCATACCATGCCGGCCTGATCGGCGAATACCTCATTGAAGATCTTGCAAGAATACCGGTCGAGGTAGAATATGCTTCTGAATTCAGGTATCGAAATCCAATCATTCACGAAGACGATCTCGTGATTGCCATTTCACAGTCGGGAGAAACTGCTGATACACTTGCGGCTGTTGAACTGGCAAAGTCAAAAGGCGCCACAATTTTTGGTATTTGTAACGTAGTCGGTTCATCTATTGCACGGGCTACACATGCAGGTTCATATACCCATGCCGGACCTGAAATTGGCGTTGCCTCTACAAAAGCATTCACGGCACAGGTAACAGTATTAACGCTGATGGCGCTTGTTTTTGCACACCGTAAGGGAACAATTACAGAAGCCAAATACCACATGCTGTTAAATTCGCTCGACGAGATACCCGCAAAGGTGGAAGATGTGCTCAAACTTGATGCTCAGATCAAATACATCAGTTCAATATACAAGGATGCCAATAACTGCCTGTATCTGGGCAGAAGCTATAATTTCCCTGTTGCGCTTGAAGGCGCACTAAAATTGAAGGAAATCTCCTACATACATGCGGAAGGTTATCCTGCAGCTGAAATGAAGCATGGACCCATTGCTCTGATTGATGAAGAAATGCCGGTTGTGGTAATAGCCCCCAATAAAGGGGCTTATGAGAAAATTCTCAGCAACGTTCAGGAAGTAAAAGCCCGCGGCGGAAAAATTATTGCCATTGTTACCCGGGGCGACCAGCATGTGAAATCACTGGCAGATCATACCATTGAAATACCTGAAGTAGAGGAAGAACTCACTCCGCTTATCAGTGTAATTCCGCTGCAATTATTGGCTTATCATATTGCCATTATGCGCGGATGTAATGTTGATCAGCCAAGAAACCTTGCCAAATCAGTTACTGTAGAGTAATTGGATGTTTAGGAGCGCGATGGAAATCCGCCTATTAAACGGTCATAATTTCCTTCTCCTTGAATTCAAGATGTTTATCTGCCTTTTCAATGTAAGCATTTGTGAGGCCTTGAATGTTGTTTTCAGCATCCTTGGCAATATCCTCAGCCAATCCTTCTTTAACCAGTTTTTTTATCAACTCATTTGAATCGCGACGGATATTTCGAATACTTACACGTGCATTCTCAGCTTCTGACTTAGCCTGCTTTACCAGATCACGCCGACGCTCTTCTGTAAGAGGGGGTATGGTCAGCCTGATCATCTGACCGTCGTTTTGAGGTGTAAGGCCTATATTTGAACCAAAAATCGCCTTTTCTATAACACCGAGCATTTGCTTCTCCCATGGCTGAATGGCAATGGTTCTGCCGTCTGGTGTATTGATACTTGCCACACCTGTTAAAGGTGTGTTGGTTCCGTAATAATCCACATAAATTCCATCAAGCATTTGCGCTGATGCCTTACCTGCCCTTATTTTGGCGAGTTCTACCTCAAGATGGGTGATGGCCTTTTCCATCATCGAACGGGTCTGATCCATTACCGGTTTTACTCTCTCATTCATAGCTTATCAAATTACTTTGCAAATATAGCCATTCATCTTTGCTGAAAGGCCCGAATTAAAATTCAACGAGTGTCCCTACCTGATGACCGCTCAGCAGTCTTTTTAGATTTCCGGTTTTATTCATATCAAAAACAATGATTGGAAGCTTATTATCATTGCACAAAGTAAAGGCCGTCATATCCATTACACTCAACCCTTTTTCATAAACCTCAGTAAAAGAAACCCGCTCATACCTTACCGCTGATGGATCTTTCTCAGGGTCAGCAGAGTAGATACCATCTACCCGTGTACCTTTCAATATAACATCCGCTTCAATTTCTATGGCTCTAAGAGTAGCCGCTGTATCTGTTGTGAAATAAGGATTTCCTGTACCTGCACCAAAAATCACTACCCTTCCTTTTTCAAGATGCCTCACCGCCCTTCGCCTGATAAATGGCTCGCATATTTGCTCCATTTTAATAGCCGACTGTAACCTGGTTTGCACGCCAATGGTTTCAAGAGCTGATTGCAGCGCCATACTATTAATTACCGTAGCCAACATACCCATATAATCACCCTGAACCCTATCCATTCCGCCCTCGGCGGCCTGGATGCCTCTGAAAATATTACCTCCACCGATCACAACCGCAACCTGAACGCCAGCAGTTGATGCTTCCTTGATTTCTTGCGCATATTGTGAAAGCCTTTCCGGGTCAATACCGAAGTTCTTTTCTCCCATGAGGGCTTCTCCACTTAGCTTGAGTAGTATGCGTTTATACTTCATACGTTTTGATTGATATCTTTTGAAAACAAGTAAAAAAAAAGAGAGAATTTCTTCTCTCTTTTTTGCTTTAGCTTCCTAACACCTGACGTTTAAAGGCTGTAACCGTAAGGTCTTTATCAGCCTGCTGAAGATACTGACGAACAGTCAGCTTATTGTCTTTTATAAACTCCTGATTGAGCAAGGTGCTTTCCTTGTAGAACTTATTGAGTTTCCCCTGGGCAATTTTTTCAACCATCTCTTCCGGCTTACCCTCGGCACGTACCTGTTCCCGCGCTACATCCAACTCTCTTTCAAGCGTAGTGGTATCAACATCTTCCTTATCTACAGCTACAGGGGCCATTGCAGCAGCCTGCATAGCTACATCCCTCGCGATTGTTTCGATATCCTTAGCGTCAGATTTATTGAATCCAACAATGGTAGCAAGCCTGTTTCCGGGATGGTTATAGGCAACAACATAAGGAGCAGTAATATTACTGTAATGAAGCTCCATTTTCTCACCTATTTTCCCAACCAGTTCAGTGATTTTATCATTGATACTCAGGCCATCGATCTGGATTGCACCTAAGGAAACAGCGTCACCCGGAAAATGGGTCAATGCGAGGTCTGTTATCTTGGTGGTGAAATCGATGAACTCCTGATTTTTGGCAACAAAGTCAGTTTCACAATTCAGGGTTACCAAAACAGCTTTGGAGTGATCAGCCGCAACCTTTGCAAGCACAACACCTTCATTGGCATCACGATCTGCACGGTTTCCGGCAACTTTTTGCCCTTTCTTCCGAAGAAAATCAATAGCCGCTTCAAAATCACCATTTGATTCTGTAAGGGCTTTTTTACAGTCCATCATGCCTGCACCGGTCATCTGACGGAGTTTATTAACATCAGCTGCAGTAATAGCTACGTTTGACATGTCTATATTTTTTTAAGATGATTACTGAGCAGAGGATTCGCTTTCGGCCAGTTTCTCGGAACCTTGCGCACGGCCTTCCTCTTCGCCCTTGTCCTTGTCAGATTTACGCTCATTCAATCCTTCCTGAATTGCTGATACAACAACCTCCATAATGAGCGCAATTGATTTTGCAGCATCATCATTTGCGGGAATCGGATAATCAACCAGATTTGGGTTTGAATTCGTATCTACAATGGCAAAGGTGGGTATGTTTAATCTCCTTGCTTCAGCAACTGCAATATGCTCCTTGCTGATATCAACAATGAAAAGTGCCGCCGGAAGACGTCCCATATCCGCGATTGATCCGAACTGTGTTTCAAGTTTTTCACGTTCACGCGAGATGGTCAGCTTTTCCTTTTTAGAAATGGTTTCATAGGTTCCATCCGTTGCCATTTTATCAATGGAAGCCATTTTCTTTATAGCTTTACGAATGGTGGCGAAGTTGGTAAGCATGCCACCTGGCCAGCGTTCCGTAACATAGGGCATATTCACCTTTTTTACAGAATCAGCAACAATCTCTTTTGCCTGCTTTTTAGTAGCCACAAAAAGGATTTTTTTTCCTGATTTGGCAATTTGTTTCATTGCAGCTGCAGCCTCTTCGAGCTTTACAACTGTTTTATTGAGGTCAATCACGTGAATCCCATTGCGCTCCATAAAAATATAGGGAGCCATGTTGGGATTCCATTTGCTTTTGAGATGTCCGAAGTGAACACCCGCGTCCAGTAACTGGTCTGTAGAAATTTTTGACATAGTATTCTTCCGGTAAATTAACGCTTGCTGAATTGGAAACGCTTTCTGGCCTTCTTCTGTCCGGGCTTTTTACGCTCCACCATTCTGGGATCGCGCGTCAGCAGGCCATGTGCCCGCAATGCCGGTTTATTAGCTTCGTCAACTTCAACAAGCGCTTTTGCAATCGCCAGTTTAAGGGCATCTGCCTGACCGGTGATGCCACCACCTGTGATGGTCGCCCTGACGTCAAATTTATCTTTGTGCTCAGTAACCTCAAAAGGTTTTTGAATTGATCCAAGAAGGGTGGGAACAGTAAAGTATTCCTTTACATCTTTCCTGTTTACAGTGATGTTCCCTTTCCCCGGGCTCAGATAAACCCTGGCAATGGAAGTCTTTCTTCTGCCGCTGGTATTGATGGTTTCCATTAACGGATGTCGCTTAAGTTGATCGTTTTAGGTTTTTGCGCTGCATGCGGATGCTCTGACCCGGCATATACATAGAGATTGCCAAATAATCTCCTGCCAAGTCTGTTCTTTGGAAGCATACCTTTCACAGCATGCTCAATAATACCCTCAGGTTTCTTGCCAAGTAGTTCTCTGGGAGTTTGAAAACGTTGACCACCCGGATAGCCGGTGTAGCGCACATACTGCTTTACATCAGTTTTGCTACCTGTGAGAATTACCTTCTCAGCGTTAATAATGATCACGTTATCACCACAGTCAACGTGTGGGGTAAATGATGGCTTCCTTTTTCCGCGGATGATTTTGGCCACTTCAGAACTCAAACGGCCCAAAACCTGATTCTCGGCATCAATAAGCACCCATTCTTTTTCAACGGTTGCATCGTTGGCCGATATCGTTTTATAACTCAGTGTATTCACTTGATTCAGTATGAATGTTAAATTCGTTTTTTCAAACGGGCTGCAAAGATAGTAATAGAATCATTCCATACAAATTTTATCTTATGTAAATTTTAAACATGGCACCAATTAAAGCAATAAAAGGTTGCAACCTCTTTGTTCAGCATGGTCAAAACGCCCCAGCACCTTAAATTCTCCGGTATCGCAGGCCAGCCCCAAATCATCGGTTGCAATAAAGGCGCATGAATCTATATTGGCTAAATCAGCCACATTAATCCCGCCAGTTCTCCCTGACTCTATATAGGTAAACGGATCATAGCTGTCGCGGATCCGCACCTTCATCCACGGCGGGGTGCTGAACCAGCCATCCGCTCCTGCATAAGCCTGTGAAAGCAATTCAGTCATTCCATATTCAGCATAAATGTTTTTCAGCGGCCAGCTTTGCCTGATGCGGAGATGAAGGGCTTCCCTGACCATCTCCTCCTTACGTCCTTTCATGCCTCCCGTTTCAACAACCGTAAGCCCAGGCCATACCGGAGGGCTGTATGCTGCAAAATCAAGCAGTGCGAAACTCACCCCAATCAGCCATACCTTCAACCCTGACGCCTTCATCTGCATTAGCTTTTGATTGAGCAATTCATACTGATCAAGATAAAAGCCGCTTTCAGATCGGCCGGATGCTTCCATCAATATTTTACACATATATATGAGCGAAGAATCGTCCCGCTCAAGGTAACTGGGCAGTAATCCGACAAAAACATAGTCACTCGGTTTGCCAAATGCAGCTTCAAACATACTTAAGGCACTGTTACGATATATTGAAAGATCCCTTACCGAATGAATCGAGCGGTCTGATCCGCCTGTACCTGAGCTTCTGAAGGTTTTCTCCGTAGGCATTATGCCTGTCTGAATACGATGGTACTTGAAAAATGAAATCGGTAAATGCGGGATCTTCTCCACAACATCAACATTACGAATCTGCTTGCCGAGATAATCGCACCAGGTTTTATACAAAATATTGTAGGCATACTGAAAGCGAAAAACATCAAGCTGCAGCAGGTCTGCATCCGTCTTGGATTCTTCGCTGAAAAGGCGTTCAATCAGCTCGCCCCTTTCAACTTTATATGTTTTCCCGTATTCCACCTTACCTTTGCAAAGGTAGGACAATCAAAATCCTTAATCCAACCATGCCGTTAATTCTGCTCTTGCTCTTTCTTCTTCAGCTGGAGGGCTGCCAAAAGGAGCCTTTATATTCAGACATCCCAAACATTCGTTTCGTTTCATTTACACGTATTACTGATCAGGCCGGAAGAGACAGTGCCGGTATTGTGAGACTGGCGTTTACCGATGGCAAAGGGGATATCGGGCTTGGACCTTCAGACACATTACCTCCTTTTAATAAGGGCAGTGAATTTTACTATAACTTTTTTATCAGCTATTTTGAAAAACGAAATGGTCAGTATAAAAAAGTGACTCCCCCCCCACCCTTTCCCGGAGCGGACACCCTTTCATCAAACAGCCGCATTCCTGATCTTCGGCAGAAATCCGGAGGGAAAGCCATTGAAGGTGAAATAGAAATGCAACTCTTTACAGCTAATCCGTTTTCCGATTTCGATACCATACGCTATGAAATCAGTATATGTGACAGATCGCTTAACCGCAGCAATACAGTTAAAACAAATGATATTATCTTGGTTAAATAACTTACAGGTTAAGGCTGTTTGCATTGGGCAGAAAATTATTTGTTCAAATAATTCAGAATTTTTTTAACACCACTTGTTGAATTAATAAAACAAGTTACTATCTTTGCCCTCCCCAAATCAGGAGGTATTAGAAAAACACTTTACCTGACTGGGAACTTTAAGTTTAATAAGGAATTGCGATGTTACAGCCGAAACGTACAAAGTACAGGAAGCAGCATAAGATGAAAATGAAGGGCAACGCCACACGGGGCAACCAGTTGGCATTTGGCTCTTTCGGGATAAAGGCAATGGAAGGGGTCTGGATGACCGCCAGACAAATTGAAGCCGCCCGTATTGCAGTGACCAGGTACATGAAAAGAGAAGGTCAGATCTGGATCAGGGTATTTCCGGATAAGCCCATTACTAAGAAACCCGCAGAAGTGCGAATGGGAAAAGGTAAAGGTGCTCCTGAATACTGGGTAGCCGTTGTTAAACCCGGAACCATCATTTTTGAAGCAGAAGGGGTTCCAATGGAAGTTGCAAAAGAGGCACTCCGCCTTGCGGCACAAAAACTCCCTGTTGTGACTAAATTTATTGTGCGCAGAGATTACGTTGAAGAAGCTGCCTGATAACTATGAAAAACAATACCGAAATAAGGGAATTGTCCCTTGCTGAACTAAAGGACAGGATTAATGAGGAGATTTTCCAGCAGGATAAACTTCGATTTAATCATACTGTTTCTACCCTTGAAAATCCCATGAAATTGCGTCATGGTCGCAGGTTGGTTGCAAGACTTAAAACCGAGTTGCGTAATCGTGACCTCAATCAAAATACCGCCAAATAACTATGGAAGTAACTCCAACATCTGCAACCATCGAAAGAAACCTCCGCAAGGAAAGAATCGGTCTTGTTAAAAGTAACAAGATGGATAAAACAATCGTGGTTTCCGTGGAGAGAAAGGTTAAACACCCGAAATATGGCAAGTTTGTGAAGAAAACAACAACTTTCTTTGCCCATGATGACAAAAACGAGTGCAATCCGGGTGATACCGTTAAAATAAGTGAAACACGTCCGCTCAGCAAAATTAAGCGCTGGAGGGTGGTTGAAATTGTCGAAAGAGCCAAATAATCAATAGCATCTGAAAGATCATGATACAGCAGGAATCCCGTTTGACAGTGGCCGATAACAGTGGAGCAAAAGAAGTGCTCTGTATTCGCGTGCTGGGGGGAACAAAAAAGAGATATGCTTCTATCGGAGATAAAATAGTCGTGTCTGTAAAGCATGCCTTACCTTCAGGAAACGCAAAAAAAGGTTCTGTTACCAAAGCAGTAGTAGTGCGCACACGTAAGGAAATTCGCCGCCCGGATGGTTCATATATCCGCTTCGATGACAACGCGGTGGTTTTGCTAACTGCAAATGATGAACTGAGAGGAACACGTATCTTCGGTCCAGTAGCCCGTGAACTGCGCGAAAAGCAATTCATGAAAATTGTTTCACTTGCTCCTGAAGTACTTTAAAAACCAGACGAATATGAAACTGCATATTAAAAAAGGAGATAAAGTAATTGTGCTAGCCGGTGATGCCAAGGGGCAACAAGGAGAAGTGCAATCTGTTGACCTAAAAAAGCAACGTGCTGTAGTTCAGGGTGTCAACTTCGTTTCCAAGCACATCAAAGCCAGGGCGAATGCAAAATATCCTGATGGTGGTATCATTAAAAAAGAAGGACCAATTCATGTTTCTAACCTGAAACTAATTGATCCTAAATCAGGAAAACCAGCAAAAGCAGGCTTTCAAACTGACGTAAAAACAGGGAATAAAACCCGTATCTTCAAAATAAAAGCAACATCGGAGGGAAGTAAAAAATGAGTTTCTCACCCACTCTAAAGAAAAAATACCGGGCCGACATCGTCAAGGCACTCCAGGGCGAATTCGGTTATAAAAGTATAATGCAGGTTCCACGACTTCAGAAGATTTGTCTGAATCAGGGCATTGGTGCTGCTGTTTCAGACAAGAAACTTATCGAGTCTGCCATAGCTGAAATGGGGCTGATCACGGGCCAGAAGGCTGTAGCCACCAAATCCAAAAAAGATATCTCCAACTTTAAACTTCGTAAAGGGGTTCCGGTTGGCGTGCGGGTTACCTTGCGTGGCGACAAAATGTATGAATTTCTTGAGCGCTTAATCAATGTTGCGCTTCCGAGAATTCGTGATTTTCGTGGTATCAATGATAAAGGCTTCGACGGAAAAGGTAATTACACGCTTGGTGTTACCGAGCAGATAATTTTCCCGGAAATCAACATTGATAAAGTTTCCAAAATTATGGGTATGGATATCACTTTTGTGACCAATGCTCCAAATGATAAAGAAGCTTTTGCGCTGCTGAGAGAATTCGGTTTACCATTCAAAAATCAAAAAAAATAATTCCAGATGGCTAAAGAGAGCATGAAAGCCCGTGAGGTTAAACGGGCGAAACTGGTGGCCAAATTTGCTGAGAAAAGGGCCGCTTTGAAGGCAGCAGGTGATTCCACCGGTCTTCAAAAGTTGCCCAGGAATTCTTCCAAGATTCGTCTTCGCAACCGGTGTAAACTTACCGGCCGTCCACGCGGGTATATTCGCCACTTCGGTATTTCAAGAATAACCTTCCGCGAAATGGCAACAGATGGTAAAATTCCGGGTATCACTAAAGCCAGCTGGTAAATAAAATTCAATACAACCTTACAAAATGACCGATCCGATAGCTGACTATCTTACCCGCCTGCGAAATGCTATTAAGGCGAACCACAGAGTGGTGGAAGTCCCTTCTTCGAACATTAAAAAAGAACTGACTAAAATCCTTTTTGACAAAGGATATATCCTCAGTTATAAATTTGAAGAAGCTTCAGATGTTAACCCACAGGGTTCAATCAAAATCGCTTTGAAATATCATCCAGCCACTAAAACTTCTGCAATACGTAGCCTGGAAAGGATTTCCAAACCCGGTTTGCGCAAGTATGTTGATGCATCCAATTTGCCCAGGGTTATCAATGGGTTGGGTATAGCTATTCTCTCAACCTCACGCGGGGTTATGAGCGATAAGGAAGCCCGGAAAGAACACGTTGGAGGTGAAGTTCTTTGCTATGTTTACTAATAAAAATCAGATCACGATCTTATGTCACGTATAGGTAAACTGCCCATCGTCCTGCCCAAAGGAGTTAGTGTAACAGTAAACGGGGATAATCTGGTTACTGTTAAAGGTCCCCTTGGTGAATTGCAGCAGCAAGTTGATCCGGCTATTAGTTTGGAAATCAATGAGGGAGAAGTAATACTTTCCCGTCAAACCGAAGAAAAGGCGCACAAAGCCAAGCATGGGCTCTACAGAGCACTGCTAAATAATATGGTAACAGGCGTAAATACCGGATTTACGACCGAACAAGAACTCGTTGGTGTCGGTTACAGGGCCTCCAACACAGGTCAAATGCTTGAACTTTCGTTGGGTTACTCTCATAATATTGTGTTTGAAATTCCAAACGAGATTAAACTTGAAACCAAAACCGAGCGCGGTAAAAACCCTGTCATTTCTATGAAGTCGACTGATAAGCAATTATTGGGAATGGTCGCTTCTAAGATTCGTTCACTCAGGCCTCCAGAACCTTATAAAGGCAAAGGGATCAAGTTTGCAAACGAAGTATTACGCCGTAAAGCTGGTAAATCAGCCGGTAAAAAATAACAATAGCTTAACAAGAAAATGGCTATCACAAAAGAATACAGAAGAAATAGAATCAAAAAAAGGATTCGTAAGGTGGTATCAGGAGATGCCACTGCTCCGCGCCTGAGTGTTTTCAGAAGCAATAAGGACATTTATGTTCAACTGATTGATGATCAAAAAGGGCATACGCTCCTTGCTGCTTCATCTGCTGATGCCGCAATTGCGACGCAGAAAGTAAACAAGTCTGAAAAAGCTGCTCTTGTAGGAAAAGCAGTTGCTGCTAAAGCCATTGAAGCTGGAATCTCAAAAATCCGGTTCGACAGGAATGGCTATCTCTATCATGGTAGAATTAAATCATTGGCAGAAGGCGCCCGTGAAGGTGGACTTCAATTTTAAACGATTATGGCGAACGCAAATATAAAAAGAGTACGTTCAAGCGATATTGAACTGAAAGATAAGTTGGTTGGCGTGCAACGCGTCACCAAGGTAACCAAAGGAGGACGGGCCTTTAGCTTTTCGGCCATTGTAGTGGTTGGAAATGAAAAAGGTATTGTTGGCCATGGACTTGGAAAAGCTAAGGAAGTAACGGATGCCATCAGCAAAGGTGTTGATGATGCAAAGAAATCGCTTATCAAAGTTCCGGTTATCAATGGTACTGTGCCCCATGAGCAGGTAGGTAAATTTGGCGGAGCTCTTGTATTTCTTAAACCTGCTGCACATGGAACGGGTGTAATTGCAGGTGGTGCGATGCGCGCTGTGCTTGAAAGTGTGGGTATTACAGACGTTCTTGCGAAATCTAAAGGCTCATCAAACCCGCATAATGTGGTTAAAGCAACAATTGATGCGCTTACACAAATGCGTGACCCTGCAACGGTGGCCCAGCAAAGGGGTATCAGCATGGAAAAAGTTTTCAACGGTTAAGTTCAATATACAATGGCGAAGATCAAAATAACTCAGGTAAAAAGCGGGATCGACCGTCCGGAACGTCAAAAGCGAACCCTCGTCGCACTTGGTATCACCAAAATGAATGTTCCCGTTGAGCACGAAGTAACTCCACAAATTCAGGGTATGATCAATAAGATCAAACACCTGTTGAACGTAGAAGAAGTCTGAACAAATTAATCCACAGGAAATGAACCTGAATAATCTTAAACCCGCTGCAGGGTCCGTAAAATCAAACAAGCGTATTGGTCGTGGCCAGGGTTCTGGTCGCGGAGGAACATCCACACGCGGTCATAAAGGTGCAAAATCCCGATCAGGATATAGCAGTAAAGCCGGTTTTGAAGGTGGTCAAATGCCCCTGCAACGCCGTTTGCCAAAATTTGGATTCAAAAATATCAACCGGATTGAATACCGGGGTATCAATCTGGATACTTTGAGCGAACTTGCTGAAAAGAACGGGCTTCAATCTATTACACTGGAGACACTCCGCCAAAACGGTTTAGCGGGTAAACATGACCTGATAAAGATTTTAGGTAGAGGTGAACTTAAGTCAAAACTCGATGTGAGTGTACACGCATTCACTGCTACTGCAAAAAATGCAATTGAATCATTGGGAGGAAATGCAACAATCATAGCCTGATGAAAAATCTGATCACCACTTTAAAGAATATCTACAAAATAGAGGAATTGCGCCGTAAACTCGGGAACACACTCCTGTTTCTGTTTATTTACCGCCTTGGTTCCTTTATTGTGTTGCCCGGAATTAATCCTGATGATCTCAGCCAATTAAAGGCTCAAACCTCTGGTGGTGTTATGGGTCTGCTTAATATGTTCTCAGGTGGGGCTTTCTCAAATGCTTCAATTTTTGCTTTGGGAATCATGCCGTACATCTCGGCATCCATCGTTGTTCAGCTGTTAACGATAGCAGTTCCATATTTTCAGAAACTTCAGAAAGAGGGTGAAAGCGGTCGTAAAAAAATGAACCAGTTTACCCGTTACCTCACAGTAGGTATTACGGCTATTCAGGCTCCAAGCTACCTTGCAAATCTTAACCAACAGCTTCAGGCTAATATTGTTACTGATTTCTCTGCTTTCTTTTGGATTAGTTCTACCATTATTCTTGTAGCCGGTACTATGTTTATCATGTGGCTTGGCGAACGTATTACTGACAGGGGGATAGGAAACGGTATTTCCTTAATCATTATGGTTGGAATTATTGCAGACCTTCCGGGAGCGATTTCATCCGAATTCGTTTCACGATTCACAGAAAAAGGTTCTGGTGGGTTGGTAATGTTCCTGATTGAATTGGTTATTCTCTTATTTGTAATCATCACCTCTATACTCCTTGTTCAGGGTGTTCGGAGAATACCGGTGCAGATGGCTAAGCGTATTCAGGGCAATAAACAATACGGTGGCGTCAGACAGTACATTCCGCTCCGCGTTAATACTGCCGGTGTTATGCCCATCATTTTTGCTCAAGCAATTATGTTTATTCCCATTACAATTGTTGGTTATGCTGAACTTGAATCGCTCTCAGGCTTCATGGCTGCCTTTACCAATACACAGGGCTTTTGGTACAATTTCACTTTTGCAGTGATGATCATACTCTTTACTTATTTCTACACCGCCATTGCAGTAAATCCAAAGAATATGGCGGAAGAAATGAAACGCAGCGGTGGTTTTATTCCGGGAATTAAACCTGGAAAGAATACAGCTGAATTTATTGATACTATCATGTCCAGGATTACACTTCCCGGATCCCTGTTCCTTGCCTTCGTTGCGATTTTGCCTTCTCTGGCTGGTCTCATCGGGGTAAGTAACAAATTTGCTCAGTTCTATGGCGGAACCTCCCTGCTGATTCTTGTAGGTGTGGTGCTCGATACCCTGCAGCAAATTGAAAGTCATTTGCTGATGCGTCAATACGATGGACTCATGAAAAGCGGCCGCATTAAAGGTCGTGCTCCTGCGTCTATGAACATGGCGAGCTAAGCACGTTTCTTCGATGATCCATTACAAGACCGACGAAGAAATAGAACTGATCAGAGAGAGTTCTTTACTTGTTGCACGCACCCTGGCAGAAGTCGCCAAAAAGATTGAACCCGGGGTTACCAGCCTTGAGCTGGATAAAATAGCTGAGGAATTTATCCGTGACAACGGAGCAATTCCGGCTTTCAAAGGCCTGAAAGGTTTCCCGAATACGCTTTGCATCTCACCCAATGAACAGGTGGTGCACGGAATTCCTGACAATAAGCACTTTGAAGAAGGCGATATCATTTCGGTAGACTGCGGAGTGAAGAAAAATGGCTTTTTCGGTGATTCTGCCTACACCTTTGCAATCGGAAACGTGAGTGAAGAGGTTATAAACCTTCTGAAGGTGACCAAAGAGAGTCTTTACCGTGGCATTGCAGCGGCAGTTGCAGGCAGACGCTTAAATGATATCAGCTACGAAATCCAGACATATTGTGAATCTTTTGGTTACACAGTAGTGAGAGAATTGGTTGGCCACGGAATAGGTCGTGAATTGCATGAGGCACCTGAGGTTCCCAATTTTGGAAAAAGAGGCTCAGGGATCAAATTGCAGGAAGGCCTAGTCATCGCCATTGAACCGATGATCAATATGGGTAAAAGGCAAATTGTGCATGGAAAGGATGGCTGGACGATTAAAACCTCTGACGGCAAACCTTCCGCACACTTTGAGCATACTGTTGCGGTGCGTAAAGACAAAGCAGATATTCTTTCCACATTTTCTTTTGTGGAAGAGGTATTGAAAGAACGAAATCTGATATTGGTTTAAAAACAGAAAACAAACATAAGTGCCAAAACAGTCATCCATAGAGCAGGACGGGACCATAATAGAGGCCCTTTCTAACGCAATGTTCAGGGTTGAACTTGAAAATGAGCACGTAATCATTGCGCACATTTCAGGAAAAATGCGCATGAACTATATCAAAATTTTACCCGGCGATAAGGTAAAAGTTGAAATGTCTCCCTATGACCTGACAAAAGGACGCATTACTTATCGCTACAAATAAAAACGACGATGAAAGTAAAAACATCCATCAAGAAAAGAAGCGCTGAGTGCAAAATTGTGCGTCGCAAGGGAAGGCTCTATGTGATCAACAAGAAAAACCCAAAATTCAAACAACGTCAGGGTTAATTACCCATAAAATATCCTTCAACCTATGGCTCGTATATCCGGAATAGATCTTCCAAAAAACAAACGCGGTGAAATTGGACTTACCTACATCTTTGGTATTGGACGTTCAACCGCTCGCCGAATTCTGACAGAAGCAGGCATTTCCTTTGACAAAAAAGTGGCTGACTGGAATGACCAGGAGCTTACTTCGATCCGCGAATTTATCAATGATAAAATCAAAGTGGAGGGCGGACTTAGGTCAGAAGTGCAGTTAAACATTAAACGTTTAATGGACATCGGATCCTATCGTGGTATCAGACATCGTTCAGGCTTGCCGGTTAGAGGTCAGACCACTAAAAATAACGCACGTACGCGGAAAGGTAAAAAGAAGACAGTTGCCAATAAGAAAAAGGTAACCAAGTAATCTGCCACCGCAATTAATCACCTCAATAAAAACAAATGGCAAAATCAACCAAAACGACTAAAAAAAGGGTCGTAAAAGTAGAGGCCGGCGGTCATGCCCACATTAACGCCACCTTTAACAACATTATTGTTGCGCTTACCAACTCAAGCGGACAGGTAATCAGCTGGTCTTCAGCCGGTAAAATGGGTTTCCGCGGATCCAAGAAAAACACGCCCTATGCTGCCCAAATGGCAGCAGCTGACTGCTCAAAAGTTGCCTACGATCTCGGGCTTCGTAAGGTGAAAGCTTTCGTCAAGGGTCCAGGCGGCGGACGTGAATCTGCCATCCGTACTATTCACAATGCAGGTATCGAGGTAACTGAAATTGTTGATGTAACACCAGTTCCGCATAACGGTTGTCGCCCACCAAAACGTCGTCGCGTTTAATCAAAAAAGAAAAGAAGATATGGCAAGATACATAGGCCCCAAATCAAAAATTGCCCGAAAATTTAGGGAACCGATTTTTGGACCAGACAAACACCTGAGTAAGAAAAATTATCCTCCCGGCATGCACGGACAGTCAAAAAAACGTGCCAAGACCTCTGAGTATGCCGTTCAGCTGATGGAGAAGCAAAAAGCAAAGTATACCTACGGTATTCTTGAGCGTCAGTTTGCGCTTATTTTCGACAAAGCTTCACGCTCAAAGGGCATTACAGGTGAAAACCTTCTCAAATTGATTGAAGCCCGACTTGACAATGTGGTTTTCAGAATGGGGATTTCTCCCAGCAGATCAGGTGCCCGGCAGCTGGTTTCTCACCGTCATATCACGGTGAATGATAAGGTGGTGAACATTCCTTCATATACGCTCAAACCAGGCGATCGCATTTCTGTGAGAGAAAAATCCAAATCACTGGAAATTGTGGTAAACTCTGTTGCAGGAAGAACCAATAAATTCCCTTGGATTGACTTTAATCCATCAACACTCAGCGGAACGTTCATTCACATGCCCGAGCGTGAGCAAATTCCCGAAAACATCCGCGAACAACTAATCGTGGAATTGTACTCTAAATAACCCCTTTTAACCAACTTTTTTCACAAAACATATGGCGATACTTGCTTTTCAGAAACCCGACAAAGTGATCATGGTCTCTTCAAATGACCAAAATGGTCAGTTTGAGTTCAGGCCACTCGAGCCGGGCTACGGAATTACAGTTGGCAACGCACTGCGGAGAATACTCCTTTCATCCCTTGAGGGATTTGCCATCACTTCAGTTAGGATTGAAGGCGTGGAGCACGAATTCTCAACTATCAAAGGCGTAGTTGAAGATGTAACTGAGATCATCCTCAATCTTAAACAGGTTAGATTCAAGCGTCAGATTGATAATACAGAACACGAAAATGTTATTGTTAATATTTCCGGACAATCGCAGCTAACTGCAGGAGACCTTGGAAAATTTACTTCATCATTTCAGGTGCTGAATCATGACTTCGTGATTTGTAACCTCGACAGTTCAGTAAATCTGAAACTTGAATTAACCATAGATAAAGGAAGGGGTTATGTGCCTGCTGAAGAAAACCGCCCGGCAAATCCGGTTGCCGGTTTGATTCCGATAGATTCAATCCACACACCTATCCGCAATGTAAAATACTCAGTTGAAAATTTCAGGGTCGAACAAAAAACTGACTATGAGAAGTTGCTGATAGATATCTCAACAGACGGTTCAATTCACCCGAAAGACGCACTTAAAGAAGCTGCGAAAATTCTGATTCAACACTTTTATCTTTTCTCAGATGAGAAAATTACAGAAGATGTTGAGGAGAAATTGCCACCAGAAGAATTTGACGAAGATATTCTGCACATGCGTCAGTTGTTAAAAACACGTCTTGTTGACATGGATCTCTCAGTGCGCGCGCTAAACTGCCTTAAAGCAGCGGATGTAGATACAATCGCAGAGCTGGTGTCGTTCAACAAAAATGACTTGTTAAAATTCAGAAATTTTGGAAAGAAATCACTCACCGAACTTGAAGAGCTTGTTGAAAGCAAGAATCTGACTTTCGGGATGAATCTTGCCAAATATAAACTTGATAAAGAATAAATGCCTGAAGGGCAATAGAAATCATGAGACACGGAAAAAAAGTAAATCATTTAGGCCGCACAGCGTCTCACAGGAAGGCGCTGATGGCCAATATGGCCAATTCACTGATCCTGCATAAACGGATTAATACAACGCTTGCCAAAGCAAAAGCACTCAGAACATTTGTAGAGCCATTGCTTACCCGCGCTAAAAACGATACAATCCATAGCCGGCGAACTGTATTCTCGTATCTGAAAGATAAATCGGCAGTTTCTGAACTGTTCCGTGATATCTCCAATAAAATTGCCGACCGGCCAGGAGGGTACACCCGCATCATTAAATTGGGAAACCGAATTGGTGACAATGCTGAATTGGCCATGATTGAACTGGTTGATTACAATGAGCATCTTCTTAAAGATTCAAAATCAACCAAAGGAGCTCAGAAAAAGACCCGTCGTCGTAGTGGCTCTGCCAAAACACCCAAAGCGGAGCCCGTTTCTGCCAATGAAGAAACTGTATCAACAGTTGAAACATCAACCGCTGATAATGTGTTGAGTGAAACTGATTCAACCCATCCAACTGCTGAAAATATAGGGTCACAAGAAGTCAGCTCTGAAAACGTTGAAAATTCGGAAGAGAAGAAACCGGAATGATCTTTAAAATTTCTTGAATTTCTAAAGGATAAGACCTGCCGGTTTTGTCCTTTTTTTTTAATATACAGTGCATAATCCATGAACAACACTAAAACAAAAGATGCTCTACTGGTACTCCATGATGGCACAGTATTCAAAGGTGTTGCTCCTTTAGGGGCGGCAACCGCTACCGGAGAAATTTGTTTCAATACCGGCATGACCGGCTATCAGGAAATCTTCACAGATCCATCTTATGCCGGGCAGATTGTTGTGGCTACGCATGTGCATATAGGCAATTACGGCATCCATCAGCATGAAAATGAATCAGAAAAAATTCAGATTGCCGGCCTTGTTTGTCGTTCATTTTCTGAATTTTATTCAAGAGAAAATGCGGAGGGATCGCTAAAGTTATTCTTTGAAAGGTATGGAATACCTGTTATTGAGGGTGTTGATACCAGAGCGCTTGTGAGGCATATCCGATCAAAAGGTGCCATGAACGCAATCATATCCTCTGAAGAGCAGGATATTAACAAGCTTAAAGAACAACTGGCGAAGGTTCCCTCGATGGAGGGACTTGAATTATCATCAAAGGTATCAACACCAAATGCCTACACATCAGGAAATCCAACAGCCCCCTTTAAGGTAGCATTGCTTGACCTGGGTGTAAAACAACATATCATTCAGTGTTTGACAGACAGAGGCTGCTATGTCAAGGTTTTTCCGGCACGCACCAGTTTCGGGGAGATGGAAACATTCGGCCCTCATGGCTATTTAATCTCTAATGGCCCTGGTGATCCTTCTGTGATGAACTATGCTGTATCAACAGTTCAGGAAATTCTTGCGGCAGGCAGACCTTTGTTTGGCATTTGCCTCGGACATCAGATCTTCGCAAAAGCCCTGGGTGTAAGCACCTATAAGATGTTTAACGGGCATCGTGGCATCAATCATCCAGTACTTAACCTGAATAGTGGCAAAGGTGAAATTACTTCACAAAATCATGGCTTTGCGGTTTCAGCAGCTGATCTGGAAAATCATCTGACCGCAGAAATTACCCATATACACCTTAATGATAAAACAATCGCCGGAATTCGACACCGAAACGGGAAGGCATTCTCAGTACAATATCACCCCGAAGCAGGTCCCGGCCCTCATGATTCCAGATACCTCTTTGATCAGTTTATTAAATTGATGGAGAAAGTAAATACAGGAGAATTCACTGAAATGCTTTCCCGCTAAACTTCTAATTGAGGTCCGAAATGGAAGATTTGTTACTTGCAATATTCTGGATCATTATTCTTTGCGTATCAGTCGCACTAACAGGTTTTTTTGCGGGTGGCTTTATTAAACAACAGTATGAAAAACCTGATGAAAGATTCCTGAGAGATCAGCTATTAGGCCTGCTGCTGCTCGTAACAACTTTTGCGTTGATTAAAACTAATGGTCAGACTATACTGCTTGGCATTTTTATACCGGTTATTGCCGGATACAAATACCTGACGCTCAAACCAAAATTTCCGCAATTAACGTATCTGAAAAAGTATTTTAAGCCGCTGCTTTTACTGATTTTTGTTAGCTTTATTTTTGCAATACCTGAGTTTTTGTGGATGTACGATAGTAGCAAAGACGCACTATTAACGGTACCTCATTACGATTTCCTGTCCTATGCCAGAATCTCTGGTTTCATGAATGATTTAGGTGCTGAAAATCCTAACCTCTCACTTAATAAACTCTACCCCGATGAAATCAATATTAAATCTCCATACCATTATCCTGAAATCTGGCTGAATGGATTGATGCATTCCATAACCGGAAAATCAACAATTAAAACTGAAATGCTTGCTGTTTTTCCTTACCTTAAGGGATTACTGATTAGCGTATTAACTGTTTCAATTAAGAATCGTTTCAGCAACATAAAAAATGTTAACGCATATTTTTTGGCATTTATACTATCCTCTATATCAGGTGTTTATTTTAGTTTTTATCAGGATTCAACCTGGTTAAAATTTCATGATGGAATAACTCAGTCCGGCGCCTTAATGTCATTTGGCAGAAAATACCTCTTTATATATGTTTTTATCGCCTACGGATTTCATGTTTTTTGGAAATCCGGCAGGCCTTCACTGCCATTCTTCATAATTTTATCTTTTATCCCTGTATTCTCCATCGGCACACTACCCGCTATCTTATTTGCATCAGCAAGTTTATTGGTTCTTTTTTTCTTATCAAAAAAAATTAACTCTAAAACAAACTTGCTCGGCTTCTTAATAATTGCATCTGTATCAGCCTTTGTATTTTTATTCTATCATTTCCTTGGCAATAAAACCTCTACTGAAAATATTAAAGAGTCTCTTCTGATTTTTGATGTTCTCAGGGAAACATCCTTCAATAATCTCAAGCAGCTTTTCTTTGCTATTTATTTCCCTGGAATTCGATCACTGGTGATGTACATACCATGGCTATTGATAATTTTTTGCTTAATTAAAAAAAAATGCAGCAAAACATCTATAGTACTTGCTTTCCTTCTATTATTAGGAGGTAGCATAGCTTCAGGAGCGGCGAAAGGCGCACTTGATACCGGTCAATTTCTCTATAATATATTGCCCATTTTTAATGTTTGTTTATCTGTTGCACTCATTGACTCACTCAGCATTCAGGATATTTCTATTGTAAAGAAAAGAATGACAACCTTTTTGACCTTAATCTTTTCTGCCTATCATCTTTTTTCAGATTACGATTACTATAAAAAAGCAATTATTCCTTATAATAAAATTACTGCTGAAATGAAATCCAGCAACTTAACAAAACTTGAAAGGGAATATGGGGGTAAAGATCATATAACAGGCCTTTTTAGATTAGCACCTGAGGCTTTAAAAGAAGGAACATTTCGAGATACCTATTATAAATATGATCATTTTTATCTTCAGTTCCTCGATAATTTCTCGGATGCAATAAACATCACTGTTCAGCCATTTATTTCTAAAAGAGATGCGCTGAGTTCAGTCGACAGATTCCTGCTCGGACATAACGAACTTGCTATTTTTCTTCAAAAAGAAAATCTTCCTTACGGGGAAAAAGCGCTTAAGTCTTTTTCTGAACGCACCGGAGCCGTTTTCCTTGCCGATGGTGATAGCCTGATAACGGGCGACCTCATAAAATATAAATACTGGCAACCTTAAAACGGAAAACATTACCTTTAACATCTTAAAAATAACATGAGTACAATAGCCCACATCCACGCAAGACAGATTCTC